>CAZGAW010000007.1:19625-42076 GCA_964523645.1 uncultured bacterium | reverse complement strand
TTGATTGGCGTTAGCGGTGAAACCGTTGTGGATAGCGAAGGACTTGCTTCCGATGAAGTAGATGAAGTACTGGAGGGACCGCCTCTCTTCAAAACCATAGAAAGCGCGAAAACCTACATTGTGCAGCACCAGAACGAAGATGGTGGGTGGCCCCTGATCCCTGGCGGAGAGAGCAACGTGGAAAATACTGCGTTCGCGATTTGGGCGTTGCTCGATGCGGGGTGGGGCACTGGATCACAGGTCATCCGATTTGGCGTTCAGTACCTCAGAAATGCGCAATGGGATAACGGAAGTTGGAACAACAATACCGCCCATACAACCTTTGCACTTATCGCATTAGCGGCGGCGGAAACCGACCCCGAAGTTCGCTTTAAAGGGCTTAGTTGGTTAAAAAAAGCGCAGAACCGAAGTGGTGGATGGGGAAAAAAAGAACGAAGTCCGGACAACATACTTTACACTGCTGCTGTGTTAGCTGGATTTAGAAGGCTCGGCTTCAAACAGAATTTTGCCCCGATTTCTAAAGGCGCAGAATGGTTAGCAGAAGGCATTAATTTCGACGGGGGCTGGGCATTAGAACGTGGCGGCAGATCTGACGTTTTTGTAACATCTTGGGTGGTACAAGGTTTAGAGACTGTTTTCGATATTGATGTCCAAATCGCTTGGTTAAAGCAACTCCAGAACAGTGATGGGGGGTTCGGACGCTATAAAAACAGTCCAAGCGATCCAGAAATTACAGCGATTGCAATTATGGCACTCGCCGCAGGAAACGATCCACTCAATACCCGCCGGATTGCTATCAACTATTTAACAAGTGTACGGCAGGAAGATGGCAGCTTCGTCAGCAATACACCGATTGAATTGTCAAAGTCGGTTGCCAATTTACAGTCAACCTGTTTTGTCCTTATCGCCATCCATGCCAAAACGCCAGATGAACTTGCTATAGCGCAATAAGCAGACGTAGGGATAGTGAGGAACAGACTACCGGCGTTCATCCGCAATGGTAGACCCCGGCATGATGTAGTGTTCGCCTTTCGTTACCTGAGCGACTTGGCGTTGGAAGTTATCACCGATAGAACTACTTCGCATAGAGGTAACCCCACCCATGACATAGACCCGAGCAAGTGCCCCTCGACACACTGAAATCGCTCTACCCGCGGTATACCCTTTTTCGGGTCGTTTGCTTGTCGATTCATCTGTTACAATGATCAGGACGAGGTCGCGTTCCTGTTCGGTCCGGAGTTTCGGTACCCCTTCAATAATAGCATCGAGGAGATGCTCATCGCCGATTTTCGGAAGGCGAAAAAGCGATTTCACCTGCTCCGGTTCTAACGGCGGTTTAGTTACAACGATGGTGCTTTCGCCGCCACCAACTGCCGCCCAAAACCGAATAATCCCAAATCGATAGTCCACTCCGGCTGCCTTGAGTATAGAAACCATGAGATCCAAACCATCGCATGCGGGTTCCGTCTTGGTATCCATGCTCAGACTGTAATCGAAAACGAACACAATATCTATTTTGCCCGGATTGCTCGCAACTAAATTTTCAGCAATACGTTTAAACAAACCGTCAACCCGAAGTAGTGCCTTGTCAGCAATTGTCTCACCGCTCCGAATCCGTTGTCCATCCATCCGTCGCTGGTTCGAATCAATCGGATACCACATACCACTCGTTTCATCAGTAAGTTCCGCTTGAACCTTTTCACTAATACCGATGAAATTGAGTTGAACATCGTTTTTCCGACAAAGGTCGATAATCTGTTGGCTAATTTTATTTTTCGCCTTTGCTTCCGTCCATGAGGTACGCATCCGCGAGTTGGTTACCACGACGAACCGCGTTGTAACCTCCTCTCGAAATTCCAACGCATTCAGACCTTTCACGACAGCATCGAGTCCATATCCAGATTCGATATTATTTCCGGATTCGACCCGCATATCTCGGAATGCCTTTTCAATGCTGAGATAGTCGAAAGTCCATTGATGGAAAGTGACGCGCGGTTCTCCATACACCGAGTGAAAATTTACCAGCGCGAACCTGTAATCCATTGTTTTTGCCTCTATAACGGCGAGCATATTGACGAGTTGTTTCTCGAGGTCGGCGAGATGCCCTGACATCTGCCTGCTACCGTCAACGACGAATACCACATCAACCTTCGGAGTTTGGATGTGTTGCGTTGCGCGTTTTGCGATGTCTTTGAGGCTTGCCCCAATATCTGCCCTAAGAGGTTTTTCCTGCTTCGCCGCCGGATCTACCATGATTCTGTGTTTCCGCCGAGGCGGACGAATCTGTGCCGACGCTTGCAATGTGCATACCAACATACCGACCGTAAGCAAGCAGCATATCCAATTTTTCATGTGGTCTCCAATCAAAAGTTACAGTACTTCGCGCCAACTTTTCAATGTTGTTTATTTGGTGAAATGCCACGTCAATGCCCACCGAGCGTTGGTTAAGTTTGGACATCGCGGGCTTGGTTAAAATTAAGGGTTGCGTAGATTTCAGCACTGGACTGGACATGATACCCACCCCTAATACGCATCCAGGTCAATCTCCTCCTCGCTAAATCGGAGGTGTGCCTGATTAACTAACGTAACGATAGCATCCCACTGCTTACGCGTTTCGTCAGAGATACCTTCTATCTCAAGTGCTTCGGCGAATTTAAGGAGGTTTTCGTTAAACGTATCTTGCAAGTAGACGTACTCCTCGGTCTGATCTGTGTTCTTTGGTGGCTCAAAATCGGAGATAATCTTCCCATATTTAGCGAGTCGTTTCGCTGCTTCAATGGCTTTTTGTTTGCTTTCTTTTTCATCAAAGTAGTCAACGACGACAAAATAGTCATCTATCATCAACGCCATGAGTGCTTTGAGGTCGTCGACTTCCGGCATCTCTTCCTCTGGAATATCTGGCGTATCGGGCTGTGATTCCGCTGCTATATCAGGCTCTGGTTTGCGTTTGGAAAAGAGGGTATAACTCATGACCAATGTCTTTTTCGGAATCAGCGCGACCGCGTTTGAAGCCGCTTGATGTCCTTCAACCGCTTCAATGCCTTCTCCAACCTTGAAAGCGTCGTCTATGCCCATACCGATGAATTGGTTGAGAAACTTCTCCGCTGCAATCCCATCAGCTTCCTTATGTTCATACACCTCCACTTTCACGACCTTTCCGGTCATGTTCAGCCCAACAGCCCCTTTAATAACGCCGTGTGCTCCCTTCGCATCAGTGAACAATACCAAACCCATAGGCTTCTTTTCGTCACTGATCGGAATATAGAAAATCGGTTTCTGATCTTCTGTCCGAAGTTTAGCACCAAGTTCCTTCTCAATTGCAGCAATTTTGTCTGGTGTCAGTAGCGGATTTCTCAGAACAAATTTCTTCGCCATCGGGAAGATAGCCATCAATTTTTGCTCGGGCAACTCCGTTTCGCGAGCATTGATGAGTAGGGGTGTGCTTAATATAAAAAAAACGAGTGCTAACAAAATGCCTGTTCGAGAATGACGATAGATTTGAAAAAACATCTGTAATTTCCTTGTGGTGTCAGACATAAATACGTTCATCAACATGTACAAGAAGCCAGTAAGATGAATAAAACCGAAGTGAGGCGATAATTTCTGGAGTATGTTTATTTGCCGAGATTTCTTTTTTGGATATCACTATAAGTTTATCAGATATTTTTATTTTTACCAAGCCTTTTAGTGTAATTTACGATTTGCTGCGTCCAGAAACACAAAAGATTATTCAGGAATCCTAACTACCATCTATGGATCTCAATAGAGAGGTTGAGACAGCCGCTGGAATAACTCAAGCCCTTCATTTATAACCCTAAGATTTCTAACCGAAAAGTAACACTATGGCGGTTCAACGATAATGCTTCAATATTAGGTTTGGTAGGCACGCTAACCGCCGGTCTTAAAAAACTGAATTGATAACCGACTGATCCGTGCAACTGTGCCATTTCAAAGATGCTGTCAATAAGTCTTATATTGAGTCCAGTAGACGCTTCCGCGCCAAAAGTGTTCTGGATATTTGCTGGCGCAGTGAATTGTTCAGTGAAGGCGTAGAAGTTGGTTCCAAGTCCAATAAACGGGGCCCATTTCCCACGTCCACTTAGAGTCAGTATTATGCCAACGGTCTCAACATTCAACATACCGAAGGGGAGAACATCTGTGCTGCCGCCTCGAGTATCCACGGTGTAATTACTGAACGGGACTGAAAATCGGAGCGCAGATGTTAATTGAAACCCTACTGAAAATTCTTCGGTGCGTGCGGTTTCCAACTCCTTGTTTGTGAGTGCTAATCCACGACCGACGCTTACGACACCACCTCTTGCAACATGTGTGTATTTTTCAAGTTCAAGTGCAGTAGCGATCGTCGGTAACCCCATAAGACTGATAAGTATACAGATGCCGAATGTCGTCAGAAGTTTCATGATTTCTCCAATTTGATGTGTCAGTGACAGACGTTGGGCCTAAGTCTGGTCGCTATATCTGCAAAGTCGCCCCTCAAAACATCCCTCCGCTATCGTTCGCGAATCCACCGCTCAACTGGATAGAAGAGAGAAAATAGCACAGGTGCTAAGATAAGGTTGGCCACCGTTGCTGAGACCATCCCCCCGAAGGTAGGCACCGCGATGGGTTTCATTAATTCCGCGCCAGTCGTCGTGCTAATTTCTGCTAACATAATTGGCAATAATGCAAGAACTGTGGTTGCTGTGGTCATGATAATGGGTCGAACGCGCAACAAGCCAGCATTGATGACGGCTTCGTCAATAGGTTCACCTGCGCGGACTCGTCCCAATAGATATTCAATTAAAACGATTCCATCTTCGACAGCAATGCCGAATAAAGCTATATACCCCACCCACACGGCTGTACTGTATTTAATAGCGTAACCACCGCCGAGTGCCTCTGGTATGTATTGCATTAACCACTGCATCCACATGCCACCGATGAATGCGAAAGGAATTGCAAGGAAAATCGAAAACATTGCAGAAGGGGATTTGAACTGGAGATATAGCAAAATAAAGATAACAGCGATACATACAGGTACGACAATCGTTAATCGATTACGGGCTTCCAGCTCGGCTTCGTATTGTCCGCTAAAAGCGTAGAAATAGCCCTGCGGCAAAGTTGGTTTGATCTTTTCATCAAGCGTCCTTTGGGCTAATGTAACGAAGTCAACCAGCCCAACCGTATCAACGTCTACATCACAAAAGACGCGGGAAAAGAGGAGTGTATTTTCGCTTGCAATCTTCGCGGGCCCTGGGCGCCTCTCAATCTTTACGAGTTGCTCAAGCGGAACATGGAGTCCCTTTGGCGCCGGCACGAGGACGCGCTTGAGTGCCTCAATATTATCCCGCAACTCCCGCATGTAACGGATCCGAATCGGAAATCGCTCCCGTCCTTCAACGGTATGGGTCAAATTCATGCCACCGATTGCTGTCATGATGATTTGCTGGACTGTTCGGATTTGGATGCCGTAGCGGGCAGCTTCTTCCCTGTTAATGTGAAATTCGAGGTACGGTTTATTTCCAATGCGCTCGGCATAGGGACCCTGTGCTCCCTCAAGTTTTAGGAGTTCCTGCTCAATCCGCACGGCAATTTCTTCAATTTTCGCGAGGTCTTTACCAAATACCTTAATTCCGATTGGCGTTTGTATGCCTGTTGCGAGCATATCAACACGATTGCGTATTGGCTGTGTCATAATAGGCGACACGCCTGGCATTCGTGTAGCCTCTGTCAGCTCAGTGATGAGTTCGCTGCGATTCTTGGTTCGGAAGTAAGTTTTATGCTTGAGTGTCGGTCCAATTTCCTCGGCGATCTGATGAAGTTTTATCTCAGTCTCAGGCTCTCCAATTCTGACGTGTTCTAACCCCATTTCACCCATCCGCTTTTCGGCGAGGTGTTCCTCCAGAAGGATTCGTAATAACCAGATGCGATAGAGCTTCTCGCGTTCTTCAACTGACAGATGAGAATTATGGTAGGTTGTCGCTAAAGTATCAAACCGTTTTATGGTTGTCGTCACAATATCATCCAGAAAATCAGTACCAATATGATTCGCATGTTCCTCGCTCATAAGTTCCTCACGTATTAAGCGTTGAACAAGAGAGGATACAAGTTTCTCTGTCGAATTGCGTTTAATCGCTCGCCGGGGCCACGCCGCCGGGTCAACGATATTGATAACGGTTTCAAACATACCAATTGGAGCAGGATCGGTTGCCGTTGATGCCCGTCCCAATTTTCCCACCACAAGTGAAACCTCCGGAAATCGATTCATAATCAAATCCTGTTTCGCCATAACATCTTTCGCTTGCGTAATTGAGGCACCCGGTAGCAGCACCGGCATAAATAGCAGGGCACCTTCGTTAAGCGGAGGCATGAATTCTTGCCCAATATTTTTATAGAAGGGAGTTAAGGGGATGCTCGCAGCAAAAATCAAGACTGCTAAAGCAACGACAGCGAGTTTCGTCCAAATATTCTTTACAGCCAACCCAATAATCGGACGATAGATAGTTCTGAGTAACCACGTAATCGCATCGGCTAACTTTCTTAGGGGCCAGCCGAGTAACGCCAGCATTTGTGCCACTCGTTTGGAAACCGCTCCTGTTCGGGTTCGCGTTGGGTCTGTGAGTAGAATAGACCCTAAAACAGGCACTAAACTAATCGCGAGGAGGGCTGCCCCAAGCATAGCGAAAGTTTTTGTATAGGCAAGTGGTTTGAAGAGTTTACCCGCTTGACCCGTAAGAGAAAAGACAGGTATGAAGGCAACGATGACAATGAGCATTGCAAAGAAAATAGGGGGACCGACTTCTTTCGCAGCACGGGTTGCAACCTGAAGTTTGCTTTCACCTACGTGTGGTTCCTGTAAGTGCCGTGTGATGTTTTCTGTCATCACAATGCCCGCATCCACCATAACGCCAATCGCGATGGCGATGCCACCCATCGACATGATATTCGACGGTAAACCGATAATGTGCATGCCTACAAACGCAAGCAAAACACCCATCGGTAAGACAAGTGCTATGATCAGGCTACTCGAAACTTGTCCTAAGAAAAGCAGGATAACAACTGCAGCGACAATGATTTCTTCCGTTAGCGTTTCCTTTAGTGTATCCGTCGCTCGGTGAATAAGATGGCTCCGATCATAGAAAGGGACGATTCGGACCCCGGATGGCAGCCCAGGCGTGAGTTCCGCTATTTTCGCTTTGACATTTTCAATCACGCGCAGTGGATTATCACCGTAGCGCATTAGCACAACCCCGCCAGTTGCAGGAATCCCCGCTTTGTCTAAAGCACCACGCCGAAAGTCGGGACCTTCGCTGACTGTGCCAAGGTTCTTGATGTAGACAGGCACGCCGTTATGTGCCTTGACTACGATATTTTCTATGTCCTCAATACTTTTGATAAACCCTAAACCTCGAATCAGGAATTCCATTCCGCCTTCCTCAATAACCTTGGCACCAACATCAAGGTTACTCCCACGAACGGCGTTGTAAACGGTGGACAACGGCACATTGTATGCCAATAAAGTGTTCGGATCGATGTCGATTTGATACTGTTTGACGTACCCACCGACTGAAGCGACCTCTGAAACGCCATCAGCGGAGGCGAGATAGTAGCGAACCGTCCAGTCTTGGAGCGTCCGAAGTTCATGCAGCTCTAAATTGGAAGCAACACGTTTTTCACCACCTTCTGGACAGATGCCTGGCTCGGCGTAGCGTTCCGTTGGATGATTAGGGCAATAGTATCCGTTCTCAACCGTATACCAAAATACTTGCCCGACCCCGGTTGCATCGGGACCCAGGATCGGCACGACACCCTCTGGCATGTCTTTTTGTGCCAGATTCATACGCTCCAAGACGCGTGTGCGAGCCCAATAGAAATCAACATCATCTTTGAAGATAATGTTAATGTAACCGAAGCTAAACATCGAAGTCGAACGAACATCTTTAACATCGGGGATCCCAAGCATGGTGATGCTCAACGGATAGATGACCTGATCTTCAATGTCCCGCGGGCTGCGTCCAGGCCAGTCCGCGAAGACAATCACTTGGTTTTCACCGATGCCCGGCATAGCATCAATTGGCGTCCGATTCAATGCCCACCAACCTGCCATTGTGACGAACACAAAGACGACTAAGACCAGCAGGCGGTTTTTCATACAGATTTCAATAATTCGGTTAATCATTTTGAGTGGTTATCGGTTGTCGGTTATCAGTTACCGGTTAAGAGATTTTCGTTTAACAACGCCTCTTATCTGATGCCTGAAAGGCTTTTTTTAAAAAATCCGTACTGACAACTGACGACTCCTTAATGTTGATGGACAGGGGCTGCTGATCCTTCATCACCGAGCGCACCGCCGTAAGCCCCTGATGCCGAGCCTGTTAACTGTGTTTGCGAATCTATCAGGAAGTTGCCACGGGTGACAACCGTATCACCAGGCATCAGTCCGCTAACAATCGGATAGTATCGGCGTTTGGTTTCTGAACCCTCCGCTGTTCCCCAGGCTTCGGGACCCACCTTAATTTCAACCTGTTCATAACCTGATTCGCCACGATCCACGAAGACGATCTTCCGTAGACCGGTATCAATGACTGCACTCTTGGGAACAGTTAAGACCTCACCTGTCATAATGAGAGGCTTTCCATCACGCGGACATAGCCCGGGTACAGTTGCGTACTCATCTGGATAGTCGGGACACACATATTTGAATATCAACGGTGGTTGATCTGTACGGATCGTAGGTGAAGCCAGCGGTCGATGCGCGTGAGAATCTGCGCCTGCTGCTGTTGGCTGTTTTTCAACGAGGTCCATGCCACAGATGGAGCATTCACCGAATTCATCAGACTGCTCTTCAGGGTGCATCGGACACGCCCACACAGGGGCAGCCTCGGCAGATGTTTCTGCTGTTTCAACGAGGTCCATGCCACAGATGGAGCATTCACCGAATTCATCAGACTGCTCTTCAGGGTGCATCGGACACGCCCACACAGGGGCAGCCTCGGCAGATGTTTCTGCTGTTTCAACGAGGTCCATACCGCCTCGGGTATAGATTTCTGCAAGCGTCGGTTTCATGCGGAGTGTCACATACATTCCTGGTCGGAGTTCCTCGTTCGGATTCGCGACACCCACTTGCACTTTCTGGGTGCGGGTGTTAGTGTCAAAGAACGGGTAAATGTAGGTGACTTTGCCAGAGAACGTTTTGCCCGGCATTGATTGCGCTGTAATTTCGACGGATTGCCCCATGTAAATCCACGGTAGTTCATACTCGTAAACATCCGCCATAATCCACAAACTGCTGAGGTCTGCGATGCGATAAAGATTCATCCCTTTTTTGAGGTGTTGCCCCTGCATGACGTTCATGTGAACAACAGTCCCCGCGATAGGCGCGTAGAGCGGCAGAATGGTTCTAACTTCGCCGCGGTTGCGGATATCTATTATTTGGTTTTCGGTTAATCCGTACAATTTCAGCTTGGATTCAGCAGCAGTGAGGTTTAGTTCAATGGAGCGGAGGAGTTCCTCATATTCTGTATTTTGGAGTTCTTCCACACTTTTGAGTGCTGTTAGATATTCCTCTTGTGCCACGACTAACTCTGGGCTATAGATAGATAAGAGTTCATCGCCCTCGCGCACCTTGATGCCGGTGAAATCAACGTGCAAGTCCTCAATCCACCCGGAGATACGGGTTGACGCATAAGCCATCCGAGTTTCGTTGTAATCAAGGACACCGACTGTGCGGATTTCACGTGAAACTTTGCGAAAAACAACAGGTTCAGTGCGCACTGGAATCAACGCCTTCTGTCGTTCAGTCAGTTCCAGTCCTGAACCTTCGGAAATGGGAATAAGATCCATCTTACAAACTGGACAACTACCAGATTCTGACATTTTGACCGTAGGGTGCATAACACACGTCCAGAACCGAATCGTCTTTGCTTCATCTAAGGAGGCTACCATTGGTGCATGGTTGTGGTCGGCGTGTTCATCCATGCCGGACATATCCCTCGATGTTAGGTCTTGTTTTTCACTCACGCGATGCTCCACTTCAGCGTTCTCTTGCTGATTACAACCGAATATGAAAAGCACAGTAATCATCAGTGTGATTGCGAGGCAAAAATTTTTAGGCATTTTGCGAACTCCTTTTTTAAATAATTGCCCTGGACATTTTTTTCATGATGGATCTCTGGGCCCCATTACATTTCATGGCAGTTTCTGGTGAATTCCAACGGAATCTGAACCCCGTAGGCGTGAAATGTTTATAGAGGTTTTTTCGGCAATATCACGCCAACTGCTTGCTCTAATTGTGCGAGATGTTGGCGATAATCGCGCAATGCTCGCTGTTCCTCAATTTTCAATTTTAATAAAGTACGCTGTGCATCCAAAAAACTCAAAAAATCAATTTGCGCCGCCTGATAGGCAGTATTCAAGGCATCCAACGCCTGCCGTGCTTGCGGCAGCAGCGTCTGGCGATAGAGACGGATACTCCGATTTGCGGTTTCCATCCCGAAATGGTGTCTTTTCACAACAAAGCGGAGATTGGTTTCAAGTTCTTCAATTTTATGCGCCATCGCCTCAATTTTTACATCCATCTCACGGATGTACGAACTTCGGTGCCCGAACCACGCTGAATTTGCTGGGTTCAATCTCCGCCGGGCGGAAAATGTCATCGGCATTTTTTCTGTGTGTTTTAAGTCCGCCATGGCCCGGTTTTCAAAGTAACTCGCCCCGAGCGTTGGGTCGGGATATGTCATCTGCTTTGCCATTTCTACCATCAAACCCATCTTACTGATTGCCAACTTCTGTTTTTGGATTTCCTGACGTTTATCAACCGCTAATTTATACAGGTCGGGTAAAGCAAGTGTAACGCGTTCTTCTTCAATCGGCACAGGATCCCCTAATGGCAAATCCGTAGAAGCGTTCAACAATGTATTCAGGCGCGCAATGATAGTTTCGCGTTGTTGCTCAAGCGTAATAATTACCTCTGCCAATTTCGATAATTCCACCTGTGCCATAATGACGTTTGAATATTTACCCTGTCCGACACGAAACTTCGTCTGGACAATAGTAACCATCTGCTGTAGTAACTTTTGGTTTTCTTTGTTAATACGGGTTGCCTCTACAACAAAAAGATAATCATAGTAAGCCAACTTGATTTCGGTCACCAGATCCCGCAGGGCGATTTCAAACTCTTTTTGGGCGATTAGCACATCTTCAGTGATGATCTGTCCTTTTAATGTGAGGGTGCCTGGGAATGGAAATTTCATTGCGGTCATCTCTTTATGGGGCATCGGTCCAACTTTGGTATCAAGCTGCTTTGTGAAAGCGTTATACTGACGCAACACATTCTCTAAGTAGGCAGCTTGAGGGTACTGCGCCAGCACGGCTCGGATCTTTTCACGGGCAGCTTTTAAACCTGGGTTCCATTCGTACCCAAACGCCACCAGCAGTTCCAACGCAATAGGTTGGGTAAGTCGGGTTTTCGCTTCTTCAGAGGACGCTGCCAATTGCCGATAGGATTTCAGGGTATCTGTTGAAAGATCGTAAAACAGATTTGGTATCGGTGTTTCACTTTCTAATTGCGCCTGCCACTGTTTCTGGTATTTCAATACTTTTGTTTCAATTTCGCTGAGAAACGGATCTGGCTCTACAGTCGGTTTGTTTTCAAAATTGGCAATCTTTTTTTCTACTTCTGTATAGTAATACGCAGGTGGTTGTATCTTAGCACTACGTAACTCTTGGTACGTCTCCGGTCGACGGTTCGCACACCCACCGATTAAAACAATGAGCATTATGAGGCAAATTTTAAGGGTTGTCGGTACGAAAATCTGTGCGATCAGATTTTCTTTCAGTCGTCGGTTCAAACCCTCAACTCGTGCTTTGCTGTCTTGGAGCTGATAACTGATAACTGATAACCGATAACTACTCAATGTGTGAATCATCGATTTTTCCCCCAACAAGCTGCTCCAACCGTGCGACATTCTGTTGATAATCTGCGATCGCACGCAGGCGAGCGAGATTAAAATTCAACCAAACGCTCTGCGTCTCAAGAAACCCCGTAATGCTCTTGGGACCTTCTTGGTGCCACGTCTCAGCGACTTCAATCGCAGCCCCCGCTTGTGGAATGAGTGTGGTTTCATAGAGTTCAACAAGCCGTCGCGCGTTTTCAAGACGGAAATAAACCTTTCGGAGGGCAACCCGCGTTGTATCTTCAAGGGCGTGCTTGTTCGCCGTAGAAACCTCACGGTTTTGCTGAGCCTCGCGAATCTTGCTACTGTTCTTCAGGTCTGACCACGGAATTGTTACGCCGAAACCAATTGTGAATGGATTCTTACCGCTACCAAGAGCATCTGGCATCAACGCTTCACCGGTTTCTATTGTCATTAAATCAAACTTGAGCATGGGTTTCGTCTGGAGTTCTGCAAGGGCGATTCTTTCGGTGGCTTTCTCGATGCTCAATCCGGCAATTCGCAATTCCTGCCGCTTTGATAATGCCAATTTTTCCACATCGACTAACAGTACATCAAGTAGTTCATAAGGTACAGCGACGGCTGTGCCAAGTGGTGTTGTTGAAGGGATGGACAAGATCCCCGTGATGTTAGCATTTTCAACGTGCTGTAATTCCGCTAACAGGACGAGATCATATTCCAACTGCGCGATTTGACTTTGTGCCTTCAGTACATCATTGAGTGTTGCTTTTCCTTCGGCATAGCGTGCGGTGGCGATTGTGAGAATAGAGGCTACCAGTTCGTGATTTTGCCGTGTCAACTCGACTGCTCGTTGAAGATATGCTAACTCATGGTAACTGAGCTTTAGTTCAACAATGAGATCACGTATCACCTGTTCATGCTTTACACGCTCAATCTCAATTGCCTTTTTGACGACCTCTCCGGCTGCATTAAGGGTCCCAGGGTATGGAAATGTTTGTGACAAACTGAGTCGATGGCGTTGCGGTCCGACCCGTGTTTCCACGCTTCGCAGATAGTAACCGTACATGAACATCGGATCGGGCAATGCCGTCACTTGCGGGTATTGCTCAATTGTCGCCTGCCACCGTGCCTTTGCAGCTTTAACTTTTGGACTCCGCGCAACGGCAACCCGAATTAAGTTGGGAAGTTCAAGCGTTTCGGCAAACAGAGTGGGCACATCGGTTTGCTCTGGAGTCGTTGACATCTGAGTCATTCCGTGCACTTCCGTTTTCATCAGAACGCCTAACACCAGCATGCCGCCGATAACAACTACTGTCATTTGATGGCGTAAACTGACTGTACGCATTATTGTCTCCTTGTTAATAGTTGTCAGTTACCAGTTGTCAGTCGTCAGTTAAGAGAGGGTTTAGTTAAATCAGCACCCTCTTTAACCGATAACTGATAACCGACAACTGACAACCCTTAAAGCGAAATCTTGACCGCTGGACTTGTTACGCGAATGCGAACCTCGTGTTTTTCACCCTTTGGCATAACAATGAATCCTGCGTAGGTATGCATCATGGTGCTATATTTCAGCAATGCCATCCTCGTTTCGCCTTCGGCATTGGTAACCTGAATGGCAAGTTTAACATCACCTAACGCAATCTCCGCGTGATCTTCGGTCGGATACACACTAATATAGTGCGTTTTTCCCTTAATCTCATCCGCTTTTATCATGCCGCCCATTCCCATGTGAGACATCATCATCTTGTACGCCTCTGTGGTTAGCACGTTGAAATCAAATGTCAAATTTCCGACTGAAATTGTTTGGAGGAACTTATCTGGATTCGCCTTGAACATTTCTGCTTGCATATCGTTGCAGACATAGTAGGCTTCCCCATCCTGTTCAATTTTGACCATTGCTGAAGGCTTCATCATCATACCAGTAACTGTGCAGCGTACTTTGTCATCAGCAGCTGCGTGTTCGCCGTGTTGATGCGCTCCATGCTCCTTGTGGGCATCTTCTGCATTAAGCGAGAAGATTGAGAACAGTAGCACGGCTGTGATTGCCATGAAAGCTGCGACGATTCGCCGCGTTAATTTCGTTTTCATCGGTTTCTCCTTTTTTATTTCAAATTCAGGCGGTGCGTTGACAGACAGATGCAACACACCATAGTCGTCAATTTAAGGAAATTGTTCTGCGTAGGTTGGGTAGAACGGATAATAATAGGACACCCTCACTTGAGGAAAAGGCAGCACTACCCAGACGACACCACTCCCAAAAATACACAGTGAAACCCAACGAGCCACAATGATGTTTCCAAACCGATCGGTATCCAAAGTTGGGTTTCGCTATGGTTATGACGTTATCTGTCGGGATATAGCATTGAGATATGTTGGCGTGCCACCCATGTCTTTGTTGAGTCGCT
Source organism: uncultured bacterium (assembly GCA_964523645.1). Lineage (GTDB taxonomy): Bacteria > Poribacteria > WGA-4E > WGA-4E > WGA-3G > WGA-3G. Next base: position 27,753 of record CAZGAW010000007.1, on the reverse strand, counting down.
CTACCCAACCTACATGCTTGGAATTCAGGCGGTGTGTTGACAAACAGATGCAACACACCACTCAACATAATTCAAATGATACTTGTTAGTTAGCAGAATATGCCAACGGTTATCGTTTCTTAAAATGAATAGGACGTGGTCAAAGAAACTAAAGTGCCAAATTCAATCGCATCGCCTTCATCATAAAGCGTTTCTTGCGTCAGCGGGAACATGACGTTGGCAGATATAGAAATACCATCTAATGTTGCCAAAGACATACCCAGTGCTGCCATGCTATAGCGCAACCCGGTATTGATGTCGCGTTCTCCAGCCCAAGCGGCAGAAGATTGATAAAATCCGAGATAGTTTCCGCTAAAGGAAAGCCAATTGAAAAGGCGATATGTAAAGCCAGCTGTATAACTCAACTCTACTGGCCCCCGATAAGTCTTGTTATTTTCATAGAATGGAAACATCCCCCGTGCGGAAGCAGTGATCATCAAACCTCGGTAGAGCGGTAAACTGTACCGCAAATTGGCAAGTGGGTTAAAGGTGCCAGTACCGAATTGGATATGGAGGTGTTCAATGCCTGCATCTCCAAGTATCCACGGGTTTTCCTCAGTTTTACCGGTTGGAACTGTCGTGCCTAACCGAGCGAACAATACGTCACCGGCGTTAAAGAGTCCACGCATTTTATAGCCTAAGAACAAATCTGAATCTGAGAGTCCGGCATAGGTTTCACTCCGGTGATGGATATCCCTACTCCGCAAAATGGCTTGCTCATCTTCAGGAGTCACTGGGTCAATCCATTCAATACTTGCTTCTTGGTCTTTGACTGCATACGGAACGTTCGCCTGCAATGTCCATCGATCATTAAGCAGGTATTGTAATCCGACATCAATCCGGTAAGTGCTCAACGCCACATGGTGTCTATGCAAAGGAGTGTCAATCACTTCACCTGTTGGTGAAAGTCCTCTTGCTTCAAGATGTCCACCTTGTGCATCAGGGGACATCAACATATTGACATTGACTCGAAACTGATCTATCTCTTGTGAAGCCAAACTGACTTCATTCATCAAACCGCTGGGCGGTAAGACGGGATTGCTTCAAGCCGGACAACTTTCTTGTGCGAACCCAAAAGAGATAAAAACCCAATTAAACAGTATTACGTAGAAAAATGGACGCATTTTCATAATGTAATTTATACCATCCGAAAAGTATTGTAACGCAGCGAAACACAGAACCTGCGCTACAGGTCTATTGACAGTTCTCCACACAAACTTTCATGGACAGAAAGTTCGGGAAAACAGTATGCAAAACTATTGGAAACAAAAGATAGGTACGTACTGGAAGAGTTCTATGTGGAACTCACTTAGGACAAAGTGAAGGGAGGCCCTCTACGGGATAGAGCGTGATCGGGGAAAAACGCTGTCGCTAAAGGGACAGGAAAAGTCTGGAATGATTCCCTTGATACAACAGGTGAAGTTACTGAGATTGGGAGGATTGAGACGAGAGACTGTTCGATCGATTCGCGGGATTCGTGTGTGTTGTGTCTGTCGTCTGGAAAAACAAGTTCTAAATCTTTTGAACAGCACGATTTACCACTCTCTAATGGCGTTTCAGCTGCACCCGTTTTAGTACTTTGGCAGCACGTCGAGTGAACTTCGGAGACGCCACTCAGGGCTTTTTGAGACGAATCATGGCAGAAGTTTTGTTCAAAAGCTGCACAAAGGAGCGGGCACACCGAATAAATGTACAAGAGCCCCACGAGTAGAATGAGAATATGCCGATGTTTTGTTAACACTATTCAAATAACTCCGCTATTTTGTCAGAAAGTCGAAACCGAATAAGACGCTTTAGGATATTATACACCAAAATCTAAAAAAGTTGCAAGAAAAAAGTAGAGAGTCAATCGGAACGTTTTCTGAATGCCAAGTGCTCTGGAACCCCGAAAAATTCGTGACAAAAAAATTCTTTTTTGCTATAATATATTTGACGTGAACGTAAGGCTTTGAAAGCACCTTTGCGAATGAAGCGTTCTCACGTCAGGGCAGCTTCCTAATTCATTAGGTGCGCCGCAGGTACTACCAATACCCGCGACGCTTCAGCACTGCCATAGTACAGGTATGACAGCGCTGGTTTCTATTGTATCACAACATGCATTTGGCGTGTGAGATTAATGGGAACCAGCACCCTATAGGGAAGGTTGCCGAATACCTTTCTATTCCCTCTCGATGCGTTCATCAGCGCATCCCCCCTATAGTCCTGTCATTTTCCTTAGACGCAGAGAAAAGGGATTTCCTTTACTCTTATGTTGTAGTCTACGAGAGGACTATGAACACTCCATTTGCAAACACGCTCTATTACGGCGATTGCCTTGATATTATGGCGGGCTTTCCCGACGGTTATATCGATCTGATCTGCCTCGATCCACCGTTCAACTCGAATGAGAAATATAACAAGGTTTTCAAGGATTCGGGACTCCGTATCGCCCCACAAATCAAGGCGTTTGATGATGTCTGGCTCTGGGACAACACGTCCGCAGAACGCGTTGAACGCGTCAAGAACGCCGTCGCCAACCCAGCATCAAAAGTCATCGCGGGCTTTGAGGGATTCATTCCACAAAGCAAGATGCTGTCTTACACCTCCTACATGGCAGAACGCCTCTTTATGATGCACCGGATACTCAAGGATACAGGAAGCATCTACCTACACTGCGATCCCTACGCCAGCCACTACCTCAAACTCGTGATGGACGCTATATTCGGTGAGAAGAACTTTCGGAACGAGATTGTATGGTCATATCGTTCTGGTGGCGTAAGTAAAAATTGGTTTGGAAGGAAACATGATATTATTCTTTTCTATACGAAAACCCCTGGCAATATCCATACTTTCAATATTCAGAAGGAACGTTCATATAATAGAAACTTTAAACCCTATCACTTCAAGGGTGTCAAGGAATTTCAAGATGAAGATGGACGTTGGTATACAACCCCCTCAATGCGTGATATTTGGGAGATAGATATGGTTGGAAGGACCTCAAAAGAACGCATGGGTTACCCTACCCAAAAACCGATCGCACTCTACGAACGCATCATCAAAGCGTCCTCTAACCGCGGCGATCTCGTGTTAGACCCTTTCGCGGGCTGTGGTACGACGATAGAAGCCGCAAAGAAAAACGGGAGGGATGTTATCGGTATCGACATCCTGCCCTTCGCACTCCGTTTGATAAACCGCTATCGCCTTGCACCAAACGGCATAACACCACTTCCCATCGAAGGCGTGCCTGTTGATATAGACACCGCCCGTCAACTTGTGAGAAACGCTCCGTTCAAGTTCCAAGACTGGGCAATCTCACTCATAGACGGCTTGGCATCCAACCCACAGAAAGTTGGCGATGATGGTATTGACGGGTTTGGGATGTTCCTTAACACGCCTGATAATATGGATCGCAAAGCGATTCTCGTTCAGGTCACAGGTGCCGCCGGCTCACAGAAGGCGAAGTTTGACAGACTTCACGCCAATATCCGAAACGAGAACGCCGCGATGGGCATCCTAATCACGCTCGAGGCGCAAACCGCACAACACAATTGGAAACACACCTTAGTCCCTATAAGGATGGGCGAAACCACTTATGCCTCTATACAGTGTTTCTCTATTGAGGAATACTACCGAAACAACGAGCGATGGGATCGGATATTGACCCTCCCCCCGTTGGCGAATCCGTGGACAGGGAAGCACATGCAGCAGAAGATTTTATTTCATGAGTAATGAAGAAAAGCCCTATGAAACACAATTTAGTTGCGAATATCGTCGCAATTCTTCAGATATTTCTCTAACGTTGAAACAAAACAAATAAACCAAAGGGCGCGACTCACATTGTTCCCTAACTTTACAAAAAACATGTTTACAGCACAAGCACACCTCAGGACTCAATCGCGTGGAACGCTGTTATCCAGCAAGGAAATCACCGGGGCAACACAACTCGATCTCGAGGCTTCTGCGGAACATTGGGCACAGCAGACGCTTCACGACCTCGGCTATCGGTCAATTCCTTATGCCGAAGGGTATTGGTTACGCGACGGGACCCTTAAGCATTACGACTGGGGCGATATCGTTTTGACACTCGAACTCATGGAGGAAATGTAAATGCCGATTGGAATTGAATCTGATAGAGACATCATCAAACCGAAACATCAAATGGCAGTGCCAGGGCTTGGGGTCTTTATTGCACCGAACGCTGTCGCACGCCTATTTCAACTCCATGACTATACGCAGTGCCCGCGGCTCGGTCCCCAGAAGGGAAACAAACGCGTGCTTTACCCTATTCTCCGACCAAATGTCATGCACTGCCCACGCTATTACCATCTCAGGCAGGCAGCACGGTTCAAAAACCAAAAAAGGAGAACCCGTGTAGACGTTGAACGGAATCTAACACGACCGCATATTATATTGCACAGACTCTTGAAAAACGCTCAAAAAGTGATACAGCGGATAATTCCTTCAAAGCACCTCGCTTTGTAGATTGGATAGGCACAATGAAAGAAGCCGTAGTAGAACAGGCAGTCAAAACTTATTTTACCGACAAATTTCCACAATTTTCAGTATCCCCGCAGTGCGAAATCCAATTTGGCACGCGACACGGCATCGCGGATGTTGTTCTGCATCAGCCGATTAAAGATGAAAAAGGATACTTTGTCGCGATTGCGGAGTGCAAGATATTACCGCTCCCCATTCTACGAGCACAAGCGAGAGCCCAATTGAAAAGTTATATGAGTGCTACGAACACACGGTATGGCGTTCTCGCTGTCGGCACGGATCCCCGGCATTGGGAGTTTTGCGAGAATAAATACAACAATTGGTTCGCTGAGATCAATAGGGAAGCTTTTGAATGGGGCATTGAGAACTGGGAGTCTGTACCAGCAGCGGCTTTAACCATAGACGAACAAGCAAAACATAGAACTTCGCACTGGTGGAAACGAACTGCACTGTTTTTAGGCGTTCTGTTTATTCTGAGCCTCGCGTCACTGTTGTTGCTGTGGCCGGATCCGCCAGAGCCAATTGTTTATATCACGCGGACGGGCAGAAAATATCATACCTACACTTGCGAGTTCTTGGTGGAGCGCGGCGTAGAAAAATTCGCGATTTATTTCGATGAAGCCGAAAAGCATTATGACCCTTGTGGGATTTGCGCCCCGCATAGAACAGCAAAGTCAAGGTAAAAATTCAGAGGTGGTTCGTGATCATGACCACGCTTTTTGTTTTCCAACTTCTCTTGAAAAAACCTGCGAAACCTGCTATACTCTCTATATCACGTTGGCAGACATAATCGGCATCACCGCCCCTTCCCAGTAACGGGCGGGGGTCCCGGTGGCGTGTCTGCCTCCCACCGATTTGGGGATAAAAGCGTGAGCGTGAGAGTCAACAGATACTTTTGAAAGATAACCACGAAAGCGAACATAACAGATATTCATTATTGACAGTCCGAGATGCCGAGCATGCGATGTTTGTATTTTCAATCTTCGCAATTGCTATTATTATCGGAATTTTCTCGTTTGAATTGCTTATTAGAGGTAGTGGTATTTCAAAGTCTCTTGGTGTTGTGCTTGGCAACGTTTCAAGTGTTTTGTCGGGATCTACACTGCTAACCATCTTTGAAGAAGGAATTAATCTTATGTTTTTCCGTCGTGCCCGAGAAGAACGCGCAAAACTGAAAGAAGAAAAAAGACGCAATATACTTGGCGAAGTTATGGTAGGGAAATATACAGACATTGACACTCTCTTAGATAAAGTCAACAATTTAATTGAATCAGGACAAATAACAGTTGGCAACAATTCGATCCTACCTTCACCAATGCATTGTCTGCAATGGGGTTTAACCTATAAAATCTACGATTGCCTTTATGAGCATGGATCATTAACGCCAGCAGAGATAGATTCACTCATAAGATATGGAGATCTAGATACGGTCACCCATGCTCTTGAACGCATGGGTGATATAGGCATAACAAAACCAGTAAACCTTGAAAATCTAACAAGAGATGATTTACCGAGTAAAGGTCTTGATATTCTTCCGATGCTGCATAACGAAAAAAAATGGGAACTTACAGAATACATCAAAGGGTAAATCGCATTTTTGATTGACACAAAGGCTGGGAAAACGATTGCACAATCCCACTTTATAGTGTAGATCGTAAACGATTCCCCCTACGTGTCTTTACCCTCAAAAATTGAAAACTTATGTTAGATAATTTCAAATATGGATGATATTTTCTGCGTTGGCTACAGAACTTGAAGAAGGAATCAGTCTCATGTTTTACCGAATCAGACTCGCTCTCAAAGAAGAAAGGGAGCTCAAAGAACAGGGTCGCCAAGAAACTTATCGAGAAGTGTCCGACTGGAACCGTCGCCGTCTTGAAGCCGAAGCCCGTGGCGAAACTTTTACAGAACCACCACCGGGACACGATTCCCTAAAACCCAGAAAGAAAAAACGCTTCATCTTTTTTTAAGTTCTCTTGATCACCGGAACATCACAATGACTTCAAATATTAAGCCCAAGACGATATTTACGGGTGATAATCTGCCTCTCATGCGCGGGATGAACAGTGCATCCGTGGATCTAATCTACCTTGACCCACCTTTTAATTCCAATGCCAACCATGCAGAGCCTAACTGTAACCGTATCAAAGGCAATCGCGGTCAGGAATATCTTATGGCGAAATTAAGAAGTTAGCAAGGCAAGCGGAAGCCGAAGATAAGTTTAGTGTTTGTACTGCCTACGCTCACCCAATCACAACAAATTATAGCGTGTCTTGACACACACCTATTTCGGTATCCACTCCGAAACTGACACCCCTTTGAATAAAAAAGCCGTCAACGCTTACAGTCAACGGCTTGCTTTTATGATGAATGAGAGCAGAGTTGTTCATGAGTTTCCGCTATGACTTTGTGGGGATAAGTTTTGGAATTTTCTCTCCCTCTATGAAATGAACCTGTAGGTGTCCATCCTCAAATAACTGTTCAACTTGGTCGCAAACAGTCTTTACATTATAGGTATCACGAAAAACCTTAGAAACATCAAAATGATTTTTTTCCAAATTAAATAAAATAAGTTCATAGAATCCATCTTCTCGCCGTTCCAAAAGAGCGGAAGGGCTTGCCATTTTTCCATACGTGCCATTGCTACCTAACGCAATAGAAATCTGACTATATCGTGTATCATCGTTTTCTCGCCCGATTGATCCATCGTACGGCTTTCGTGGATCGGGAGAGAAAATGATTTCGTCGTATCTTCCATCAATGTATCCCTTTTCATAACCTGTTGCTTTGGCTGCTTCGACAGCTGTCTGAATACGCTTCTCTTTCCAATTTTCATACCAATTTGAAAGTAACATAATACAGCATTGCCTCCTATTCAGTAGAGGTGTCTTTGGAGTCTTTATCTTGTTGTCCAGCTATGTACCCTTCTTCGTAAGCTTCCAATCGTGCTTTTTCTACAGCTGCTCTGATAGTTTCTTGAAAACGCTTCTTTCTCCAATCTACCCATAAACCCTAAAGCAATACGATAATGTCAATAAAGAGGATCAGTGCAGCGACAGCAGCCCCTGCAACCGGGATAAATCTCGAAATATCCAGCAGGACATTTTGAACCGATGGGTGTCCGCTCCATCCTCTCTCTATCTCATAGTTTACAGCGATGACACTATAGGCAAGAAAAAGAATAGAACCCAAGAAAAGAGCAATACTTGTTTTACAGTTCCTCCATAAATCTCGCCAAAAACCATTCCCTTTTTCCAAAATACGCTCCACACGGTTTAATTATAAATAACCCAAGTTGCTACTCACAAGTTTGAAACGTCTAAAGAAGGGTTTTCAAGTACGTTTTTCACCCCAGCGGGGTGCTATGTCTATAGAAAATGTCGTATTTAAGCAGCTGCACCCCAGCGGGGTGCTATGTCTATAAGCAGAGGGCAACTTGCGTTATAAATATCATACCCAACACAGAAAAGTCAAACAAAATCGCTTTCTCTTAACTTCCGCTCTATATCCCTCTCCCCCTTTTTTAGATGTAATTCCCCGTTTTCGTTGCTTATTCTTAAGATGCAGGCTTTAGAAATTTTGTTATTTTTCAAGGGTAGGCATTCTCTACAAA
>CAZGAW010000007.1:0-19525 GCA_964523645.1 uncultured bacterium | reverse complement strand
ATTCAGAAGGTCTATACTTTAAAGCCCTGGCATGTGTCAACATGTTCAGCGCCGTTGTTGTCGGTTGCGGCGAGGAAACCTGTCTGGTGTGTATCCAACACGGCAGGCTTTCGGGTAACGCGCCAAGCCTGTGACGATGTCCTCTCAATTCATGATGAACGGTTGCTGGTGTGCTTATAGGAGAGGCGCGATGTTTTTCCCAAACAGAATCCTCGCAAGAAACCGGGATAATGTAGGTTGGGTTGAGCGGTAAAAGCCCACCGCCCTATCGTTTATACCGAGAATGTCCATTTGCCATCCCTGTTCAGTACATTATCGCACGTTCGCGAGTCAAGAACGGGCAATAAATTGCCCTACTACAAACGGGGATACTCCGAATTTTAGACTGGACAGACTCATATTAAAGCAAGTTGCTACTTATAAGATTTCGCGTATGCAGCCCCTGTTTTTCGGTGAGAAGTGGGCATGAGCCGCGAAGGTCTCGTCACGTAAACTTTTAGGTTGCGTATTTAGGGGCACAAACTGGAAAGTTTGTGCTACAAGTGGCAACTTAGGATTGATTTTCTTTTTCGTGCATGTTATCCTTTTATATAGAGGTATCTGGAATATAGAAAACGAGAGAGAACGCGCGAGAGAATAAAGGAATCAAGATCCTGTTTTAGCGTATCAGGGATACTCTCAAGAAAACGGAGGTCATCATGAAGGTCAATTTTGAGGAGAAATTTGAAAAAATTTTAAAAGAAAAATCAAAAGGTTTTGATATAGATTGGTCGTTAGTCGAAATCGAACATGCGCGCTATCAGTCTACATTAATGAGTGCCCTCCCCATAAAACTTGATGGATACACGGTTAGAATGAGAATAATAGGCGTTGATGCCGAAATTCCTGAGATAGAGATAGATAACTGGTTCAGGTCTCATAAGTTCATATATGCTATGATGTCAAAAAATGTTGAGCCTGGCTTTGAACCGACTGATATGATAACTTTTGATGCTGGAACCATTGAATCTATAGCCACGAAAATTCGTGATGCCTTCAGTGATTTTCAGAAACAATGAAGCGTAGATCATTAAGGAGTCAGTTATCCACCAGCCATCTTGCTCGGAGTTGAAACTTCATGAACACCTCTATATCGAGATAACACAGCAAACTGGTGCGTTCACTTTGTAAAGACAAATTTTATGTCTAAAAAACTGAAAGGTATCACACACCCCAAAGATGACGCTACATTGTGGCGATATATGAGTTTTGAGAAGTTCATCAATATTTTAGCAACGGAATCCTTATTTTTCACACGAGCCGATAAATACGATGATAAGTTTGAAGGGCATATCCCTGAAGCAATGATGCGGTATTACGGATCCGCGGACATCCGAATTGATCCAAGCCTTCGCCAATACATCATGTGTAACTGTTGGCACCAAGGAGAAGAAGAATTAATGGAGATGTGGGACAGATATCACATCCGCAATAGTGGTATAGCAATCAAAACAACGATGGGAAATTTGAAGAATTGTTTGCCGGATACACCCAATATATTTATCGGTAAAGTGGATTATGACGTAGAGTCCATTGAGAATCAAATTGAGATACCTGAAGATTTATCAATAGAAAACTCGCTGCATTACCTCTACTTCTATAAGAGAAAACCATTTGAGTATGAACAGGAAGTGCGTGCAATCATTGATATTACATCAATTCCACGTGACGACCCTTATAAATTTGGTGTTCCCCTTGAAATCGACGTTAAAATGCTGATCAGTAAAAATAGCGAAGTAATTGTATCACCACACGCTGAAGAATGGATTACAGAAACGGTTGCCTCAATAGTCAAGCGGTGTGGATTCCAATGTTCCGTCAACCGATCAAAACTTTTAGATCCACCATCTTGAAAAGACCTGTAACAGACTCTCGGATATGGAGGAAAATCTCATGGCACATATTAAAATTCCGAAGGGATGGGAAATCCCTGAAAATCAGGTGACATCTGAATCAGATTATATGAATCGCCGGAAGTTCATCAAAGATATGGGGATAGCGGGCGCGAGTGCCCTGCTCCTTTCGTCGGGTTCCACGGCGTGTGCACAGAATAGAGGGGTTGCCAAACAGTTAGAACCTTTCCAAGCGCAGAAACTTGCCGCTGAAAACAACACAGACTTCACTGTAAAGAGGAAAATGACCGATGAAATTGTTGCTGCGACTTACAACAATTTCTACGAGTTTACCAATAGAAAGTCCCTTGTTTGGAAAAAGGTGGATAAATTCAGGACACGCCCGTGGGAAGTTGAGATATCGGGATTAGTCGAGAAACCGATGACGTTGGATGTAGACGATTTAATCAAACAGATGCCGCTTGAAGAGCGAATCTACCGATTCCGGTGTGTTGAAGCGTGGGCGATGGTGGTGCCTTGGATCGGTTTTCCGATGAAAGCGTTACTTGAAAAAGTTCAACCGAAGGCTGAAGCCAAATACGTTCGGATGCTCACGTTTTTGGATCCTGACATGGCACCCGAGCAAAACAACGTGCGCTTGCCGTGGCCCTACTATGAAGGGTTGACGCTTGCCGAGGCAATGAACGATTTGACGCTCCTGACCGTGGGTATCTATGGGCATATCTTGCCGCCGCAGCACGGTGCGCCTATTCGGCTCATTGCTCCGTGGAAGTATGGGTTTAAAAGTATCAAATCCATTACCCATATTGAATTGACCGACAAGAAACCCCGTACTTTTTGGAACACGCTCGCACCCAGGGAATATGACTTTGACGCAAACGTCAACCCCAACGTGCCGCATCCACGCTGGTCGCAAGCCAGCGAGCGGATGATTGGAACGAATGAGAGGCATCCAACGCTGATTTACAACGGGTACGGCAGTTACGTTGCACATCTCTACTAAAGCACCTTTCTTAAAGGTATATCGGACAGGAAAACCCTAAAAAACTCTCAAGCAAAAACACTCGCTCCTACAAGCGGAGGTCGGGTTTCTGGTCAAATGGAATCCGTCAATTAAAGATTGACAGACCACTACTACTTGAGATAGCAGGAAACAGATGAATAAAAAACAGACCATCAGAAACATATCGCTTGGGTTGTTATGCCCGCTTTTACTACTATTCGCCGGATGTAATGAACTGGGGCCTGATATACTTGAAAAAAAGGAAGTTGAACTTGAGATCGGTCCCGTTGATCGGAGTGTTGTCACAGCAAATACGCGATTTGGCTTTAATCTGTTTGATGAAATCCGTAAAACTGAGCAAGACGAGAATATTTTTATTTCACCGTTCAGTGTTTCTGTCGCCTTGGCGATGACGCTGAACGGTGCATCTGGTGAAACCCAACATGCGATGACCAACACGTTGCAACTGCAAGGGTTGGAATCTGAATCGATTAACGTTGGCTATGCTGGATTGCACCAAACCCTTTTGACATCTGATCCCAAAGTAACACTCACTATTGCAAACTCGCTCTGGGCGCGCCAAGGTGTTCCGTTTAAGCAGGATTTCTTACAACGAAACACCGAATATTTCGGAGCGGAGGTCTCGGCAGTCAATTTCATGGACCCAAGCACTCTCACAACGATTAATCAGTGGGTAAATACCAACACCAACGGTAAAATTCAAAAAATCCTTGATGAAATTAACCTGGACACGGTGTTATTTCTGATTAATGCCATCTATTTCAAAGGGACGTGGCAGACAGAATTCGACCCATCGCACACCCGCGACGGAACCTTCCAGCTGGCAACTGGTGCCGAAAAGCAGGTCCCGATGATGACAAGGACCGGTGATTACGCCTACTACGAAAACTATGAAGAAAAGTTCCAAGCCATTAGCCTCCCTTATGGCGACGGAGGGATGAGCATGTACATCTTTCTCCCATCCCCCGAATCTGACCTCACCCCCTTTTTAAGTGGTTTAGACACCGAGAATTGGGAGAACTGGATATCACAATTTCACGAAACAGAAGTATTCCTCAGCATGCCCAAATTTAAGTTGGAATATGAGAAAACGCTTAACAATCCACTGCAATCCCTCGGTATGAGTATCGCATTTGCACCTGGGTCCGCAGATTTCAGTCGGATGGCAGATTTAGAGACTTTGGGCAGAAATCTGTATATCGGAGAGGTGCTTCATAAAGCCGTCGTCGAAGTCAACGAAGAAGGCACTGAAGCCGCAGCCGTAACCAGCGTCGGGATTCGCGCAACCAGCGCGCCACCGGCATTCATCGCAAACCGACCATTCTTCTTCGCGATTCGTGATAATGAAACCAAAACGGTCCTATTTATGGGCACTGTCGTAGATCCGTAGGGAAACATAGATCATGAAATGCTTTATTTTTCTCTTATGCCTACTGCCCATTTTTTCAGCATCCGCTACGTGGGAGTCAGTGGAGAGTCCACATTTCCGAGTCTACTATCAGAAAGGAACAGCGGATCCAGTATCAATCCTTCAGATTGCGGAGGATTTTTACGCCGAAATGCCGCAGTTGACAAGCCGTATGCCCCCAGGAATGATTGACATCTGGGTATGTGATACACAGAAGGAGTTCCAAGCTTCTGTTCACGCCCCGATTCAGGATTGGGCGGTCGGATGCGCCTTTCCGTTGAGTCGGCGCATCGTTATCCTAAATCCGAAGCATATTGCCTTCGCGAAGCTGCAGTTGGTGCAAGTCTTGCGTCACGAGATTGCCCATGTCCTCTTTGGGCAGTGTACACGCAAAGCCGTTAGAGAAATCCCACTCTGGTTCATAGAAGGCATCGCAATCTATTTTGCTGAAGAATGGGTACCAAGCCGCCACGAAACGTTGCTGAAGCATATTTTCTCGAAATCTATCCTACCGCTTCATGAGTTGGCAAGCGGTTTTCCACGTTCACAAGCCGGGGCGGATTTGGCGTATGCTGAGAGTCAGGATGCATTGCGTTGGTTGGTTGAGGTCAAAGGTGAGGATGTACTGTTTTCACTTATTGCGGAACTCCACGCTGGCAACAATTTCAACACCGCTTTTGAAACCGTCGTTGGATGGGACCTCTCTACCTATGATACCCTTTGGCAGGCATCACTGACGGAACGTTACCGATGGGCATCCCTCTTTTCTAATTCCTACGTTTTGTGGGGAGGCTTTGGTGGACTCGCCCTTCTCGGTTATCTCGTCTGCTGGAATCGTAGACGACGGCACCTGAATAAACTCGCGCAACAAGAAGATACGATGGACCCATTCTTTAGAACCTAAAATCTATGAACGCCTCTCTAATTGGTATTTTCCTCTGCTTTATTTGTTTCGCTGCCGCTGCGACTGCACAACCCAAAGTCCTGTCGCAGTACCCCAATCAATTGACGCGCGATGGGCACATCGTTGTTCTACCCGACCACGGTACCGTCTATATTGTTTCCGATCTGCATGCACATTGGGACGATTTTAACCAATGGTTACAACTCACAAAACTCGTTGATCGGATTCAAGCGGGCGAAGATGTTTATGGGTTGATACTCGGTGATGCAGTTGATTATAAGCCCGATGAACCGAGGCATCCGCCTTATGGGGATATACTTATCGTTGACCGGGTTATGGAACTCCAAAAACAACTTGGTGATGACGGTAAAAGGCTTATCTATCTCCGAGGAAATCACGAATTCGCTGCCGCAGATGCCTATGCGATGCTCAAAAGACAAGGAATGACGGCAGAAAACCGGGAGCACTTTATCCGCGTTTTATATGACAGTCCCCTCGGTTCCTATTATGAGCAGTTCAATTTTATTGAGAGGATGACGGATGCACATTATGAATTCCTGATGAATCTACCGACGGTGGTTGTTGGAAAAAACGGCTTTGTCGGTATTCATGCGGGCCCCGCGCGTTTTGTCACAAACCTTGGGGATCTGGTCGATCCAAACCCCAAGACCCTTGAGGAACTTCTCTGGCATCGTCCGGTGATCGCTTACAGTGGTGGCTACACCTTAGCACACATTAAGAATTTCCTTAAAGCCATCCATGGAAATTTCCTTATCGTTGGACATACCCCGATCCACTATTTTCCAATTCAAAATGTCAGAGATGGTATAGCGACATTCGGCGAAAAACAACTCATTTTTTCGACAGGCTACAGCGGTCGTCCGGGAATTCCTACATATATTGAAATTGACTTGGCAGAGACGTACCCATCTGTAAATGCACTGGCGTTAGGTGTGAATATCCATCACCTCTATAGCGAAACTCGAACGCCAAAATCCGACTAAAGGGACATCCTCCTAAGAAAGACCCTCATCATGCGCCCACTCGTTTATATTATGACCCCGGTCTTGATTCTTACCATTATCCTTGCTTCTCGTTTTGTAACATGGGATGCTATAAAGGGCGAAAAACCTCAGGCGCAAGCGGATATGCGCGAGGGAACGATAGCATTGAGGTCATGGAAGATTTCACACGCAATAACGGCATTTACACGAGCAATTGAGGTTGAACCGAAGTATGCAGAAGCCTACGTGAAACGCGGACTCGCTTATTACCGAACAGGACAATACAAGGCGGCTATAGCGGATTACACCCAAACGTTAGATCTTAACCGATATCACGCCGATGCGTATGCGAGTCGTGGCGATGCCCACCGAGCGTTAGGTAACATACAACACGCTATTGCCGACTACTCAGCCTCCTTGGAAAAAAGGTGGAACGCCGGCGTCATGCAAAAACGGGCACAAACCTATTTTGAACAAGACAACGTTCAGAAAGCACTCACCGACTATAATACTATAGTTAAACGACAACCAAATACGATGGCTTACTATGCCCGCGGTAATGCTTACCTGCAGCTTTCCATCCGAGGTGCCGAAAATCGTTTAAAACTCGCATTGGCAGACCTGAATCAGGCTATCACTTTGGAACAGCACTTTGCTGGTACCTACATTGCCCGCGCACAGGTTTACGCACGTTTGGAAGAACAAGCATTGGCAATTGCTGATTATAAAAATGCTGTGAAACTTTTCACTGAAACGATTCGAGCATGGCAAGGTGAACCGAACGCGCTTATACAGGTTTACTTTTGGCGTGCTTTCGCTTACCAAAAATTGGGTGAAGTCGGCGCGGCGGAAGCAGATGCCTATGAAATGTATAAACGCGTTTTTAGTTTTTACTTGAAAAAAGCAGGAAATTGTGATATACTTTAAGGGTGAGGAATTTAGCATTTTGCTTGATTTATCTCTTCTTTTCTTTCTTCAGGAATTCGCGATCAAAGAATTGCTTCTACTACACGACTCACAGGTTCAAAATTTGATTTTATCTTTGAATTGATTTTCAATAGGAGGCTACCAGAATTAATATGACCGGAGAAGCATTGGGTTTAGTTGAAACAAGAGGTCTGGTTGGAAGCATCGAAGCCGCTGATGCTATGGTAAAAGCGGCAAATGTTCATCTCATTGGTTATCAGCAAATTGGTGCTGGCTATGTAACCGTCATGGTTCGCGGCGATGTCGGCGCGGTGAAAGCTGCAACAGATGTTGGTGCCGAGGCTGCAGCGCGCGTCGGTGAAGTTGTTTCAGTTCATGTAATTCCACGCCCACACGCTGAAGTCGAAACCATGTTGCCAAAATCCTAAACGACGTAGCTCATGGATTCATTGAACGTTCGTTGTTTCATGAGGTTCGATATATCCTAACTAAGAAGGCAAACCACAGATGCCAGACCGTGCCCTTGTTGAGTTGATTACCCAGCGTGTTGTTAATAGACTGACGACGGAGCAGGCGTGTAGCGGTTGTGCTTTGAGGACTTGTGGAGCGGGAAACCGAGCGTGTGATGCTGTTACACAACAACAGCAGATTCCGGTTGGCGTTTCAGCACGGCATGCGCATGTAACGCAAGAACACCTTGAGATCCTATACGGTGCCGGACACCAACTGACTGTCTATGCCCCACTCTATCAACCAGAGGCATTCGCCGCAAATGAGACGTTAACTGTTGTCGGGAAACGGATGCGGGCTATTGAAGCAGTGCGTATTCTTGGTCCTGTACGGGATTATTCTCAAGTCGAAGTGGCGCAAACGGAAGCAATCCGGCTTGGATTAAACCCGCCCATTCGGGACTCGGGGGACCTTGCCGGAGCTGAACCGATTACCCTCGTCGGTCCCGCCGGCAGCATTTATTTGGAGGAGGGGGCAATTTGTGCGACACGACACATCCATATGACCCCCGGAGATGCTGCTGCCCTCAATATTCGCGAGGACGACCTTTTAAAAGTGCACTTCCGTGGTGAGCGTGCTTTAACCTTTGAAAACGTTCGCCCCAAAATTCATGAAGATTATGTGCTTCAGATGCACTTAGATACCGATGATGCCAATGCAGCAGGTCTAAAGGGTGGTGAACCCGTTGAAATCGTACGCAATGCGGGTTGAAACGTGCAGGCTTCCTAATATTTGAGGCAGTATGAATCAGGAGCTGATTGACCAAATTAGGAGAATCGTGGAGAGGGTCCTGCAAGAGCAAAAGATGGTCTCCACGCACATTACACACGAAAAACGACTACTCGCTATTTTTGGGGCAACGCAGCTCGAATTAGATGAACCCATCCAGCAGCTGCATACCTGTATGCAAAACGGATGGAAAATTACAATAATTCTGTCCGATCTTGCAACTAAGATTGGAAACCTCGAACCGATTCATGCTGCATTTGGCGAAGAAAACATTTTACAGGAGAATGCTTTAAGCGATATAGCTACTTTAGTGAATACTTATCAGCAAATTGTGCTTCCTGTCTTTTCGCATCCGATGGCTGCAAAACTCGCATTAAGGTTAGTAGACACGCCTTGTACTTATCTGGTGTTTGAAGCACTCTCTAAGGGCAAAAGGGTGATAGCAACCTCTGACGCGCTTAATCAGGATAAAGTTTCGGTAAAAACGGGTCCTATTCTCAATAAACTTGAAAACGATTATGTAAACGCTTTGTCCGAGTTTGGCGTTCAATTGGTACCGATGGCTCGGATCGCCGAATCAATTACAGAGAGAATGAGCGGTTCGCGCGCTATTGTAGAAAAAACTTTAATTAGTGCAACAACTATTTCAAATCTGGATGCGGATGTGCGAGAATTAGTCTATACAAATCCAGCGATTATTACGCCACTCGCCCGTGAACACGCAAAAAAAAGAGGTATAGAACTGATACCTAAAAGTTAAGAATCAGTAAAGCCACTTATGTTTTTCCGAATGTTAAGAAGTCGGTTCTTTACTTTAACAATAAGGGTGGATTGTGGTTAGCGTAGTTGAACTGTTAGATGGTGTTGATTAATCCTTGACAATTGTTGAAAAAAATTGTATCATTTTCATGGCAATTTGATTAAGACAGTTTACTTTTGATACTTACGCGACACCGCGCTCGGTGGGTAGAAACCCATTGGCAATGCCAGATGAAGGACGTGAACATAGGAGGAGGATTCTCATGAAGACCCGGATTTCTGTTTTAAGCGCAGCATGTCTTATCAGTTGTTTTGTAATTGCTGGGTTATTAGCCCCTGCCGCTGCGGATTATGATTATTACGCGGACCGATTGAGCCGAGAGCACCGGATTGCAAATGATGTTGATGAATGGATAGAGCGCGGGAATGCGACAATTACCGCCAGTCCGCGTTTTGAGGACGGCGTTCGACTCACCGCTTGGGCAAATACTGCGGAGGACGCGAATAACTACGAATTTGCAATTGCCAGCGCAGTCTATCTTTTTGAAATTCCAGCGGGGACACAATACATCGAAATTTTGGTGCGGTACCGAGGGGAACCCCATCACTTGGAGATTGAAGACTACGAAGAACCGATCGCCGGACGGGCTTGGATCCGTAATACTAAACGCGAGTCAACGCGTCGTGGCTATCATGACGAGAATGCTGAGGAAACACGCTACGGTGACACCTTTGTCTTGCGAGCAAAAAATCGCTCTGAACGAATTAAGATTCCAGCAGCCGGTCATGTTAAAAATGGATGGATGGAACTTCATATTGTTGCAGAGGGTGGCGAACAGATTGATGTGGAATATCTTGAGGTATCCACTTATCAGAGACAACCGAAGGTTAAAGTGATTCAACGGTATACACCGGCTTATCGTTGGCGCCCGTGGCATCGTTACACCTATCTCTACTTTTACGATGGTCCCGTCTATTACGCGACAGACTACGACTACTACCTTCGCTGGAGTTACCCTATCTATGATCACCACTACCTCTCAATCCGTTCGTATTACGGCGGATATCTGGGACGTTATCGTAGATATTATTCAGGTGCCTACTACCGCGGTTATTCGCCGTATTACGGTTCTTACCATGGATACTATCGTGGTACACCAAAGGTTCATCAGCGTCGAACGCGTTTGAATCGGTGGAGTGCAGAGCACGAAACAGCACGCCGGCAGTACAGCCGCAGCCGATTATCTGCGAATAGTCGTCAAGAACAACGGACAGTGTTACGGAGAAACGTCCGCACCGCACTTGAAAATCACCGAAGGCAAACGCCAGCAACAACGGAACGGATGGCGCGCCGGTCAATTATTTTGGAGAAACAGCGCTCGCTCGCATCCGCTTCAACACTGCGGCAAAATAATATAAGGCGGAGTACGTACTCTGGAGATAGGGTAAGCAAGCAACGGCGTTACCCGGGTACGACAACACAGAGTACAAGCAGTTATAGAGGTTCCGTAGAGACACGACGGACTACGCCACTCTATAGACGTTCAACCGAGACACGACGGACTACACCGCTCTATAGGCGTTCAACGTCTTCTTCAAACCGGTCGTACTCGTCCAGTACAAGTAACGACTCGCGCACAAACTATCGGAGCTCGACATCAAGTTCAAGTTCGACGCGTTCACGTACAAGTGTAAGCCGTTCAACTGAAAGGTCTCGCGTAAGTCGTTCAAGTTCGAGTTCGACGCGCTCGCGGACAAGTGTAAGTCGTTCCTCTTCTACAAAGTCACGGACCCGTCCTACAACATCAAGTGCGAGTTCATCACGTAGCAGTTCAAGTAGTAGCAGTGATGATGACGATAAAAAGAGTAGCCGGAGCCGGACAACAGAACGGACGAAACGGCGACGTTAACACATTTATAGGAGTCGTATAGGCTTTGCGTGCTTTTTGGGTGCGTAAAGCCTTTATATTCAGATGCGATTTTTTCTAATCATATCATTGCTGTTGTTAAGCCTCCACGCCAGTTTTGCGCAGGAGGCTGAAAACGGTAGAGATGTAGAACGACAGATACCGGAAGTGGCGAAAGAAGAGAGACTTGTTTCGCCAATTGGGGCTATGGTGCGTTCTGCCTTCGTCCCGGGATGGGGACAATTTCATAGTCGCGGTTACTTCCGTGGCAGTTTCACTGTTTTGGGAATAGGCGGTTCTGTCGTCGGTGCCTGGTTGGCACAGCAATCTTTTAAGAATCGTTACGATGCCTATGCTTTATATGTGAGTTTGAATCCGAACGACGATCAAGGTGTATTGGAGAAGTATGAATACGCAAATCAACGTTATAAGCTCAGGACGTTTTTTATGTATACCGGTATCGGTATTTGGGTTTATAGTCTTATTGATTCTTATGTAGGTGCAAACTTCTACAATGCGACGACGTTAATTCAATCTATCGAACAGGACGCACAAGATATTGAAAAATTGGGGATTGAGGTCGGTGCAACCCCATCACGTCTTTATTTAGGTATTGTTAAAACCTTTTAAAATAAGGAGGGTACTTACTATGTGTAGGGCTTTTGCAAAAGTCATCGGCGTACTCATCTTACTCATAGGTTTTATGGGGTGTGGGGACGCTGAAAAGGTGGGTCAGGTTCCACCTGAAGAACTTCTTCAAATTAATAAAGTCTTAGACCGATGGCGACAAGGTTATGAGACGGAAGATGTTAACTCTTATATCGGCACTTTCTGGGCAGACGGTTTCCTTTATGTCTCCGATATGGGGACAGATGGCGATAAAACAGACGATTTGGAGTTTGATGACATCCGACAAGAACGAGATGCCGCGACTCGGGTCTTTGAGCGATTTCAGGATATTGAGATAGAACTCTCTGTCCCGCCAGAGATTTCTATGAACGAAGATGGCACGCAGGCAGAAGTACGGAATCACTATAGAATCCAACTTTTTATCTCCGATGGACACTCGCTTGAGGGTGGCTTTAGTGGTGTGTATGCTGAAGGTGACAATCTCTTTATCTTTGAAAAAAGAAATGATGAATGGCGTATCGCTGAATGGCATGACGAAGCCTTTAACGAAGAAGAAATCCGTATTGCCAATAATCTATAGGTTTGAGAAAAGGAGGGGCAATTTCTAGCCCAAGCGTTGGGCCGGAATACCGCACATTCATGCCGCAACAGGAGGCACATCTCCGCGATTATCTTCAACTCATTCGGAAGCATGATTTTACACTTTGCTTGAGTGTCTTATTGGTATTAGGAACTGCTCTGGTTATCTCCCTTCGCTTGCCTAAAACATATGCTGCCTCCACTTTAATGTTACTTGTCCAACCGAGTGCGACATCCGCGCTGCCTTCAACGAACCTATTTCAAAGCGTTCTCTCTGGCGGTGTTGACCGGCGAGAAATGGAGACAATCAGTGCTCGGTTCTCTACGGAATCAATGCTAAAAACAGCAATCGAAAACCTTGAAGAGAATGGTAACGTTGAAGCGGTTTATCTTCTTCCGCCGGTAGGTAAGCTGAAACAAAAGTTAACGGCGCAACTCAATCCAGATTCTGACTTTATTAACCTTTCTATTGCTTTGACAGAAGCAGAAGGCGGGGAACGTAATGCCGCGCTTCTTGTGAATCAACTTGCACAAGACATGAAAACTTTGCGGCGTGGAGATGAGGAAACAAAGCTTAGAAAGCGCATGGAGTTCCTCGAAAGTAAACGACGAGAAATCCAAACTGAAATAAAGAAAGATCTGGATGCCCTCCTCCTGTTTGTTCGCCAAAACGGCAGCCCAGAAACCTGGGCGCCGACACTCACTAATTTACTTCAACGCCAGATCAGTCTCCGGGAAAGGCTTGAAACGAATCAGCAGCAGCTTTATGCGACGCGAACCCACATTACATATCTACAGGAGCAGCTAAAACTCCTACCAGAACAGGCGAAAATATCAGAAACCACATCCTATGACCCCGTCTGGCTTTTTCAGCAAGAGAAACTTTTCAACCTTGAATCGCAGCGTGTTGCGGATACGGAAAAGGTGGGCAAGACCGCCTCAGACTTGAAAGGACTTGACGCACAAATCGCTGAAATTCGCAAAAAAAACACGCAAACCTCCCCGACAGCTACCACCGTTACCTCTGGTCCCTCTGCCCATTACACCTTTATAAAAAACCAGTTACTGGCACTCATTCCGAACCTCTCGCGTTATGAAAACGCTGCAGAAACCCTTAAACAAGAACTTAGTAAGTTGGAAGCTGAATTGACGCAAATGCTGGAACAAGTTCCAGAAAACCAAATGATTCTTACTCAGATGGGAGCCAAGATACAGAAGACCAATGAACTTGCTGAAGAGATTGCGAAACGATCCCTTGAAGCTGAAATAGTGTACGCTGAATCTAAGTTAAACACCACTCGCAACCAGATGGGAGGTATTGAAATCATTGATCGAGCCGTACCAAGAAAAATTCCGATTAGTCCGCAACTTAGATTTATCTTGGTCATTGCTGGGATCGCCGGTGTATCCTTGGGTGTTACAACTATCTTGTTTATCGAATATTTCAGCAGGAGTCTTGAGAGTCTAAAAGATTAATTATGAAAGGTCTCAATCTCAAGATTTTGTAACCCAATTTTCGGGTTCTGGGGTCTGATATTGATAGGCGTGTGAAAAAAAAATGTCAATTTTTATTAAAATGTAGTATAATTATAGTGCGCTCAATGTGCAGTGGCGCATTATTTATTTGCTGCTGTTGTGAGGATACTAACAAATTTATACCGTGTCCTGTCGACATTTTTGGCTCAGGTCATAGAACAACAAAACTTTATTTTCCATTTTCTATTGTCTTCGCGCGTTATCAAAAAGGCAGTAGCAGTCAAAATATCCTCATGTTAGGGACGCATCTATCTCGCGCAGCGTTTTGTGGGACAATTGCTTGTGCATGTGGGAGTGATTTATAGATTGCGACTTACCCTTAAAATGGGCAAAAAATCGAAAATAAGATGGTACTGATACAATTAAACTTGAAAAATACGGTGTTTGTGGTATGATATGTGGAATTACCACTCCAATGCATGCGTTTTTTCTGTAAAAAACTTGACAGAAATTTGAATCAGTGCTATTTTAAATGCTAAGAACAGTTTTGTGGGTATTTCATCACCTGTTTATTGGAAATTCCCGCAAAACAAACCCTTAATTTGTTGGAAGGAGACTTGCTTTTTATACGCTTCGCAGGGGGTTCCCAATCTTTTGGACACTTGCCTGACAGTAACAGGAAAGAACGAAATTGAAGTGATGTTGGTTTCATTAACGAGATTTTGGGACTTTTCGTTTACACGTAAAGCAGTTTTCATCCATTTTTAAGGTTTTTTGTCGGAAACCGAGGTAGGAGCAGCGAAAAGTGAAATATTCATGTCGCAGTTCCGTCGCCCAAATATCCGATTCATTATTTCCAAGGAGGAAAAACAAAGTAATGAACAGGCTAAAACAATCATTTGATGTTTTACTTGTAGCGACCTGTATCCTGAGTGCTTTTGTGCTTTACGGTTGTGGTGCACAGAGCCTTGGTCCACAAGAACCCCTATTACCAACGATTGAGGGGAGTTCTAAATTTTCAGCACGGTTCCAATTAGAAGAAGAACCTCAGTTCTTCTACGATCTGTTTGGAAAAGAGCTGCTTGAGGGTAATGAGGTCTATAACTATATTGAGCAGAAAGAGTTTGACCAAGCTGGTACATTGATTGTTGGTCGGACCGGTCAGCTGGATAGTGAAAGATTCTCAGCGCAGCTGGATAGAACCGTCTTGACAGAAGATAGTTTCCGAGGTAGATATACCGAGTTTGCTATTGGGGATAGCATGCGTTTTAAACCCTCTACACTGTTCCCAAACCGCTATATCCTCTATAAAACAGAGTTTGATGGGCTTCGGTGGGATATCTCCTTTGCCCAAGAACGACACCTTTTCACACTTATCAACTCGCGTATCTCGAACCCTGTTCAGCTGACAGACGCAGCGGCAAACCTTGCACCGACGCTCGGGCGCCGAAATGGTTTGAATGAAGACGCTGGCGTTCGGCATATTGAAAACGCACGCCTCGTGGGGTTCCGAGCTCAAGGGCTTTTGGGCGACATCTTCCGCGTTGGGTTTACTTATGTTAATCTACATAAAGAACACCCCGAGCGTGTTGAGAACCCGCTTATGGGGACTGTAGCGAATACACCCCCAGAAATGATCTCTGTTGTTTTCCGCGACGACTCGCCTGAAGACAATCATGGATCCGTTACCGTATTTTCCGGCTATGATGAAAATAAACATGGCGGAAATATCCAAGGTGGTGTTGGTGCAGCTTTCAAAAAGATGACAGTTAGAGTCGTCACGCAGGCATTGGAAGAATTAACACCCGAAGAAATCGAAGACGGCGTTGAACCTAAAGCGCAACCCGAAAATACAGAGCCCCCTATTGAAGTTTTCTCTACCGATGTCACTCCGATTGACGTAGGTGGACTTCCTTCTGATATTCGTACATCCGGAGATTGGGCAATTGTGGACGGCTTCAATAAAATGAGATATGATCTCGTTTTTGCCGACCATGATATTGACCCGCGCACCGTTAAATCGGTTATCTTTGATATAGTCGCAGCCGGTGATTATAACATTGCTGTTATTGGATTCAGTGATGCTAACAAGGCTGGTGAAGGTGCAGATCCATTTGTTGAAGAATGGATTAAAACCGAAGATGGGCACATTGAAATGCCATACCGCGATGTTATTCAAGCTCCCGGTAACTATGGACAATCCTCGCATTACACCAGTAATCGAGCAAGCCTCCATGATAATCCAGATAGTTGGGAAGGTGAAGGCAGACCGCGTAAAATCCGTTATCGCTATGGTGCGGCACGTGCTGCGCTCCTCTACGGTCTTGACTTAGAAGGTACAGTCGGCAACGTTTTCGTTCGTGCACATTACTCCATCAACGGTAAATATAAGCAGTATCCAACGATCCCAAAAGATCAGATTGGATTTAGCAGGCTTCAGCCGACTATCATCGGTGAAGATGGCGAAGAAGAAACCGGTATCTCTATTGATCCTGCAACAGGCTTGCCATTAGACCGCAACGGTATACCCACCTATTCGGAGACCGAGGGTGAGCGATTTGAAGCCAGGTTGGGTGGTGACGGTGGCGATGAAGATGCTTCACTTGGTGCCGACGACGAAACAATGGGGCGAGAAACCGCATGGTTCGTCCAACTCAAATCCCGCTTTGGGAAGTTGTACCTTGAAGGGGTCTACTACCATATTGATCCCGGGTACACCACAACCTATCTCAACTTCGGTGCGAATACCGACAGAGATCAACCCTACTCACTGGAACGAACCCCCGAATCTCAGGCTGAAAGAGATCCGTGGGATGAAGTCAATTACGCCCTCATTGAAGATGATGATGATGATGATGACTGGCCGGATGACATTGACTTTGATGGAGTCCTACCCCGTGCTGATGACAGAGACCAGAACGGCGTTTTGGACTTCCAAGAAGATTTCCTCATTTTTGATGCGGATCCCCCAGTGTTTACCGATCTCGTTGATTTGAACAACAACGGTACAATTGATTCTCTTGAGGACGATTTTGAACCACAATATGAGTACGGGGTAGACAGGGAAGGGTACCATGTCTTCGCTGAATATGACCTCCTTGATAACCTTTCACTCAAAGTTGGATGGCTCAACGAAAACGAAGTTTCAAGCCGCCGACAGAATGATTCCAGATACCTACATGTCACCTATCAACGTGACATTCCTGATTTTGGAACTGTCCTTTTTCAAAACCGCTTCGTCCGAGTCCGAGACGACATTCCAGATTACACCATTACACTGCGTGTCGGTGAGTTAGAACCTGTTCAAATCTCCGACGAACTTGATTTCTACAATGCTCGTGTGAATACGACGACACTACAGTTCCTCTACACTGCGGTTCCTAACCTCACGCTTGAAGCAAAGTTCCTTGTTGTGCTCCAAAAACAATTTGAGCAGGATGAGGAAGGCGCGATTTTCTTAGATGTTGAGGGATCAGGAGAAGAAGGCGATCCACTCAATGCCGATCAACGCGTTGACTTCATGGTGCCCGTTGAGCAGGTCCGAGCCGCCGGGGACAAACGGGAATTCCCATTCTATCCAGATCACGGAATTAACGCCCTTAATCCTGAGGACCCGGGCTTAATCTATGATGCCGAAAACTGGAAGAAGCGTCGTTACCCGGAACGCGATATTCGCAATCAGCAGACAATTCTCAAGGCGAGATACGAAATTCCGCTCGGCGACCTTCCCTTTGTTGACCGAATTGGTGAAGATTTGACACTTACACCAATGGTGAAATACATTTGGGACCGCGCTTTCGACCGCGGCGCAGAGGAAATTGGGGACGCCCTTAACCCACGTCTGTTTGTTCCTACTGATGATGAGCCTGTCGAGTACTTGCGCTTCAACCGTAGAAGTCGTGAAGATGTGCTCGGCGTGCGACTTGATTATCAGTTCACACAAAGAATGAACATTCTTGGCGGTTTCCAGTACAGGAAATTCACCAACCGGGATAATAACTTCAAAAACTACTTGACGAACTTCCCGGAGGATGAGGATGTACCCGTCCTTTTCCGACCCGACCTGCGAACACGGATATTTGAAGTCCAAGCGATCAACCGTGGTGAATGGCTTGGGTTTAACATTGTTATCCTCGCTGGTTTCCGGCGAACCACCATTCTGCTCGACCACACGACGAGTAACACAACGTTCGTGCGAGCAATGATGGGTTTCTAAGAAGTAAGTGTTTGGATCGCTGGACACGATTTCTTTGTGTCCAGCGATTTCACGTCTCGCTATATCACCTGTGTTCCCGTTTTCTGTGGGTTTTGAATATAACGCGTAACTTCTTAAACACTCAGGTGTTATTAACGAGAATAGTGTTGTAAATGGTGGGTGTGGCTTCGAGATCGCTTCTACCCGACCTAAAAACTTCTGTAATTTTTCAAATGCTCAAGTGTTAGTAAAATTGAGTTGTTGGGCGAGTTCCCACAACGCTTTATGAGATGACTTGTAAAAACTTGCCAATCTATTCGGTAAGTTATCCTAAGGAGGATCAGAACGAATGACTCGTTTAAGTTTGGTGTTAATGTTGGTTGCCTGTCTCGGTATGTCTGCCGGTGTTGTCTTCGCGCAAGATAGCGGCGGAACCGTACGGGGCCAGATTGTTGATACAACCACAGCACAGAGCCCAATTGAAGGCGTTGAAGTCAAGATTGTTGCCCAAAGTGGCGAAGAATTTGCAGCAACGACGGATGCTAACGGCGACTACGAACGCTCCGGTGTTCCCGCAGGTCGTTACCTCATCAGTATCTATAGAGAAGGATACGGTGATCGACTTGGTAAACCCGTTACAGTCGTTAATGGTGGAGACCACTTTGTCCCGCTCAAGATGACCAAAAAGGACAATATCGTCACTTTCTTCCAGAAGTTCGGATTCGTCTTCTGGCCCCTCGCGCTTTGCTCCATTACAGCGTTGACTTTCATTATTGAAAGACTTTTCACCTTTGTCCGGAGCCGTTCACGAATTGGAACCGAACAATTCATCGCCAGCATTGCCGATTCACTGCGGAAAGAGAACATTATGGAAGCCGTCTCGACCTGCGAAGAAGCAGGTGGACCGCTTGCTAACGTTCTTAAAGCAGGATTGCTGCGATACAGCCAAGCCCAAATTGAGGAACGCGATATTAGCAAAGAGGAAATTCAGGAAGCTATTGAGGAAGCAAGTCTCCTTGAAATCCCTGAACTCGAAAGAAATCTGCCCGTCCTCGGTACCGTTGCAGTCGTGTCCCCGCTGTTTGGTTTGCTCGGAACAGTTACAGGTATGATTAGCGCATTTACCACAATCGCACTTGAAGGTACTGGTGACCCGCAGCAGCTCGCAGGTGGTATCTCACAGGCACTTCTGACAACTGCTGCTGGCTTAACAGTCGCTATTCCATGCTTGATTTTCTTCCAACTCTTTGATAGTTGGGTCAACAGGCACATGGTTGAAATCTCTCAGGTTTCTACCGAGATTGTGAACCAGTTGATTGTTGGTGAAGGCGGTGAAGCCTAATCTTGGAACGGGCGGGTGCTTCACTCACTCGCCCTCCTCCTAATAGGCTTTGTAGGCTATCAGGTCCTTGTACCTTAGCCCTAGTCTCATTACGAGAAAGGAGACTTTGAAATGCAAGCACAAGCTGGTGAAGTTAAATTGAGTCTACTTGCGACCAAAATTCGGGAACGCAAGCCACCAACGCTCAGTATGGCACCTATGATTGATTGTGTCTTCCTGCTCCTGATCTTCTTCATGGT
>CAZGAW010000006.1:7824-68336 GCA_964523645.1 uncultured bacterium | reverse complement strand
TAAACTCAAATCGGAAGAAAAGTGATATGTTAGACTTAGGTATGCGTTCTTGACAATTTAAAATGAATTGTGATCTGTTTTAGGAAACCGAACCGGATCGGTTCCATCAAATCGCAGTTCATACATTCCCTCGATTTCGCGTTGAAATCGAAAACAGATATTATTAAGGAGCGACATTATGAAAAGCGCAATTGTTAATCGAAATAGCCTAATAATGATTTTAGGTATTGTGTTGATAGGCGTTGGCGCGCAGGATATTGGCTATGCTCAGGCTGCCGACGAGTATACCCCGGCATTAACTATCGAACTGCTCAGGGACGGAATAAAAATAGGTTTTGGGGCACACGGAAGATTTTCCGTTTTTAATGTAACAAACCGCAGTACTGCTTCTACCGATTCAGTTCGCAACGCCAAATGGCAGCGGCGGGATGATTCAACGAGCCCCTGGATGGATGTTCCTGATTCAGAAAGAGCTACGGGAATATACGGCTATGTGGTAACGCTACCCGGTGAATACAGATGGGTTGGCGAGGTTAACCACAATGGTGTATGGGGAAAATACGCCAGCGGGAATATTCTTCGGCTCACGCCAGAAGGAACAGCGACAAGCAGTTTAGCAGAAGTCGAGGGGGTACCGAGCAATCAACACAAGCTGGCACTTGAGGGACATACGGATGATGTCCTTTCGATAGCGTTCTCTCCCGATGGTCGCACATTAGCAAGTGGGAGTCGGGACCGGACGGTTCGGTTGTGGGATGTTGGCACTGGTGACCTCAAGCAGACCTTTGAGGGGCATAGGCAGGGCGTTACTTGCTTAGCGTTCTCTCCCGATGGTCGCACGCTGGCGAGTGGGAGCTGGGACAATTACATTCAGTTGCGGGAGGCTCACACAGGGAAACTTCTGCGGACACTTGATAAACATACGGATGGTGTTCGTTCCGTGGCATTCTCTCCTGATGGTCGCACGTTAGCGAGTGGGAGTTATGACCAAACGGTTCGGTTGTGGGACGCTGACACCGGCGACCTCAAGCAGACCCTTGAGGGGCATACGGATTTTGTCCGGTCCGCAGTGTTCTCTCCTGACGGTCGTATGTTAGCGAGTGGGAGTTATGACCAAACGGTTCGGTTGTGGGATGCGAAAACCGGGCAGCCCCTGCAGACGCTTGAAGGGCATACGAATGGGATCCTTTCTGTAGCGTTCTCTCCTGACGGCAGCACGTTAGCAAGTGGGAGTTATGATGGGACAATTCGGTTGTGGGACGCTGACGCCGGCGAACACAAACTGACGCTTGAGGCGGATATGGATTATGTCAATTCCGTAGCGTTCTCTCCTGACGGTAGCACACTGGTGAGTGGAGGTTATGTCAATACGATTCTGTTTTATGCCGATACACTTCGTTTGTGGGATGCGAAAACCGGGCAACCCTTGCAGACGCTTAGAGGCCATAGGTCTGCTGTCGCTTCCGTGGTCTTCTCCTTGGATGGTCGCATGTTAGCAAGTGGGAGTTATGACAAGACGATTCAGGTGTGGGAATTGGTACCCGCTACGCCCCCGGTCGAACCATCTCAACCCACCATGCCTGCCGAAGAACCCTCCCAACTCGAAGGTGATCTCAACGCCAACAGTGCCAGCGAACCCGCCCAACTTGAGGGCGATCTCAACGCCGACGGTGTCGTCAATATCCAGGATCTCGTCCTTGTTGCTTCGCAGTTCGGGCAATCTGGGCAGCATGCAGCGGACATCAATGAAGATGGTGTGGTCAACATTCAAGACTTGGTTTTGGTGGCAGGGGCGTTCGAGACGACTGCTAACTAATTTTTACATTTTTTTCAGATTATGCACAATTTTTTTCAGATTATGCACAATTCCTATCCTAAAAATGTGTCTTTAATAATAAAGGGATTCTTTTTCTAAACGTTCTTATGTAAAATGCATGTTTTTCGACAAAAAAGGAGAAAAAAATGATTTACCGACACATGGGGACGACTTAAGCAATGAAATCTCTAAAAAAATTTGAATTATGCACCCTTTCTGTCCGAAATTGTGTCTTTAAATTATAGAAGGGGTTCTTCTTGTAAAGGCTCTAAGTCAAACTCGTGTTATAAACACCTTAAGGAGAACGGTATGCTCGCAAAACACAGGTATTTGCAATCGATTTTTATCCTCTTATCTGTTTTCGTTTCCAGCAGTTTTGCCGGCGGTTGGGAACAGGTAACCGAACTGCCAACATTGAGAATCGGGGGTTTTCCAGCTGCTGTGGATGGTAAAATTTATATCATCGGCGGGTTCGACCACCATGAAAATTTAGGTGGGCGTGCGCCCGCGCTTTCGACAGTGGATGTCTACGACACGCAGACGAACACATGGCACACAACTGCGAATATGCCGACACCTCGGGTTGCTCCGCAAGTTGCAGTCTTTTCCAACGAAATCTATGTGTTTGGAGGCTATGACCGAAAGGGACCCGGCGGGGCACTCAGATACAAAAAAACCGTTGAGATGTATGACATAGCAACCGACACATGGACCAAGAAGCGGGATATGCCGACACTCCGTCATGCGGTTATGACAGCGGTCGTTGATGGAAAGATATACGTCATCGGGGGAAATGTTCACGATAAAAAACTTGGCCGTGAGATAGCAACAGGTCTCGTTGAGGTCTACGATCCGTTGACCAATAGATGGGAGAAGCGCGCAGACATGCCGACAGAGCGAGGGGCAACCGATGCTGTCGTTGTAGCGGGTAAAATCTATGTTATCGGTGGTTATAATTGGCAGTGGGGCCCTCTTACGGACAAGTTTGTTACATCTATCGAAGAATACAACCCCAAAACCGACCAGTGGCAACAACTTCCTGACATGCCGATGTTCAAATTTATGTTTGCATCCGTCGTTGTGAATAATGAGGTTTATACAATAGGCGGTGCTAAGACTCCGGGCGGAAATAGGATTGCACGCATCAGCGATGTGGATGTTTATAATCCAACGACCAACAAATGGCGCGAGGTCGAGCTACTGTCGATCCCAAAATCTACACTGGCAGTTGTTGTAAAAGGGACAATCTATGCCGTGGGAGGGAACCTAGGCGGCGGAAAATTTTCGCCAATCGTTGAGGCGTATGACACCGGCTTTCTGGCGGTTGACCCAAAAGGCAAACTTCTGATACACTGGGGAAAACTGAAAAAATCTCACTAATCTATATATTATAACCTGTAGCGGTAGGTCTTGGGTTTCCTACGCTACCCCCCGTACGGCGTTATATCTGTAGGGGCAGCACAACAAAAACCCGTTCGCGCATCATGGGAGATTGTGATAGTGGAAAACGATGTTCAACTGATTCACAGAACTTTGTCAGGAGACGATGAAGCCTTCAGCACTTTAGTCCAAAAGTACCAAAAAAGCGTTCACGCGCTTGTATGGCGGAAGGTTAACGATTTTCACTATGCTGAGGAAATTACGCAAGATACCTTCCTACAGGCATACAAAAAACTCTCAACGCTCAAAAACCCTAACCAATTTGCGGGTTGGCTCTATGTCATTGCGAATCGACGCTGTATTAATTGGCTCAACAGACACAAACCCGCGATGCAATCGCTGGAGGACACATCTATGGAAGAAATAGAGGAATCCGCTTATACCCATTACGTCTCGGAACAACGTGAAGCGGAAGGTGCCAAGTATCGCTATGAAATCGCTCAAAGATTACTGGCCAAATTGCCGGAGAGTGAACGCACGGTCATGACGCTCTACTATCTCGGTGAAATGACGGCGAAAGAGATAAGCAAATTCTTAGGTGTGTCGGTAAACACGATCACCAGTCGACTGCGGCGGGCACGCGAGCGTTTGCAAAAGGACGAAGAACTTTTGGTTCGGGAAACGCTCGGCGGCGTGCAATTGCCTACCCATCTCATCGAGAACGTCATGCGGCAAGTCGCTGATCTGAAGCCGATGCCGGCACCGGTTGCAAAACCCTTGCTCCCGTGGGGTGCTTTTGGTATTGCCACGCTTCTGGTTGCCTTGCTGTTAGGCGCGACCGGTCAATACCTCGTCCGCTTTCAGAGACCCTATAGTTTCGAAGCAGTCTCCGAACCCACGGTTGAAATTGTTGATACCTTTATCGTTCTTAATGTGGATTCAAAACCCGACCTACGCAACCAAGTCGGACGAGCAACTTCTACGGATAAAAATACCGGAACTGGACTACAGACTTCTGAGACGGCCTTGGTATCCGATACACAGGGAAACTCTCTCAGGTTCTCTACAGCACAGTGGACCCTGAAAGCGGACATGCCAACAGCCCGGTCGGACTTTTCTACCTCGGTTGTGGATGGAAAGATATTCGTAATAGGGGGAAGTGCACGGCTCGACATAGACGAATACGGAGACATGTCGCTGTCAACCGTAGAAATGTACGACCCTGAAACCGACGTATGGGAACGAAAGGCAGATATGCCGACAGTTCGGTCCGGTGTATCTGTCTCAGTTGTGGACGGCAAAATCTACGCTATTGGTGGCTCAGCACTAAAGAAAGTCGCAGTAAAAGTAGATCAGGTTACTCGCGGTTTCAGGCACGAGTCTAAAGAACTTCCAACTGTAGAAATGTATGACCCGACTACGGACACATGGACCCAGAAAGCGGATATGCCTACGCCAAGGAAGACCAAGACCTGCGTCGTGGATGGAAAAATCTATGCCATTGGGGGGTGGTCAACGACGCATGAACAGTCGCAGTTAGAAGCTGTGGAGATCTATGATCCAGCGACGAACACATGGGCAAAAGCCCAAGGTATGAACCATGCGCGTTGTTCTGCAGCAATTAGTGTTGTGAACGGAGAAATCTATGCTATGGGTGGGATAGGTTGGCCCCCAAATCGGGACGAGTCAGGTCAGTATCTTTCAGATATATATCTTTCCAGTGTTGAAGTGTTCAATCCAAAGACGAATCAATGGCACGAAAGAACAGAGATGTCTGTTCCGAAAGCGGAACATTCGACAAGCGTAATCGATGGAAAAATCTATGTCATGGGGGGTTACTTTCTGGAAGGTCGGCGCGTAAAGACCCTCTCAGCAATTGAGGTCTACGATCCAGCAACCGACCGTTGGACGCAAGAGCCGGACATGCTGATTGGAAAATCGGGACATGCGACTGCAGTCATAGATGGACAGATTTACATTTTGGGCGGAAATGGTGGCGTTGGTAAAGGGCTGCTTACCAGTGTCGAAGTCTATGACCCAAGAGCAGTTGCCCGGCGCGTCAATTCAATGGAAAAGTTGTGAAAATAGTGCGAACGAATTAATAAAACGCAGTAAGTGAATTTCCAACCCATACGATAAGTACCCTTTCCCAGTATCCCTACCCAGTAGAGGACGGGCCCCGGTTTCTAACTCCATCAATTTTGTTTTCATCCTGCCGGCGAGGTTTTGCGGTGTACTCACCCAAATGCGATCTGCATTCCCAACCTCGCCTTTTCTTTTTTCTTTACAGTTCGATTCACTCCCATTTTCTGTAGAAGCGAGGGTGTATGTGGATTGTTATTCATTGAAATGTAAACTTATTTTTGACTTTACTACAAATTTCATGTTTTTTATTTTAAATTTATGCACGTTTTTTGTTCCGAAGTCGCGTCTATAATAATTAGAACTTCGCAATAATGCGATTTCTGAGTGAGTACCTTTCAATGTGTATGTAGCATAAACTGTGAGTTTGTGCTACTATCCTACTTGCTATAGAAGATGCTATGGAGGAAAACATCATGAAATTCTTATGCTATGTGCTTAGCACATTCCTTATCTTTGTTCCCGTTTCCACTGTTCTCGCAAAAGCACCGAAAACCGCCAAAATCGTATTTAGATCCATGCGTGATGGCAATTCTGAGATTTATACCATGAACCCCGATGGATCCGATCAGAAAAACTTAACCCGGCATCGCGCCAATGATATCGCACCCGTCTGGTCACCGACAGGAAGAGAGATTCTTTTCCAATCCGATCGCGGCGGGATACCAGATCTTTACCTTATGGATCCTGATGGAGCGAATGTGCGTCAGGTCTTCAAAAAATTAATAGGGAGAGAGTTCCCAACGTGGTCGCCTGACGGAAAAACGATTGCTTATCACCGATTTCACACATTCTCTATCTATACCGCCTCAAGTGCCGGAAAAGATGAACAAAAACTCGCGGATGGCTTATGGCCCGCGTGGTCTCCCGATGGTTCTGAGATAGCCTTTATGGCAGGCGAGTTCGTTTGGGCTGAGAACGGAAACCTCAGATTCCCGGACGTCAGCGTCCATATTATCAATCTACAAACCCATGTAGAGGAGAAACTGCTTCCGAAGAGTATTTGGATGTTCGCTCCTACGTGGGCACCCGATAGTTCTCAGATAGCCTTTACTTGGAACGGTAGGCAAGAGGACGGTTTTTTAGAAGCTCACAAAAGAGTGCATACTACAGGTATCTATGTTGTGAACCGAGATGGTAGTGGACTGACGAAGATATTTGATGCTGGAGAAGACGCTGGCGTATCTTTTCCGACTTGGTCGCCACACGGGAATGAATTCATTTACAACTACATTAACCAGGATCGTGGCACAAGGCATCTCTTCAAAGTCTCTTTGGACGGCGGCACCCCAGCGCAGCTCACACGCCGAGGGTATAACTTCAATGCAGATTGGTTCGATCCGGCGTTTGCTTTGCCGGTCTCACCGCAACCGTCCCTCTTGACGACGATGTGGGGAAAATTCAAAACACAGGACTAATCGCATAACAATTTACCGACCGAAAGAAAGTTTATTCGATGATTACATACGGTGAGAGATTGAAAAACTTTCTATTATCGTCAATTTTTGCGTAAGCCCTATTAAAATTATGCACGTTTTTTATGCCGAAGGCGCGTCTTTAATAATATAGAAATATGGTGCATAATGAAGTTTACGACAGTACTAAGTTGCTTTAGTTGACTGTCAATAAACTTGCTATTTCCAATAACAAATTTTTGGGAGGATATGAAAGTGAAAATGAAGCATACCCATACAGTGCTTGGGATAACGCTGCTGAATCTACTGCTGCTAACCCTAAATGCTTGGGGTGCTCCGTATATTTCCTTCGATTCCAACCGAACGGGGAACTACGACATCTATGTCATTGATACGAGTCGAAAAAATCTACGCAACTTAACCGACCATCCCGCGTATGACGCTAAGGCAACGTGGGCACCGAACGGACGCGCTTTCGCTTTTGTGTCCGACCGAGACGGAAATTATGAAATCTATATCATGAAGCTTAATGGAACAGAACCCCGACGGTTGACAAACCATCCGGACCTGGATAGCGACCCCGCGTGGTCCCCTGATGGAAACTGGATCGCCTTCAGATCGAGAAGAGACAGAACCCCCAACTCGGATATCTACAAAATAGACATCAACGGTGAGAATCTACAGCAGCTCACTGACGAAGGACAGTACAACGTCTTTCCGGCGTGGTCTCCGAACGGTGAACAGATTGCTTTCGGTTCTCGACGGAAGGATATCGGCGGTATCTATGTGATGAATGCCGACGGGAAACGTCTCAGACGTATTATGAATCCCCTTGGAGGCGGGCATCCCGCCTGGTCGCCAGATGGAACACAGATCGCCTATCAAGTCGGTCTTATGGGGAGTGGTATCTATATCATGAATGCAGATGGACATAACGCCAAACGCGTGACACCCAATAACATTTGGAGCCACAAACCAGCGTGGTCGCCAGACGGTGACTGGATCGCTTACGATGCGGAGATTGACAACCCTTGGGGCAATCCGAATGTGGATGTGAACGTTTATATCGTTTCCGTCAAAGGGGACAAGCCACGCCAAATCACAAAGCATGTCGGGAAAGATCGTAATGCTGCGTGGGTGCCGGAGGGTTTCCTCGACGTGTTCCCGACGCCGGAGAAACTCGTAATGCAATGGGGTAGACTGAAAAAATCAATGGATTAGGTTTTTAGGCAGGTCTTGTACCTGCCCCATGTAGCACGATCAGAGCCTTCGCGTATCATGGATTATGTTTGTAGCGGCAGGTCTTGTGCCTGCCCCTTGTCGCATGATCGTATCCGCTCGCGTATCATGGATTATGTTTGTAGCGGCAGGTCTTGTGCCTGCCCTTGTTGCACCATCAGATCTGTTCGCGTATCATGGAGGATTGTGATAGTGGAAGACGATGTTCAACTGATTCGCAGAATTTTGTTAGGTGACAACGAAGCCTTCAGTGCTTTAGTCCAAAAGCATCAAAAAGGGGTGCACGCGCTTGTGTGGCGGAAGGTCGGGGATTTTCACTTCGCTGAGGAGGTTACGCAAGACGTTTTTCTTCAGGTATACAAAAATCTTCCGAAACTCAAGGACCCGAGTCAGTTTGCCGGATGGCTCTATGTCATTACGGATCGGCTTTGTATCCAGTGGTTTCGAAGAAACAAAGCCCGGATGCAGTCGTTAGAGGCAACACCTTTAGAAGAAGTGGAGAGGTCTTCTTATACCCATTATGTCGCGGAACAACGCGAAACCGAGACAACGGAGCATCACCATGAAATCGTCAAAAAACTTTTAGCAAAACTCCCAGAAAGTGAGCGCACGGTCATGACGCTCTACTATCTCGGTGAAATGACCTCGCAAGAGATTAGCAAATTTTTGGGTGTGTCGGTGAACACGATTACAAGTCGGCTCCAGCGCGGACGCAAGCGTTTGCGAAAGGAGGAGGCACTCTTAGTTCAGGAAGGACGTGGGATTCTACAATTGCCACCTAACTTGACCGATAGTATCATGCAGCAAATCGCCGACGTAAAACTTATACCACCGCCAGTCGGAAAACCGTTTCTCCCGTGGGCGGCTTTCGGTGCGGCTGCGGCTTTAATTTTGCTACTGTTAGGGGCGAGCGACCGATACCTTGTGCGTTTTCAGAAACCGTATAGTTTCGAGGCAGCATCTGAACCGACTATTGAAATCGTTGATACGGCTGTCATTCTCGATGTCGATTCTAAACCCGATATGCGAAACCAGCCAGGACGTGCTGGATCTACCGGTAAGGGCAGTGAAGAAGGTTTGCAAGATTCTGAGGCGATTCTTAGCTCCGATGTTGAGGGGGATTCTCCCATCCCTTCCACGCCGCGGCGCATACGGGCAATTGGTCCCCAAGGAGGTCCCGTCTTTGACCTCTTTGAGACATCGCGCGGCACACTCTACGCTGCGACACAAACAGGGATTCACAGATTGGCAACAGACGCGATGACATGGACACTCGTCAACACGAATATACCGATCCCCGAAAACCAGATGTCTATGGCAGAGCATGATGGTACCCTCTATATTGTCTCTACTGATGAAATCTTCGCTTCAGACAACGATGGTAAGACATGGCACGCCTTTTGTTCCCGACCAGAGGGGCATCCCGTTGGGCTTATCATCGCAGCTGAAGCACAAGGTGCCAGTTCACAGACGGGTATTACAATGTATCTCGCCTTTCGGGACAAAGGCGTTTTCCGCGCTACAGATGCTGGTAAGCAGTGGGAACCCTTTAACAAAGGATTGACAAACATACGGATTTACAAAGTGACTGCGATTGGAAACATAATGTTTGCTGGCACAAACGAGGGGCTTTACCGTCTCAACGCAGGTGTTTGGGAGCAAGTAGAGGGAGATGCCTTCAAAACTGAATAAGGATGGCACAATTTTTTGTTTGTAGGCGCGCAATGCATTGCGCGTTATTCCTCACAACAAGCGATAGATCCCCCTACTGAGAACTTATAGTAAAACCCAAAAATAAATGGACACTCTCAAAAACAGAAAACACCTCTCCACCGCTGGCGAGGATTGTATCCTCGCCAATCTTTGGGTGTATACTTAATTGCGGACTTCACTATAAACACGCATCTAAAATCTCTTGAATTTATAGCGAATTATAGAAATAAGTTGACATCCTGTAGGGGGTTTTGCTTGGGCATTTCCGCTAGCCCTTGTGGCTGCCCACGAATCAATGCTTCAGAGTGTATAGGTCATTCTAAAATCTACCATATTTTATTACTGAATCATCAGATGTGTCACTGCTTTCCTACGGAAACACGCCGATCCCCGACTTACTGTCTGCTATTTTTCTGGCTGCTGATAGCCGATTGCTGATGGCTATTTTCAGATTATGCACCCTTCCCGTCCTCAAAATGTGTCTTTAATAATAGAGGGTATGTAATATACAACAACATTTACAATAATCGCTATTGTGCGATGCTTGGACCAGGATACGTTTGTGCTGGCTGACTGATAATATGAAGACGCTCCTGAACACGTCTAAGTGGATTAGGAATCGCCGAAATAAAAAGGAAAACATTCAGATGAAATTTGCTGGCAAAGTGTTATTATTGGTCGGGTACTTCGTGTTAGGTTTCCTCTTGTTCTATGCCCAAGCACTCGTTCAGCCCAATGCGCTCATTGGTGAAAACGCTGCATCGCTGAACCTTGAACGACTGCCTATGCCAAGCGAGCATCAGCAAAATATAGTTTAGGCAACTATAACGCGTCTATCAAAGACTATGATACCGCCATTCGCATGGGACTGGATTATGCGGCTGCCTACGTAAATCGCGGTGTTGCGAAAAGGAGCTTGCGAGACTATAAGGGAGCCATTCAGGACTATAATACCGCGATTCGCCTTGATCCGGAGAATGTTGAGGCTTACATTAACCGCGGAAATGCCAGATCGGATTTAGGTACTTATGAAATGGCGATTGAAGACTACAATACGGCAATTCACTTAAAACCGAAGGGCATTCTGCTTCCACTCATCTATGTTAAACGCGCCAGTACGAAATCGGATTCAGGTGACAATCATGGAGCCATCGCAGATTATGATGCAGCGATTCGCCTAAAACCGAACAGGCTTAGCATTCTGACCGTTGCCTATCTCAATCGTGGACTCGTAAAGTTTGATTTAGGGAGCACTGAGCGTGCTATTGAAGATTATAACGAAGTTATCCGTCTAAAACCGAAGAATGTGGTGCTTGCCAATGCATACGTCTATCGTGCTGATGCCAGATCTAAATTGGGGGATCATAAGGGAGCCATCGCAGATTTTAGCAAGGCTGTCCACATTGTTCCAGAGGATATTGACTTTGTT
This sequence comes from uncultured bacterium, assembly GCA_964523645.1. GTDB lineage: Bacteria > Poribacteria > WGA-4E > WGA-4E > WGA-3G > WGA-3G. The sequence continues at coordinate 57,202 of CAZGAW010000006.1, read as the reverse complement.
GCCTCTGTCTACGGCAGGCAAGCCGTTGCGAAATTGGCGTTAAACGACAATAAGGGAGCCATTGAAGACTGTGACGCGGCGATCCTTCTTGACCCTGGCCTCGCTGAAGTCTACAAGACCCGAGGCGAAGCGAGATCGAATCTCGGTAATCATAACGGGGCTACCAAGGACTACGATGCAGCGGTTTCCCTAAAACCAGATTATACCGAAGCCTACTATAAACGTGGATGTGCAAAAGTTGAAATAGGGAACGTCTCGGAGGCAAAAGCGGATCTTCGAGCGGCGTTGAAACTTGCAAGATGGGAAAGCAATCAAGCCCTTAAGGCAGACATTGAGGAAAAACTTCGGCTTTTAAAATAAATTAAATTGTATTTTGAAATGGGAACATGATGGTATAACTGTGTTGCAGTCATTACTTTTTCTATAAAATTCGACATTTGAGCTTATAGTGAATGCAACACGCCCAATCTATTCGTTAGGAGAAGCTTCGTGAAAAAGGATGACGATGTTCAACTGATTCACAGAATTTTATCAGGCGACGATGAAGCATTTGGTGCCTTGATCCAAAAATACCGAAAGGGTGTTCACGCGCTTGCATGGCGAAAAATTGGGGATTTTCACTATGCTGAAGAAATTACGCAAGACGTTTTTCTGCAGGTATACAAGAATCTCTCGACCCTCAAAAATCCTAACCAGTTTGCCGGATGGCTTTATGTCATTGTAAATCGGTTCTGCATTAATTGGCTCCAAAGGCACAAACCGACGGGGCAATCGCTGGAAGCAACCAATCTAAGAGAGATAGAAGAATTTTCTTACACCTGTTATATATCCGAGCAGCGTGAGAGAGAAGCGATTGAGCGCCGGTATGCAGCTGTTAAGAAACTGCTAAGGAGGCTACCGGAGAGTGAACGCACGGTAGTAACGCTCTACTATCTCGGCGACATGACAGCAAAGGAGATTAGTAAATTCTTGGGTGTATCTGTAAACACGATTAAGAGTCGGCTGCGTCGAGCGCGGGAACGTTTACAGAACGACCAAGAACTCCTGATACAAGAAGTTTTCGGTGGTGTACAGTTATCAAAAAACCTAACCAGCAGTATTATGCGACAGATCGCCGACCTGAAACCGACACCACCGCCGGCTGCGAAGCCGCTGCTCCCATGGATAGCCTTTAGCACCGCTACCCTTCTGATCGCACTGCTGTTAGGCGCGAGTCAGCCCTACCTCACCCGCTTTCAGCAACCCTATAGTTTTGAAGCGGAATCTGAACCCACGGTTGAAATCATTGATGTACCGATTACGCTTAATATTGATTCAAAACCGGATGTACGAAATCGGATTGGGCGCGCTGCGTCCATCAGTAGGAACAGCAGTGCCGGTCTACAGACCTCTAACACGCTTTTGACGACAGCTACAGAAGCGGATATCCCCGCTAAATTCTCTACAGCGCAGTGGACACAAGCAAGGGGTCCCGAAGGTACTCCCATCTTTGACACTTTTGCTACATCTAACGACACGCTCTATGTTGTCACACAAACGGGTATTTACAGATTGAAAGCGAATGCCCCGGCATGGACTCGCATTAATACAGATATACCAACGCCTGGGGGTTATATGTCTATGGCAGAGCATAACGACACCCTCTATATCGTTGCTGCCGATGAAATCTTCGCTTCGAGCAACAATGGTGAGACATGGCACACTTTTTGTCATCGACCAAGCGGACGGTATCATGTTGGGTTGATCGTAACAGATGTGTCCCGAAACCCTGGTTCGCGAACAGGCATCACAATGTATCTTGCGTTTCGAGATAAAGGCGTTTTCCGTTCTACAGATGCTGGCACACAGTGGGAACCGGTTAACGAAGGCTTGTCAGTCAAACGCATTTACGAAATAGCGGCAGTAAAAAACAGAGTATTTGTTGGCACAAACGAGGGACTCTACCGCCTCAACGCAGATGTTTGGCAGCGGATACCAGTTGAAACCTTTAAGACTATCCAACCCGTTGAAAACGAAGCATTTGCTGACACAAACAGCAGCTTCTATCGCCTGAACTCGGATGGTTGGAAGGAGGTTTCAATACAATTCCGTAATGCTATCCATTTTCTAAAGGTTTTTGAAAACAATCTTTATGTTGGCATCGGTCCAGATTTGTCTATGTGGCATTCACCTAAAACGAAAAATGTGGTAATGGTGAACCCAAAAGCCTATGGTGCGATTTTCCGCTCAGATGACTTAGGTGAATTATGGACGGAGATAACGCCTAAAAGTGGATATTTCCTTTTTACGGTGAACACTGGTATGGAGTTTTGGGGGACTGGCGAGACACTCATCGCACACGGTGCTGAGGGATTTCGCTCGACGGATGCAGGAAAAACTTGGGCAAAACTTGATGTTAACCCACGTTCGTTGACAGGTCTTAATTCGCGACCTATAGGGAAGAACGAAACGACTTTTTATGCGGTTGGAATCAACGGGATTTATCGAACAATTGATGCGGGTGAATCGTGGCACCCATTTATGGATGGGATCATAGGGACGAAGATAGTCAGTGTAACAGCATTCAACAACAGACTCTATGCGTATACCGATGGCGAGGTTCTCCAATCAACCGATGCAGGTGAATCGTGGAAAAGCGTTCTGATCGATGCCAAATCGACAGGGCAAGCGCACGCTTCCGTTAAATTCTCCTCTAATTCAAACTTGGTGGTTGCAGACGGAAATCTTTATGGGATTGCGGTTGAAAAAGAGAATTTGCGTATTTACCGCTTGTCTACGGATGGAAATACTCTCGTTCCGATGAAAGAGATACCCGCTTTTCATAAAGAGATGCTATCCACGGAATTGTGGGAATCTATTGCAGAAGCGAAACATTTACCGGGCGGTGATGCAGTGAAAACGTACCCTAAATTGGTAAAGACGTTGCGTAGTGCTGTAACTCATGCGACAACCGGTGGATTTGCGGTCAGTAATGAGACGTTCTATGTGGAATACCAGCGTGTGCTTTTCAAATGGAAACCCGGCGATTCCGAATGGATAAATACGGGATTAATGGATTTCAAAGCACGGTCGTTGAGGAGTACACCTTGGAGAAAAGGCTTCAGATTGGCGGCTGCAGGGGAGACCGTCTACGTCGGTAAACGGGATGGCACGCTGTTTCAATCGCTTGATGAAGGAAACAGTTGGAGAGATATTACGCCGAATCTCCCGCTTCGCTTTACCCGTTTTGAAGAGATAGTTTTTGCGGGTTCAACGGTTTACGTGGCAACAGACGCAGGAGTCTTGAGTTCACAAACCGGGGCACACTGGCGCGTACTAACCGATAAGATGGGTGCCCCTATCATCATAAATAGGTTTGCTGTTAATCATACCAACGTTTATGGTGCTGGTGAAGCGGCTGTCTATCGCTTAGGCAATCATAGCAAGTGGCAACAGATTGCTCCAAGTGTTCGCGGTAGCGTTGACGCTCTTATCGTTAGGAATAATAGACTTTACATTGATCTCTCACAAGGGGGGATGTTTCATATCCCGCTTGAGGAATAGTGATTGATGTGGTTTCCTAACCACACCAATCTACTTTCCAATTACCGCCCCGAGAGCAATCTCTATCCGCTTTACTGACCGTTGCACCTGGTAACCTTTCAATACCAGCAGCGAACACTACGAACGGGTCTGATTTAGGTAGAATATTTTGTTAAATATAATTTATCGTTCCGTGTTTTCACGGAGAGAGCGAATATTGAATCTCACAAACCCACGTACCACCTGACACGAAAAATCCTCCGTGAATCCTCCGTGAATTGTGTAAGATCTCCCTGAAAAAAAGGAAGCGACCGACAACGATAATAAACGCCTTTGTAATCGTGTGATTCATCGCACGTTTTTACTGACAACTGATTGCTGATCGCCATTCCTATTTTTCCTGCAAAAAATGTAAAGATTGTGATAAAATAAAAATAAATAGGGCTCCTGATGCAGCACCCCCCTGCTGGCGAGGGTTGAAACCTCACCAGCGAGATGTGGGCCGGAGCTGCCGCTCTCTGAAATTGCCTCACAGGGAGAGTAATTTTTCAACTCCACTATAAAATCGCACCGACAAACGCTAAAACTATGAAAATTACCGACGTTAAAACCTACAATTTACGTTATCCACTTATTGAACCCTTCGCGAATTCACGCGGTTGGACAGGCACACGATCTGCCGTTGTTGTCGAGATCCTCACGGATGCTGGCATCACAGGTTGGGGAGAAGGCGTAAGCGTCCCGGCTGCCGCCGCCATTGAAGCACACTTAATCGGACAATCGCCTTTTGAAACGGAACGGATATGGGAGGCGATGCGCGGCGATATCGGCGCGCTGAGCGGGATTGACATCGCCCTATGGGACATCATGGGCAAGGCACTGGATATGCCGATCTATCAACTCCTCGGCGGCGCGTTCCGAATGAAAATTCCGGCTTACGCCAGCGGACTTTTCAAGAAAGATAAACCCGACATCACCCAAGCGTTGATGGCCGAGGCGAAAGGCTACGTCGATGCAGGCTTCCCCGCTGTCAAGATGAAGATCGGTTTCGGTGAGGCGTACGATGTGAAAAACGTCGCCGCCGTGCGACGCGCCATTGGCGACGATACGCTCTTCGCTGTTGATGCGAATTGTGGCTACGATGTCGGGACTGCGATCGATGTCGGACAGAAACTTTTAGACTACGACCTTTTCTGGTATGAAGAACCGATTACAAGCGACGATGTCGTAGGTTACCAAGAAATTCGACACGCCCTGAAGGTTAGGATCGCTGGTGGCGAGATGCTGAAAGGACGCTGGGCGTTCCGAGACCTACTGCAAGAACGCGGATTGGATATTGTGCAACCCGACTTGAGCATCGCTGGCGGTTTCACGGAGTGCCGAAAGATCGCTGCCATGGCGAGCGCGAACTACGTGCGGGTGTTGCCTCACATGTGGGGCGGTAGCATCCGCCTCGCTGCGACGCTCCACTGGCAAGCCACGCTCCCAGATGCACCACAGGCACTCAATCCGATCCCTTCGCTGTTAGAGTTCGATATGACCGAGAACCGTCTCCGCACGGCGTTGGCACAGCAACCGATACATGCCGTTGATGGATACGTTGACGTTCCACAGGCACCCGGATTGGGAATCGACATTGACCGAGACGTACTGGAACAGTATGCATGAGAACACCGTACCTCTGCTGGCGAGGTTTCCTAACATCGCCCCTTGATATGTATTGGTAATTCTCGTTTAATGTTTGGATTGTTGGGTTTCGCTATATTTCATTTGTGGGAAACGGTTATTGAAAAGCAGCATTCTCTATATAAATAAGATGGGTTTGGCGTTTCAACGCTCTACCCAACCTACGTGTACTGTCGGAAACCATCGGAGGAATGGTTATCAGTTATCATGCCTGGCAGTGAGAGCGGTTAAGAGAGCGTTTGGTTGAACCAGGGGCTCTTTAACTAATAACTGACAACTGACGACTGACCACCATTAAAAAATATGAAAAAACGAATTTTAATTATATGCCTCTTGCTTTTATCAGTATGCAGCGTGCTTTTCCTCTATCACTTCCGCGTTGAAGCGGATTCACGCAGCACGGAACCGGTATCTGGCGACTCATTTTCGCATGACCTGTTCGATCAGGTTTTGCAAGAACACGTCGATGAAACCGGGCAGGTCAATTACACAGCGTTGAAGGCGAATCCTGAAAAACTTGAGGCGTATCTGGATCTATTGGCTTTTGCGGATCCAGCGGCGTTGCCCTATAATGAACGACTGACGTTTTGGGTTAACGCTTACAATGCCCTCGTCATTAAGGGGGTCGTCAACCACTACCCCATAACGAGCGTCAAGAAGGTCAAACTCTTCAACGGTTTTTTCTCTCGGCTGAAGTTCCAAGTCGCAGGTAAGATGTATACGCTCGATGGGATTGAACACGGTACTATCCGCGAAGAGTTTGTAGATCCGCGTGTCCACTTCGTGCTTGTCTGTGCTTCGAGCAGCTGCCCACCTTTGGCAAACCGTGCTTATACTGCTGATACGATTGAGGAGGGTCTTGAGACAGCGACGTTCAACTTTGTTCGGAACCCTGAACAGGTTCGGATTGATCGCGCGAAACGTCATCTCTACCTCTCGAAAATTTTCAAGTGGTATGAGGACGATTTTAAAGAGGGGTACGACGGGGCAGTGGATTTTCTTAGCGATTACCTGCCGCCTGAAGACATAGAATTTCTGGAATTGACAGAAGTTAAGCTGCGCTATTTGGACTATGATTGGACATTGAACGATCAAAAAAAATAACGCAATAAGTAGTTATGGGATAGGTTAATTCGGTTTTTCCTTAAGTATAAAAGGGATTGCCTCTCAAGACAACCCCTTTTTTTTCGGATATAAGCATAGGGACCTCTCAGCCAGGGTCACCTCACATAAATCTTAAGTTCAAAGTCCTGCTTGATCTCGGGCGCAGCGCCTGTGCCAGGTCCGTGAATCCCATCTAAACTTGTTCCAAACAGTGGCGCATGAAGGTATTCCCGTTCCTTTTCCACACCGGGCACCGAAGGCTCAAACATCCGTAAGACATCAAACGCCACTGTAAATCCCGCCTGTGTGCGATCCTGAAAGTGAGGATTGCCCCAGTATTGAAACCACCACGCATCCGGGTCTGGGAAATGCCAGACGTGTAGCGAGGATTGCCCCGGTAACTGTCTTCCAAACTCATCATATTCCGGTAAAGGTGGCGGTTCGGGTTGAATCAGAAAGAAATGTTTCTGTCGGGTATATCTCGCGTTGAAAATCACAAACAGGAAATCTTTCCCATCCACATAAGCACTTGTAATTGGGTCAATATATTCATCTACCATCCGGAACATATCAGGATTCAGGTTATTTCTGGGCAGGGTTACGAGAAGTTCCCACTTCCCAGTTTGTGTAAGGAGTTCCCAATCAATAGGGGTCTCGGTTTGTGTAGGGGGTGTATCCCTTGGGATCGTCCCAAGACCTGAGAGTTCCAAATCCACACAAGTCTTATCAAGCGTAACCAGATAAGTATCGTTAACGACATGGATGCTTTCATAACAACTTGCTGCATCTGAAACTATATCTTTCGTGAGTAGGTGAACTGTCCCCTCCCCACACGCCATGACAAAGAGTGCCATCAGCATCAAAAACAATAAGCGTTTCATAAAGGTACCTCTAAGGTTTACAGTTTGTAATTCATTCAGCGTCGCCAAGGACACCCCTTAAAAGGAAAGTGGGCATCCCAGGCGACCAAACCTAAATACCCAATCGAAATTAGATATAGGGATACCCATAGTCCAATGGATATTTAGATTTGGTCTGATACTAATTTTACAAAATGGGTTTGAAAAAATCAAGAAAAAAGTGTAAAAAAGTGAGGAAGAATTATCAATTTTATTGAGTTTTGTACTGTTTTTATTCAGTTTTATTTGTCATTAACCTGCAAATGTGGTAAAATGTGGTAGATTGTATTGAAAGTAAAGGAGGTATTTTCAATGAACAATCAACCTTTAACAGCCGAAGAAGGACAGAAAATCCTTTCGGTTTTAGGTCAGATGTCAAACCAACTTGATCGTATGGAGGAAGGTCTCGAAGGGGTAGTAGCACGTCTTGAACGTGTAGAGACACGCCTTAACACAATAGAAGGCGACATCCGTGAAATCAAGTCTGACATCTCACGAATTGATGGAAATATAGAGATAATGGCAACTAGCCAAGGCTATCCGTATAACAAAGAAAAACGCATTGTTACCGCCTTTGAACGGACAGTCAGTTAATCTCTATATTGGTAAATCTGCAACCTACAATAGCAGAAGAAAGGAAAAGAAATGAACGAAGATTTCACTCCCTTTGAGAAGGAAGTTCTCAAACGCTTTGATAAGGTCGATAATCGTTTGGATAAAGTTGAAGATTGTATTCACGGTGTTGAGGAAAAAATGATAGACACTCTTGAAGCATTTGCCAAAGACTTCTCAAATCAACTTCGTCAAGTTAAAAGCGATGTCCGTGTTATTGCGGATGTACTTGAAATCGAACGAGATGATAAAGGCTGGTTACAAAGATCCGCCTAATTGACAATGGGCAGTCCTATGTGGCTGCCCTTTTCTTATTGAAATACTTCTCCTATAAACTTTGTCCATATACATTCAAGGTTTCGGTAGTTGTAGACATAGCACCGTTCTGCTACATACAGGGGCGTGTAACCTGTTTGATAGTGGTGGTGTGAGCCATACCATGCCCGCTTCAATAAAGACCAGAACCCTTCAATGGTGTTGGTGTGAACATCCCCTTCAACAAATTGTTCTTGGTGGTTGATAATCTGATGTTTCATCTCGCGACCGATCGCATGGTAGGCGTGAAACTCATCCGTCATTAACTCGGAATCTTCAATCTTAACAACTTTCTTGATAAACTCAAGAATTTTCCGTCCCGTTAGGTTCTCCGCAACTTCCGCAACAACCTTACCACCCCGTTCCACAACGCCAATGACAGCAGTTTTACTCGTGCCACGCCCACGCGGTGCTGGTTCTCTATCCTCTTTCTTGTTCTCTTTGCGAGGTCTGCCACCGATATAGGTTTCATCAGCTTCAACGATGCCTTGTAGCAACGCACCGCCTTTCTTTGCCATCTCTGCCCGTATCCGAACCAGCATGAACCACGCTGTCTTTTGATTCAGAGCAAGGTCACGTTGTAACTGGTGAGACGATAAGCCTTTCTTTGCATTCAATATCAACGCAATTGCCATGAACCACTTCTGAAGTGGTATCTTTGTCCCATGAAAGACTGTTCCATGCGTAACTTTGAACGAGGCTTTACAGGCAGAGCAATGAAATCGCCCCACACGCCCCTTACCGTCTTCTTTCTTACGCTTTACCTCTACACACCCACAGAATGGACAGACAGGCGTTCCTCGCCATCTAATACGCTCCAGCCGTTCAATACAACTCTCTTGGTCAGGAAACTGCTCCATAACCTCTATGAGATTCATTCTAAACTCCTTCGTATTTCAAAAGGAGTTGCTAAAAACCTGCTATTTTTGCTACAATAGCAGTAGTCAGTGAAAAGCAACTCCGCTTTTTACCAAAAAGGGGTGTTACCAGCACCCCTTTTAACTACCAATATTATAGCATTTTTAGAGAAATAAAACAAGCGAAAAACCCTTTATTTATCAAGGTTTATGGCACTTATTATATGACGAAAAAGCGTTACGATAGCAAGGATTCCAAACAGAGTTGAACCTATTTCCAACCACCAATTTAAACGCAAAAAGTGCCCTAAGTCACCAGATGTGATTTCGTGGTAAATTTCTGACAGCGAAAAAATCACATGACCCCCTGTGCAAAAAAATTCTGCGAAGTATTTTTTGATGAAACGCATAGAAATCTCCCCATGGTAGAGGACACCAAGAAAATGAAATCTCTAAAATTATGGTATAAGAACCGCTCACAGTTGACACAAAACCGAATTTGGGGTTTGGTTGTCGGAACTTTAATAACAGTTCTCATCTATGTTATTGCATATTTAGCTGCTTATATCGTTAAGCACTAATGGGATAGCATTGTTTGCCTAAGCATTGTTCCCGATTTGAGGCGGTTGTGGTAGAGACCGCGCCAAGGTGACGCGGCTCAAATTCTCTACCAAACAATGCTAAGAAGAGTATGCGCGAAAAACCAAAAAATGTCAAGAAAAACTTAACAAAGTCTTTTGAGTCAAGAAAACACTACAGAAACCCAGTAAATACATGGGATTCCGATGATTTTCAAATCCCGAAACTACTTATTGCGAAAAATAAAAAGAAGGAGTCGTTAGTTAACGGTTAACGGTTGTCAGTTACCCCCATCAACACCTAATGTTCCGGCAAAGACGCAAACCCTTGATGGCACCTACTGATAACTGAAAACTGATAACTGAAAACTATAAAATGGTAAATACAGCCGTTATTGGCTATGGGTATGCTGGCCGCGCTTTCCATACCTATCTCGTCGGTTTGGCAGATGGACTGAACCTTTATGCGGTCGCGACACGGGATGCCGAACGCCGTGAAGCCGCACGCGAAGCATACCCAAACGTACAGATGTATCAAACAATTGACGAAGTCATCGCAGATGATGCGGTTGACCTCATCGTATTAGCTACACCGCACGACACGCATGCCGAGCTCTCCATCAAAGCGATGGATGCCGGCAAGCACGTCGTTACTGACAAAATCATGGCGATGAATACCACTGAAGCGGATGCCATGATTGCAGCGAGTCAGCGGAACAACGTCCTGCTGAGTGTCTTTCATAATCGCCGATGGGATTGGGATTATAATACCGTCAGAAAGATTATTGACGACGGTTTGCTTGGAACGCCTTATCTCTTCCAAGTTGCCATTATGCGATACGGACCCCCTCGCGGCTGGCGCGGGGTCAAAAGCCAAAGCGGTGGCATCCTTTATGATTGGCCCGCGCACTTCGTCGATCAGGCGTTGCAGCTTGTGACGGCACCCGTTGCATCTGTGTTCTGTGACGTTCACTACAACTCGAAATGGGATATTGATATCGGCAACTACGCCAACCTTATCATTAAGTTCGAGAACGATGTGCGGTATCAGATTGAGATTGGCAATCTCTCTAAAGCTGAGAAGCCGCGCTGGTATATCGTCGGCGATTTAGGTGGATTGGTCAAATACGGCTTGGACCCGCAAGAGGGACCGATGGTCGCTGGCAACATTGATGCCGCACAGCAGGATCCCGAAAACTATGCCAAGGTCTGGACAGAGGCGGGTGGTGAAAACAGAGAACTCGTTATTGAAAGCGTCCAAACCACATGGAAATCTTACTATCAGAACATTTCGGATGTGCTGAACAAGGGTGAGGAATTGGTTGTGAAGCCTGAGCAGATTCGTAGGCTCATGCAGGTCTATGATGCGGCGATGCAGTCTTCAGAAACGGGAGAGACCGTACGGATATAGTCGCGATCTTCCGATTTCTGTTCAATCCATTTTTCATGACGAATCGTTCAAATTGTGGACAGTCGCGTTCATTTTTTGACGCAATTACGCCTTGAATTCCGAGAATTTCGCCGAAAGCTGACTTTTAACGTTGGCATTGTATTTGCAGGTATTACGTTAATCCAAGGGTATGGGGTAGGAGAACCCAAAGCCTATCCTTACAGATCGAGCGATTTTCTTGGGGTACACAAACAAAAAACTTGTTGGAAGGGAGAGAAAGCATGAAAATGAAAATGCAGCATGGATTGATACTAATACTGCTCCTCATGTTTGCTGTTGTACAGAACGGTATAACAGCGGATCACGAGGAAGACGCATCGGAATATAGTGAATTAAACAAGCAGGTCATCGCAAGCATTGATCGAGGCTTGGAATGGTTGAAGGGGGAACAAGCCGAAGATGGGCTGTTCGCCAATCATCCCGGAATAACCGCTCTGGCACTCACCGCTTTTTTGCGGCATCCAGAGAACAAATACTCGGAGGCAGAACACCCGTTTATCCAGAAAGGACTGCAGCGGTTAGTTGCGCTGCAACAGCCGAACGGTGCGATCTATGATATCGAGATGCAACCTGCCTTGCCGAATTACAACACATCTATCTCGGTGCTCGCACTTTCTTCAACTGGAAATCCCGAATATGCCTCCACTATTGAAAAAGCACAAGGTTTCTTGAAAAACTTACAGGTCACAGATGAAGAGAGCGTCTATCACGGTGGGATCGGTTATGGCAGTCGTGAATCCGTGCATGACCTCTCCAACCTAAACCTCGCCATTCAGGCGTTGAAAGAGAGCGGTTCCGACGACCAAGTGGTTTGGGACAAGGCGATTAAGTTTCTGGAACGTACGCAGAATCGGAGTGAAAGCAACGATCAGTCGTGGGCAGGCAACGATGGCGGTTTTATCTATGCACCTGATGGTGAAAGCAAAGCCGGTACAGATGCTGCAGGCAGTCCGCGCTCCTATGCGAGTATGACGTATGCAGGGTTATTGAGTTTCATCTACGCCAACGTCGATAAGGACGATGAACGCGTGCAGGCTGCTGTCGAATGGATCAAGCAGCATTTCACAACCGAAGAAAACTACGGCATGGGCGCACAAGGGTTATACTACAATTATCACACGATGGCGAAGGCGTTGCGGCTTTACGGTGAACCGATTCTTACGGATGCCAAGGGTATCTCTCACGATTGGTACCGGGAACTCGCAGAAAAACTAATCTCGGTCCAGAAACCCGAAGGCTTCTGGGCGAATGAGGAGAGTCGTTGGATGGAGGCACTTCCTGTGTTAGCAACCAGTTATGCGATTCTCTCACTTGACACGGCTTACCCAAAATAGATACAGTTTGTTTCCTTTCCACCAACCCAGGTAGGTGCGGTTTCTAACCGCACCGGGGCTGAGTCGGAAGTCGTGGCGCTCCCCGATCGCCTTTTGAGACCCAGCGAAACGGAATCTATATAGAATATTTTTTAGCCCGCTACGCCGCAAAGATTAAGGTAAAACGTGTATCAATCAATCAAAGTCTCCGCAATTTCGTTGAAACCTACCAAATGGGATAAAGCCTCCAACGCCGACAAATTGGAGGCTTTCTTCGTTGAAGCTGCCAAGGATACCCCTGCGTTGATTTTGGCGACTGAAGGTGTATTAGAAGGCTATGTCGTCATGGATGTTATTGAAGGCAGAGCCACACCGGAGGCGATGCTTGAGATTGCAGAACCGCTGGATGGCGCGTATATTCACCGATTCCGCCGGCTTGCCCGGCAGCTTAAGACCTGTCTCTGTTTCGGTTTTGCCGAACGGCGTGGGACCGCCTCTGTCTACAATTCCGCCGTGTTTATTGATGCCAACGGGGGCATCTGCGGTACATATCACAAAACGCAGTTCGCCGAAGGAACGCATCCGTCTTGGAACTTCAATTGCATCGGTGAGACGATTCGGGCATTTAATACACCTTTCGGACGCGCCGGTATTTTAATCTGCAATGACAGGTGGAATCCGCTGATAGCGCGCACCTTGGTTTTAGACGGAGCACAATTCCTGCTGATTCCCTCCTACGGCTCAAAAGGCAAGTCACAAAACCAAACCGTGCTCGCCAGAGCGCGTGAAAACGGTGTGCCGATTGTAGAGGCGAATGTTGGCATGAACCTCATCATTAACAAAGGTGAAATTGTCGCATACAAATGGGGCAACGATCAGATAAGCACAGCGGACATTGATATTCCCGTTCTCCCGTCAACTGAGGCTGCGCGCCGCTCGGAACAGGAATACTTGCAGGCTCAGGGACCGGAGATGGAAGCCCGCTATCGGAAGACTATCGCGCGTTTGTGATAAACCTATTTCCGATAATTGTGTCAAACACTGCATTGAAATTTAAAAAGAGATCCAGTAAGATCGCGAGTAAAACTCGCTTCTACAAAAACGGAAAAACCACAAAAACCTATCCCTATATTACGACTTATCCTCTACAGATAATGTTTACACCACAATTCCTGAAGCAGCTGGAACCCTTCCATATCCGATCAAATCGCTTCTTCCGAGGTAAATTCAGAGGCGAACGCCGGAGTCCGAACCGTGGCGTAGGTATGGAATTTGCGGATTATCGGGTCTATGAACCGGGTGACGATCTACGGCATGTCGATTGGAACATCTATGCCCGTTTGGGAAAACTCTTTATCAAACTCTTCCACGCTGACGAGGGGTTACCCCTTGCCCTTCTTATTGATAACAGTCGTTCTATGGAATTTGGATCACCCACCAAATTGACGTGTGCGAAACAGATCGCAGCGGCGTTAGGATATATCGCACTCGGGCATGTCGATAGTGTCGCTGTTTATACCTGTGCTGAACGGCTTGTCGCGGTGCTACCACCCGCGTCGAGTACCTCGCAATTTTCACGACTTACAAAGGTGCTGACGGCGATTGCATCACATGGACAAACGCGGTTAACGGAGTGTCTCAGGCAGCTCCCGATGTATCAGCGACACCCGTGCGCTGTTGTTGTCCTTTCCGATTTTTTGGATCCGACGGGCTACGAACAGGGCTTCAAAGTACTCACAGGACGCGGTTTCTCGCTCACAGCGATTCATCTGATGAGTCCAGAAGAGGTAGACCCTCAGATGTCCTTGGATAGCACGTCCACGGGCGGAGACTGGTTGGTAGAGGATGCCGAAACAGGTGAAACGCGAGCCGTCACGATTAATCCCGAAACACTCTCGCAATACCAGCGTCAGCAACAGACATTCTGCGACACCCTGCAACGTTTCTGTACCGACCAAGGGGTTGGCTACGCCCAACTTAAAAGTGATGCGCCTGTAGAACCCTTTATTTTACAGGAGCTGCACAGAACCGGTTTGCTTCAGCGGAATCGCTAAAAGATAAGGAGATAACCCATGAAAACACAAATTGCACAAACCGATTTAGAACTCATCCAAGGTGATATAACCAAAGCACAAGTCGATGCTATCGTGAACGCAGCGAACAGTGCACTTGTCGGCGGTGGCGGTGTGGACGGTGCAATACGGCGCGCTGGCGGTGATGCGATTGAGGAAGCGTGTGCAGAAATTCGTGCGCGTGAAGGCGGCTGCCCAACCGGCAAAGCAGTCATCACGACAGGCGGCGACCTCTACGCAAAATATGTGATTCACACCGTTGGACCCGTTTGGGATGGTGGAAACTCAGGGGAACCGGAATTGCTCGCGAGTTGTTATCAGGAGAGTCTTCAGCTTGCCGTAGAAAACAGTGTTCAGAGCGTCGCTTTTCCTTCTATTAGTACCGGCATCTTTGGGTACCCAACCGAGAAAGCAGCAGACGTTGCACTGACTGCAGTGAGAGATTTTGTAGAGCAGGGTGACAACGCCCCTGCATCCGTCCAGTTTGTTCTGTTTGACGATGCGACGTATACATGTTATACGGATGCACTACACACGCTTTTTCCCAAATGAGACGGTAGGTGAGGATAGAACCTTGACAGATGGCGTAGGTATGCGCTAAACCGATGTGAAATCCTACACACAAAACGGATGCCTTTACGCCGTAGGAGCAACAGGTCAATAGCGACCTATGTTATTTATGGTAAGTCTGAAGAATAACTCTCACTGCGAGGCAATCTCATTAGACCCAAACCGCCACTACCGCTGGCGAGGTTTCTAACTTCGCCTCTTTAAAGTGTCCAATTAATTCTAAGGTTTACTATAGATATTTATTATTAAAAATTCGACGCTGAAAGTTGTCCAAATTGAACGATTCCAAATTTAGCCGAGTCTCGCTAATCCTTCCCATCTACATTCCGGCGTTTCTGTTGGCGACAGGCGGAGGTATCGTTTCACCAACGCTTTCGATTTATGTCAAATCGTTTGAATTATCCTATACCTTAACAACGGTTGTCCTTGCCGTCGGTGTGCTTGGGAATATCCCCGCGGGCGTTTTGGTGGAACGGATCGGTCGCAAGCCTTCAATGCTGCTCGGTTTGGTGATGATTGGGTTGTCAACCCTCGGGATGGGCATAGCGACGAATTTCTTCCAACTCATCGGCGCGCAATTGGTGGGCGGCATCGGAAATGCGTTGTGGATGCTTTCTCGGCATGCGTATATGACAGATGTGATCCCGATAGCGAATCGTGGCAGAGCGATCGCGTTGTTTGGCGGTGTGAACCGGATGGGTACCTTCGCCGGTCAGTTCTGTTCTATCTTTCTTGGGGTCAACCTCCGCCTTCCGTTCTTCATCTATGCCGGCATTGTCCTGCTGAACCTTTGCCTCTGCTTCTTTTTCATTCCTCGCACACAACGCGCCACCGCTGAAGCAGCAGCTAAGAGACCTCCCTATCTCAGACATCTGCTTGAGGTGTCGCGTCAGCATGCACGACTCCTTGCGACTGCAGGCGTCGGACAGGTGTGCGTCCAGACGCTGCGCCGCGGGTGCAATATCATTATCCCGCTTTATGCGGACGAGGTTGTCGGCTTATCGACACAACAGGTCCGATCCGTGGTCATGATCTCTTCAGCCGTGGATATGTCTATGTTTCCAATTGCTGGCTATATGATGGATCGGTTCGGTCGAAGATTCGCGACAGTACCCGGAGTTTTCATCTTTGCTACGGGAATGATGTTGATGCCGTTTACAGGGACATTTACATGGTTGCTGCTTGCAGCCATCTTCATGCGTATGGGCAACGGTATTGCTTCCGGAACGATGATGACGCTCGGAGCAGACTTGGCACCCCGTGAAGGGACTGGAGAGTTCTTGGGTTTATGGCGGCTCACCGGGGATTTCGGCGGTTCTGCGGGACCGGTGATTGTCGGTAATCTTGCCGATTTGTTCGGGTTGAGTTATTCCGGTTTTGCGTTAGGGGGTATTGGTTATCTCGCGGTGAGTATCTTCCTATGGTTGGTACCGGAGACGTTAAAACGAGAATGAGGTGTGTAGGCGCGCTTGGAAGCTGCGCCTGTATAATATCTCGTAGATGCCGGGAAAGGGACTCGAACCCTTACGCGCATAATGCACACTAGACCCTGAACCTAGCCTGTCTACCAATTTCAGCATCCCGGCGAGCAATTATAGTATACTCCAATTTCCGTCCGTTGTCAAATTATATGCGGATTCAGATTAAACTTATAATACACTTGATAGTCTAATGTAATTAACACACTGACTGCATTTCTGTGATCACGACTCTCTGTACACGAAAAAAGGAGCGCAAATCCATGAGGATAAGAATATTTGTCTGCGCGATACTCGCACTGAGTCTCGTTGCCAGTTATGGGCAAGCCGAGATTGATCCGGATAGGATTGTCGGTATCTGGTTGTTAGACGAAGGGAAAGGCGATGTTGCTGAAGACGCGTCTGAAAATGGACGTAAAGGCGAAATCACGAACGCGAAATGGGAGAAAGGAAAAGTTAATGGTGCGCTTGAAATCAAGAAGGGTGGAACCGTCACCATTCCACTCGGCAAAGGTATAATTGAAGATAAAGTGACCTTCACGCTCTGGATAAACTTTACCGACATCGGGGGGCAACAAAACTATTTCTCGATATGGGATCAGAGCAACAACCGCTATGTCCCCTACAAAAACGGCGGGAACCTCCTCCGCAGCTGGACGAATACTTGGGATGTCGCTAGTGGCGTGACGGTTAAGGCGGGGACCTGGTATCATGTCGCTAATGTCTACGACGGAGACACCTGTACAATCTACGTTGACGGCGAAGAGAAAGTCTCACAAAAGGTGCCGAAGTTCCAGCTTCAAGATCAGGATCAAACCGCATGGCTCGCGACGGATAGAGGCACCGGTTTCCTTTCCGCTACTATTATGGACGAGGTCGGTCTCTTCAACGACGGACTCAGCGAAGATGAAGTTCAGGCGATTATGAACGACGGTATCTTCCACACCGCTTTTGCTGTCGAACCGTCAGGTAAACTTCCTGTACTCTGGGGTCGGCTGAAGTCGCAGTAGCAATTTTTTTTAGGACTTTAGTTTTCTGTAGGGGGCGGAAATGCCCAAGCAAACACTCCGAATCCTGATTGCCTATCTAAACCGCAGAAAAGCGTATAGTCTGTAGGGGTAGGTCTTGTGCCTACCCCGTACCCTCTTCGGCTTGCTATGTTTATCATCCCAACTCTGTATAAAGAAATAACCCTATGAGATATTTTGCGTACGGATCCAACATGAACATCTCTCAGATGCAGCAAAGGTGCCCAGGTGTCACGGATATAAGGATATTCCGGCTTGAGGGGTTCCGACTTGTTTTTAAATATCACGCCGATATTATCCGTGCGGAGGGGTGTACAGTCCACGGCGGACTCTGGGAAATTACGGATGACCACGAAGATGCACTCGATACATACGAAGGCTATCCCGATTACTACAGCAAGTATTACCAAGACGATGTCATGTTTTACAGGATGAAAGAGGATTACGAGAAGGATCTCGAAGCACCTTCAAAGTGGTATCTAAAAACCGTCATTCAGGGCTACCGAGATTTTGGGTTGACGCAGGAAGAATTTGAAGAGAGCCTCGGGGTCCAACAACTCGGGTTAACGCAAAGAGACCTTGAAGAACGTCTCGGTGTGTCAACGGATGAACTCGCTCGTCTATTTTCCCGCGTCGCAACCGCTCCTGTCTACGAATAAACCCTATCCCTCAAATCACTCGTTTCGCATACACATAATACGCCCCAAGTGCCAACTCACCCGTTTCGTCGGTAAATTCGGTATGCATGCGCGTCTGACCGGCGGTGAGGTTGAACGTAAACGTTACACCCTTCGCATCGGGTGGAATCACTTTTGTTGCGACCTTATCCCCGATACGGATTTGCGCTGCTGTTAGTGCTAAAGCCTTGCCGCCGTTGTAGAGATCGATATGCTCGCCCGGAATGCCGTCCGTTATCGCCCTGTCTTCTGCGAGGGGCCACCGCCGCAACTCGAAACTATACGCCCCATCTTCAGGCACCTCAATTGCCCAGTAGCCGTTGCATTCCATACCTCGACGAATCATACCGTGATTCCATGCCTGTGCTTCACCGTGCCAGTCGTGCGTTGTGATACACGTAACGGGTTCGTTTTGCGTCCCGATGACAATCGGGCAGTCCTCATCAAACCGTTCCGAAACCAGTTTCCACCACGCTTCATAATGTTCGCGGAGTTCCGCAACGACTTCGGGATGTTCGTCAGCAACATCGTCCCGTTGCCCGGGATCGGCTTGAATGTCGTAAAGTTCAGTTCCATTGATGAGCCGCCACCGTTGCGACATTGTTGCGCTGTCTTTCCACTTAATCGGATTTTCGACGCGCTGCGAATCGGTGACGATGACCCGTTCCTCCCACGTCTCCGTTTCGTTTCTCAGCAGTGGCGCGATGCTCGTACCGTGGAAGTGGGCGTTTGAAGAGACCTCAAGATCGCAAAGATCTATCAGCGTCGGGAGCAGGTCGATGTTTGCGGTGAGTTCATGCACCTCGTGTTTTTCGGTGAAACCGCCATCGGGCCAATGCATGAACAGCGGCACACGGTGTCCACCTTCATAAGGCGACCCTTTTTTACCGCGCATTCCGGCGTTGTAACCTGCCCTGACGAACTGCTGCGCATCCAAGTCGCATCCAGCTGCCGATCCATTATCGGTCATGAAGATAAGGATCGTGTTTTCCTCAAGCCCCAGTACACGGAGATGGTGCCGCAGCCGCGCCATGTTATCGTCGATATTGGTGATCATCCCCCAGAAATTCGCGCGGTCGCCTTCTACACCTTTCCGTCGGTAAACCTCACTATAGGCATCGGGGACACGGAAGGGACCGTGGGGCGCATTCGTAGAGAGGTAGCAGAAGAACGGACGGTTCTGGTCACCTTCTGCTTGCCTCTCAATGAACGCCATCGCTTGTTGAAACCAAACGTCCGTGCAGTAACCGTCAAAGGGTTGTTCGGAACCGTTTCGGAAATAGGTGTCATCGAAATAGTCGTTGCCCCAATAGTCGGGGGTTTGACTGATACCGCCACCGCCGTGGTAGAGGGCCTCATCGAAACCTCTGTCATGCGGACGGAAGGGGTAGTTATCGCCGAGATGCCATTTCCCGAACATACCTGTCTTATAGCCGTTGCGTCGGAAGATATCCGCCATCGTGACCTCGTCGCTGCGCAAAAGTGAGCGTCCGCCGATGGTATGCCAGACCCCAGTGGAGTTGCAATAATGCCCCGTCATAATCCCTGCGCGTGTCGGCGAGCAGGTGGGCCCGACGTGTAGGTTCTGCAGTTGCACACTCTCCGATGCGAGTGCGTCCAGATTCGGTGTGTTGATAATGGGGTTTCCGGTGCACCCCAAATCGCCGTAACCTTGGTCATCCGTAATAACAAAGACGAGGTTCGGTGTTGTCTGTGCTGCCACGCTTGTATCTCCTTTATTGTAAAACGCCTTGTGCTTTTAATCGTGAAATTAGTTCGGCTTGTGTGCCTTGTCCCTTTGTGGAGTTGCAAGCACCGCAAAGGAGTTGTAAGTTATCCTCGTGGTCGGTGCCGCCTTGCGATTTTGGTACGATGTGATCAACCGTCATGTTTCTGAACGGAAATTGTGTCCTGCACCCGTTACATAAGCCTTCCTGTTTACCGAACAAGG
Organism: uncultured bacterium; assembly: GCA_964523645.1. Classification (GTDB taxonomy): domain Bacteria; phylum Poribacteria; class WGA-4E; order WGA-4E; family WGA-3G; genus WGA-3G. The sequence goes on along the minus strand of CAZGAW010000006.1, from coordinate 37,090 downwards.
TATGTTTGTGCGTGCGATAATTGCGGAGCTTCTCACTTCGTTTCGGGATATCTGTGCGATGGATAACTTTTCCGAAAAGTCCGACTTCACCCTCCAACCGCACGCGCACAAGGTTAACAGCTCTGGGGGATATATCAATACCGATCCAGTGCCTTTGTAGTCGTTCTGCAGCGACACACGTCGTGGCACACCCACAGAACGGGTCTAATACCACCTCTCCCTCATTACTGGACGCTTTGATAATGCGCTCTAATAAGGCGATGGGTTTTTGCGTAGGGTAGCCAGTAGATTCTTTGGCTTGTGAATTGAGGGCACCTATATCTGTCCAATTATCCAATGCAGGACGCCCCAAAGATTCATCCGCATAACGTTTATACCTTGGAATCTTGACACGAGATCCTGGAGTGATGCTTTGATGCACGATACGCCCTTTGGCCAACCACTGGCGCGCCTGCTCCTCTGTCATTCTCCAATTTTTTGTAACACCCAGAAGTTCGTAGCGATGCCCGCCAGTGCTGGGTGCGTTCAAGTTATCAGCTGAAAAGCGGCGACCATCTTCGTCTGTATAGGTATAATGCGATTTCAGATACGCTTCACTCAGCCGCTCATACTGAACATTGAACTTCGATTCGGGCATTCCGTAGAACAGGATAAGGTCGTGTCCTCTGCCAAAACGGGTTTTGACATTATTTTTGACACCGGTTGCCGAATTCCACACGACCTCATTTTTAAAGTTGTTCTTGCCAAACACACTATCCATCAGCATTTTGAGGTAGTGGCTCGCAGTCGGGTCGCAATGCAGGTATATGCTCCCACTCTTTTTGAGGACGCGCTTCAGCTCTAACAGTCGCACTGCCATCATGATGAGATAAGACTTCATGCCTTTACCGTGTGTGAGCTCAGCTGCGTGTATTGCCTGATACAAAGCGGGTTCCCGGTCGGCTATTTCGCCGTGCCATGCGTTGTCTACATCGGAGAGGGTCCAGGTGTCTTTGAAGGCTGCGCCTGCTGCATCACTACCGATAGGTGCTGCATAGTTGCGATTGGAATTGAAGGGTGGGTCAAGATAGATTAGATCGACGGATTCTGTATCTATACCTCGCAGGACGGGTAGGTTGTCGTTAGAGAAGATGGTTCGGTTTTTGACGTTCATAGGTTTTGGATATCGGGGTTGAAAATTCTCCTACACGATAGGTCAATTAGGAGGCAGATTATATATGTTTCTTAATTGTTGGTTATAAGTTCTGCATCTCCTGCTTCTTGTGCTAAACTCAATTGCCTGAATAGAATGAGCCCGAAAAACCGTATATTTTTTCGTAAGCGGTGAATTTATTTTATCATATCAGAAAGAAGTTATCAAAATATTGGTGGGTTTAGGCGGCGTAAACGGAACGCCGTGCTACATAGATACCGCCCGTAGACAGGCTTTAGACACTAAAGTCCATCTACGGGCCTAAGAGACTCACGCGGAAAGGCGAGGTTTGAAACCTCGCCAACGGTGGTGGGGACCTTGTTCACTAACGGTAACGTTATGCCAACGCTTTCTTAATCCGATCTAATCCTCGATTAATCTCCTCCAGTGAAGTTGCAAAGGAGAGTCGCAGATGGTTGTCAGCACCGAAACCGTCCCCTGGTACAACACCAACGCCTGCGGAATTGAGCAGATAATCGGTGATGTCCATTGAATTTTCGATCTTTTGTCCACCGAGCGTTCTACCGTAATGTGCCGAAAAATCGGGGAAAATATAAAACGCGCCCTGCGGTCTGGCATAACTAATCCCATCAATTTCATCAAAACGTTTGCAGATTACGTCTCGGCGTTCCTCAAACGCTTTGCGCATCTCTTCGACGGCATCCTGCGGTTCGTTGAGTGCGACGACAGCGGCTTTCTGTGCGATGGATGTCGGGTTTGAAGTGCTGTGTGATTGGATACGCGACATCGCTGAGATTACATCTTCGGGCCCCGCAGTATATCCGATTCGCCACCCTGTCATGGAGTAGGCTTTGGACACGCCGTTGACAACGAAGGTGATCGCTTTTGTCTCGGCGTTGAACGAAGCCGGACTCTGATGCGTCGCACCGTCGTAGAGAAGTGCCTCATAGATTTCATCGGAGATGAGGTAGATTTGGTGTTTGACGGCGAGTGCGGCAATCTGTTGGAGTGTCTCCACATCGTACGTGGTGCCGGTCGGGTTGCTCGGACTGTTAACGAGGATCGCCTTCGTCTTTGAAGTGATGGCTGCCTCGACCTGATCAGGTGCCATGCAGAAGTTTTGCGCCGGTGTCGTCTCAATGACGCGCGGCACTGCACCTGCGAGTTTAATCTGCTCTGGGTAGCTGACCCAATAGGGTGCAGCGAAGATGACTTCATCGCCCGGATCGCAAATGGCTTGAAAGATGTTATAGATCGTGTGCTTAGCACCGCACGAGACAATGACTTCAGAGGGCTGGTAACTCAGCCCGTTGTCCCGTTTGAATTTCTCTGTGATCGCCTCCCGGAGTTCGGGCGTGCCGGGGACAGGTGTGTATTTTGTGAACCCTGCATTAAGTGCAGCGATTGCAGCATCTTTGATATAATCGGGTGTGTCAAAATCGGGTTCGCCTGCACCGAATTTGACGACATCTACGCCATCTGCGATCAACGCATTGATTTTCGCGGTGATCGCCAAAGTGGACGATGGTGTTACGTTTTGACTCCGTTGTGATAATGAGATCATTCTTTCTCCTTTGAAAATAGGTTTTTAAACCAATTTACGATGCCTCGTTTTTGCAGTTCGATTTTCAGATCCGAGAGAGGTCTTTCTAACCTCTGTATTTTTTCTTCAAGAAGGTCGTCTAACTTTAGGTGAATTTCCTGACGCAGGTTTGCAATTTCATCCTGAAGCAGCGGGCGAAGGTTGAGGTTCTTAACGACTCCGAATTCAAAGTCGGAACGATCAATTTCAGGAACGCAGTTTCGCTGTCGATTCTCATAAAATTTCCATTGGCTGAGATCTGCTCTATTTGCGAAAACGCCAAAGCGTGTATCGGTTGCAGAAAGGTAAGATTTCAATTGTTCAACTCCGTAACCTACATACCCGGCTCCCTTGCACTCCGCAATCACTGCAAAACTCCCATTTACATCAGTTAGTACAACATCAGCAATTCCATTACGAGTTCCAAACTGAATTTGACTTTCTGTGCTGGGAAAAAATCCCTTGACTCCGAGCCCAGCTAAGTAATCATAAACCGCCTTTGTTACTTCAGTTTCATGGTCTGAACTAACCGCGTAACATTCTGGACACAGTTTATATAACTCATCTGGAGGACGCGGAAGACATGTGGCACAAGGTTCAAAGTTCGCAGCTTCGCGAAGGCGATCACACTTGTTTTTTCCTCCACACTGAGCACACCCTGGACATCGGCAGTGCGCTATTTGATTGTCGGATCCAATTTGTTGTACGCAAATTTGGTACCTGCTGGAGGGTCCCCAAATGCGAATTGCCCCTTGAACCCAAACTGCATCGTTTTTATTCACCGAAGTTGTGCTATTAGGATTAAAGAAACAGTGAATCTTTTGTTGTAACTTGGACACCGCAGCACTATCCGGGGTACTATCGCTTGAATCGCTCAGATACCAAGGTTGATCAGAGTGTAATTCAAAGTTTGTAATTTCGCCCCTCACATGAATTTGTTGAATTTCAGAAGAACTAGTTGTAATTTCTTCCAGTCTGCTCGTTATATCACTTACGGTAAACAGTTGGTTATTTCCTTCTGCATTAGCTCCAACACGTTGTATGTCCTTAACGCGGATTTGGTATTCACTAAAAAGAGGGAAAAGCGTAAGGTCCCCATATACAACCACCGTGTTTCCTGCTGCTAACAAAGATGGGTATTGATTAATGTTACCGTCGGGTATGAAACATCTAATTTTGTTTTCTTTATGCAAGAGAAAAAAAACACTTTGTAGGTGATCTAGTGATATACGACCTTGCACCCAGACATCTTGAAGTTGGGAATCCTTCATTAGGCACCCTGATAACATCTTTGTTATTTCGCTAACACTGTAGGCACGTAGCATGTAGTTACCCTTTTATATCATGATTATGTCGAAACATATTGAGGTAAGATTGAGAGATAGGCGAGAAACTTCTTATCATGAGTATCTTTACAGATTACTGTGAGCAGTGTCTTCCAAATCTTAACTTAACATAGTTTATCCGATGAAGCAGAACAAACTGAAGCCAAACTCCCTAAGTGCCTTCACATAACAGACATAAGTTTCTCCATCAAATAAGAAGAATTGAAGGTGTGTTGGTATTTCATATTCACTGGTTTTTGCCTCTTCCACAAATTTTTTCACGGTGGTCAGGGTGATGGGAGTTGCTAACTCAACGGGATATCCAAAGTTTCCGGTACTAATAGCGGGAAAAGCAATAGATTGAATCCTGTTTTCTGATGCAAGCCGTAAGCATTCTCGGTAACAACTAGCGAGCAATTCAGGTTCGCCTATTTCACCGCCTGTCCAAACCGGCCCAACGGTATGAATTATGTGCTTTGCCGCGAGGTTGCCCGCTGTTGTAATGACTGCTTCGCCTGTTTGACAACCACCGTGGCGTTCGCGAATTTCTTCACAGGCAAGGTCGACTGCTTCGCCTCCTGCGCTGTGAATTTGCTTATCTAATCCTTCTAATCCTCCTCCTCCGCTAAGAACCAAATCTGTTGGGTTCACGATGGCATCAACTTCTGCTTTCGTTATATCACCGAGAATGAGTTCAAGTCGGGTTTGCATAGTTTTCGTTTCCTGTTCTTCTTGGTTATACCTAACATTTCCATAAGAAGCAGCCGAGGTCTCATAGATTATCTATCGATTTGATAGGCTTCTTTTCGCCGCAAGCAATTTCTCGGAAGCCTTTGCCAAACGTTCTCGCAATCCAATGATAAAAGGTGAAGGTTTCCGAGCTACGAGAAACGCCAATCATCAAAGGATTCAGTTCCCGTTTGATGCCAAGATGCGCTTGAATTCATCAAGGGTTGACACCTGCATCGCGGCGCGGCGCAACCGTTTGAGATGCTGCAACTCTTCAATACGCTCCAGGGCGGGTTTTAAAGTATCAACCTCACTGGGTTGAAATCGAATCTCCAAGGTCTCAAGAATGCTCTCAATAGAACTTTTTCTTTCACCTTGTTCAATACCTCGCTGTGTAAAGTGTTGGATAACAGATGACTCGTACATGGTTTCCTCCGAGATAATTTCACGAATAGCCTGATACTCAAATATTAAGCCACTCAAGATAGCCGTATCAGTAAGATAATCCGCCTTGTGTGACGCATCCTGTGGTACGGAATCAGCGACCCGGATACATTCACGCAACCATCGCCCAGAATCCATTGTCTCCGGAGGCTTCATCAACGGGGCAAAGGGAATTAACCCCTTCAACCTTGCATCCAGAATGGCTTGCCCCTCCAACTCGCAAAGTCTGATGACCTTGTAGTTAATGGTGATTTCATACCCCGGCATGTCCTGGACATATCGCCCCGGATCGTTGCGCCCGGCATCCGGATGTAGATAGACAACATGCGAATAAACATCCATTTTAAAGGTTTCAATACTTCTGCCTGCGTAACCCGCTATGCGATGGGGCATCGGTGTGTCTGTACTGTCCCGCGTCTGAAACTCGAAATGCACGATGACTTCTTTGCCAAGAATATTTGAGTGAATGAAACTATCGGCCCGGTGCGATCTAACAGTAGGCTGCTCCGTGTTAAGTACCTTAATCACCTGAGCATCCGGGATGTTCAGGAAAAACCGGATCCAGTCTTCCGGGTTTGCTTGAACAACATCTTTTGAAACTGTATCGTATTGTCCGGATTGAGCGGATGCCATGCTGGGTGACGATTGGCTTGTATCCTTCACAGTGTATTATCTAATTCCTTCAACAAATTCCGCTGCTTGCGAGACAAAGACTTCGGGATTTCTACAACCAACCGCACGCGTAAATCGCCTTTTCTGCCGGAGGTATCTACACCACCGCGTCCACGTAAACGGAACTGCTGTCCGGGTTGCGCGCCCGGCGGGATTTTCAAATCCACATCGCCTGTTAGCGTTTGGACTCGGACAGAACCGCCTAACGCTGCCGTTGTCATGGAAACCTTTGCGTCTGTCAACAGATCTGCGCCTTCACGGCTCAACGTCGAATGCGGCTGTACAGAGACCGTCACCATCAGGTCACCCGCAATACCGTTACCGAGAGATTCTCCGTGCCCGCGAATACGCAAGGTTTTTCCATCCTGAATACCTGGCGGAATTGTAAGTGTGAGACGTTTCCCTTGGACGCTCACCTCTTTTTTGCTGCCTAACACCGCGTCGGCGAAAGGGACACTGACGCTCATACGGAGATCACGTCCACGAGGCGGAGCCGTCGTGCGCCGTTGCCCGAATGCATCGCCAAACGCATCGCTGAATCCACCGAATCCGCCGCGTCCGAAAATATCGTCGAGGTTCAGGTTTCTGAAAATGTCGTCCATCGTCCGATACCCTTCAAAACCCATCCCCTCAACACCTGCGTGTCCGCGGGTATCATACATACGTCGCTTTTCAGGATCGGAGAGTACCGAATACGCGTTCGATGCCTCTTTGAACTTCTCCTCTGCTGCTTTGTCACCCGGATTTTTGTCCGGATGATACTGGACCGCGAGTTTGCGATAGGCTTTTTTGATTTCTTCTGGCGTGGCACCTCGATTCACACCGAGGATTTCATAGTAATCTCTCATATTTTTATTGTTATTAGGTGTCAGTTATCGGTTAAAAGAGGGTATTGTTAAACGAGAGAGCAGCCCAGCGAAAACACTTCTTCACTGAAAACTGACGGCTGAAAGGTTTGTTCGGAAGAAAAACCCGGTGAATGCCACACGGAGAACCTTCATACCGTTGATTCACCGACAACCGTTAAACAAGCATCGCGAGGACCGCCGATATATCTCGTAAGGATTTATGCTGTTTAACGAGGGTTAATCCGAATTGAAGTGCTCTCTTTTCTACGTTTAGTTTTTTCGGTATATCAACGATACCTTCTATGTCTTTGACGTGTGCCGCACCAACAAGGCGACGCAGCATCTCCAGTCCCGCAAACCCTACCGCTTCATGGAAGATTTTTTGTAATGTCTGTTCTTTCAACGTAGCATCACCCGTTCTGAATTCAAGCGTGTAGGTGTGCCACGTTTTTGCAATCGCTGTTTTGAGTGCGGATTGCACGTCCAAGGTGTCTTGATGTGAAAAATAGGATAAGAGATAATTCGCCCAATATAATCCGAGGTCAAATCCGATGGGACCGTAAAAGGCAAATTCGGCATCAATTACCTTCGCCGTGCTGTTTTGGACGAGAACGCTTCCTGTGTGCAGGTCGCCGTGAGTTAAGGCTTGCTGTGCCGTTAGAAAAATCTGTTTGAGATCCGCTGCCTGCTGCAAAAAGTCGGTATCCGCTTTCAGTCGCTGGACATCTGATTCTAAACCCGGGGTCCAGAAATTCGTTTCATGTTCAGTAAATGGGAAAGTGAACACATAATCGGCAGTTATTGACTGCATCAGGGTATTCGCAAATTGCTGTCTATAGTGCTGTGCGGTCGTGCTATCAAGGTTTTCGACATAGGTATGGCTATGTACAATGCCCATAAATCGCCCGATCTGTTCGGCGATAGCGGTGTCCACCTTGCCTTCGATAAGGTCATCGCGCAGGACGCTGGCATCTCGAATATCCTCCATTGCTATGACCGCGGCTTCGGCATCGAAGTCGTATAACACGGGAACGGAACCACTGGCTAACCGGTTGTAGATGTCCAGTGCGCGGGACTCATAAGTCAAACGTTCGATGGATAACGGATACTCGGGTCCTAATATCTTAATGTAGGGTGGCGCGTGTTTTAGGACGAGTGAACACTCCGAGTGCGCTATATCCGAAACACGATAGACTGTATTAAGATTACCGTCGCCAATCTCTTCTATACGGAGTTCCGTCTCCGATTCAAACACACGGATATCGGCACAGTGCTGACGCAGGTAATCCGGCAGCGTGGTAAGGGCGAGTTCCATATTTTTCTGGCAGCCTTACAACAGATTTTCAGCTATCTGGATAGCGTTCAGCGCAGCACCTTTGCGGAGGTTGTCCGCAACGACCCAGAGGTTCAAACCGTTTTCTATGGAAGCATCATCACGGATTCTACCCACGTAGACTTCATCTTTCCCCGCAACATCCACAGCGAGTGGGTACTGCTGGTTGCTCGGATCGTCCACAAGTTTTACACCGGGTGCAGTGGCGAGGCACTCTCTCGCTTGGGCTGCTGTGAGTTTCTCATGCGTTTCAATGTTTATCGATTCAGAATGTGCGAAGAAGACTGGGACGCGGACGGTTGTAGCGGAAACACCGATCGTGTCATCTTTGAGAATCTTCCGAGTTTCATTGATCATTTTGACCTCTTCTTCGTTGTCGCCGCTGTCTAAGAAGGGCCAATCGAATGCGACGTTAAACGCCATCTGGTGTGGAAATTTATCTAAAGTGATCGGTTTACCTTCAATGGCTTCAGTCGTTTGCTGGACGAGTTCCATAACAGCGCGTCCACTTTTACCAGAGACGCTTTGGTATGTGGAGACAACGATCCGTTTGATGCCAACGCTATCGTAAATTGGTTTAAGTGCCACCATCATTTGGATCGTCGAACAGTTTGGATTGGCGATCAGCCCATTGTGAGTACGGGCGACATCCATATTGACTTCAGGAACGACGAGCGGCGTTTCTGCGTCCATGCGGAAGGCACTCGTATTGTCAATGACGAGTGCGCCTTTTTCCACGGCTGTCGGGATGAACTCGCGACTGACAGACGCGCCTGCTGATGAAAACACTACATCTACATCTTCAAACGAGTCGTGTGTCAGTTCCTCAATGATAATGGGCTCATCTTTAAAGGATAGAATTTCACCAGCGGAACGATGCGATGCTAAAAGTTTGAGAGAAGCAACTGGAAATGATCGTTCTTCAAGAATTTGCAATATAGTATTACCGACGGCACCCGTTGCACCTACAACCGCGACACGATAACTCTCACTCATTTCTGATATTTTCCTCTATTTGTTATTCAAGCAGGATTTTGTAAGGGTTAATGTATAATTTTACCACAAACACGCCCCTTAAGCAAATATTTCGGTAAAAGATGCAGTGTGACAGGCGGATCTACCGCTTAAATGCAAAAAAACTTGACAAATTGTATCGTCTGTGGTATTAATATTTAAGAGATTTATGTATGATGTCAAGTTAACTTTGTTAGAACTTATCTATTTCTAATACGGTTATTTTGGATAGAGCGTCCGCTTTTTTCCGTGCAATTCAGGTTAATTTTGGGGTTAACTGAATTTTTATCTTGACATATCTATATCTGTATAGTATAATATAATTACTATTAGTTTTTGTTAAATCCATTTTGCGTCCGAGACGTGAAAACCTCGTTTCCCGAATCGTTCGGAAAATGCGATGTTTTCTTGTTCGGACTAAAAATTAGAGGAACATCTGACATGGCAAAATTAATGAAGAGCGATGTCGTCAGCAGCATCGTTGAGCAGACTGGCCTGAGCAAGAAAGATGCTAACGCCGCTGTTGATGCTTTCGCTGCGACTATTTGTGATGCTTTGGGTAATGGCGACTCTGTTGGATTAATTGGTTTCGGAACATTTGAAGCCAAAGAACGTCCCGCCCGTACGGGTCGCAATCCGCAGACTGGCGAACCACTGGAGATTGCGGCAAAGACGGTCCCTGTCTTTAAAGCTGGCAAGAAACTTCGCGACGCTACTGCCTAAAACTGGCGGTTCTCTCGCTCAGTTTCTGGAAAAGCCGCTCGGCTGTGCCCCGTTTTAAAGAGAGGGATGGCTGCGGCTTTTCCACGTTACGCTTATCGGCAAAAGTCTCTGCGGGTCTTTCCATAGCGGAAGCCACCTTCACAACATATTCTAATACTATCATCTACCGTTATTGATATAATTTTTTTCTTATTGTTTGTAGGTGGTCCTTCCGGTTTCTTATCCGCATCACTTCTTGCACGCTTTCCAAGCGCGTTGGTTAAAAACTGATGTCAGGAGACTCATCATGTTAATCCGAACGAGAGCCCCCGTCCGCATCGACTTCGCAGGCGGATGGAGCGACGTAGCCCTTTTTACTGAACACTCAAAGGGATTGGTCGTCAACGGGGCAATTAACCGATACGCTTATGCAACTCTCCGCTATGAACGTCAAATAACACCCGACGATTCTGTTGAACTCCAGCGCGTTCTGGATAAAAGCATTCGTATCTATTCTGCAGATTTTGATACATTCATTGAAGCAGATAATATACGTCAACTCGAATATGATGGGAACATTGATTTAGTCAAAGCAGCCGTGCGACGCATGTCCATACAGATTGGCGGTTTTGATCTGATTACGCAATCCACCGCGCCGCCGGGCAGTGGATTAGGTACTTCCGCAGCAATGGGAGTTGCCCTCGTTGGTGTGCTGGGTGCCCTTAAAGAAGCCACCTATCTACCCTATGAGTATGCCGACCTCGCAAGTAACATTGAGCGTCATGAACTGGGTATCCTCGGCGGAAAACAGGACCATTACGCAAGTGCAATCGGCGGAATCCATTTTATGGAGTTTCGGGGAGAAGAGGTGAAAACCTCACCTTTGAGATTTCCACCTCATATCCGTTGCGAACTTGAAAAAAACCTTGTCCTTTGTTATACCGGAAAGTCTCGCCTTTCTGGTAATATACATCAGAATGTAACCGATGCCTATAAAAGTGGACAGCCAAGCGTCCGCGATGCCTTGGAAACCCTCAAATCCACTGCTGAGGCAACGAAAATAGCACTTATGCGCGGTCGCTTGACCGAATTCGGTGAACTCCTCACCCAAAATTGGCAGAATCAGAAAAAGTTACACCCTTCTGTCACAAATGAACAGATCGAATCCCTCTTTAAAATTGCAATGACGCACGGCGCAATCGGTGGCAAAGCTTGTGGTGCTGGTGGTGGCGGGTGTCTGCTGTTTTACTGTGAACCGACACGCGAACATCGCGTCCGCCAAAAACTTGAAGAGGCAGGTGCCCGAGTCATTGATGTTAACTTCGATTTTGACGGGCTTCAAATGTGGAAAGTCTCAAGCGATTGAAAGGAACGGCTTTCGGCTGTCGGCTATCAGTAAAGAGGTGTCCTGGTGAAATTATCCTCTCTTGCTGACCGCTGATGGTTATTTCTTATGAAAAATGATACCGCAACAACGCAGACCAGAACAGATATAGAAGCCGCCGAAGCCTTGAAAACGGCAAAGGAAAATATTTTAAACCAACTCAAAAAGCGAATCATCGGGCAGGACGAAGTCATTGAGCAGCTGCTTATCGTACTCTTTTCACAGGGTCACTGCTTACTTGTGGGAGTGCCCGGGTTAGCAAAGACACTCCTCATTAGTACATTCGCCCAAATTCTTGAACTCCCTTTCAACAGAATCCAATTTACGCCAGACCTGATGCCATCGGACATTATTGGTACCGATATTATTGAGGAAGGTGAGGCTGGAAAACGTGCTTTTCGCTTTATTAATGGACCCGTTTTTGCTAATATCGTTCTCGCGGATGAGATTAACCGAACCCCCCCGAAAACACAAGCCGCCCTTTTACAAGCGATGCAGGAATATCAAGTCACCGCAGGCGGTAGGACATACCCATTGGAACGTCCGTTTTTCGTTTTAGCGACGCAGAACCCAATTGAGCAGGAAGGCACTTATCCGCTACCCGAAGCGCAACTTGATCGATTCATGTTCCATATCACACTTGATTATCCCGATAAGGATGCCGAAAAAGAGATTGTGCTGACAACAACTGCGGCTTATGAACCGGAGATAGAACCTGTTATCACAGGGGAAGAGGTCTTGCACATACAGCAGGTCGTCCGGAAAGTTCCGATTGCCGAAGCGATCGTAGATTATGCGGTGGAACTCAACCGACAGACGCGCCCTGCTTCAGATGCGCCAGATTTCATTCGGGATTGGGTACAATGGGGCGCAGGCCCCCGAGCGTCGCAGTATCTCGTATTAGGTGCCAAGGCACGCGCTATTCTCCATGGACGTTATCATGTTTCATACGAGGATATCAAGGCGGTCGCTGTACCTGTGCTACGCCACCGAATTTTGACGAACTTCAACGCCGAGGCTGACGGTATCACGAGTTTGGATATTATTAATAGACTCCTGGAAAGGGTTGAACCGCCAGCGGTTCAATGAACGGAGGGTGTATAAGAAAAATGCGTGCAATTGATACTTATAGCGTGGATAAGGAAGCGTTTTCTGTCCTCTTTTGAGGAAGCTGCTGAAAATGACAAAGCGTATTGGCATTCCAAAACTTTCTTCGACCCGGATGGCAGCCCTTGAATTAATGCGGCAGATTAACTATGGCTACGATCCAACTACCGAGCGAGTTCAAAGAGTTCTTGAAATTGCTGAATTCACACCAGACTTATCAGAATAATTCGCACAGTTAATATCCTCAGAATTCATAAATTTATAAGCAGACTTGAACGCCAAACAGCGAATCGGCGAGAAATCAGAATACTTTAAAATGAAAATCACAATTATAGGAACGGGATATGTCGGTTTGACCACGGCTGTGGTGCTTGCGTATCTCAATCATGACGTTGCAGCAGTGGACAAAGACGAAAGCAAACTAAACCTTCTCCACGCCGGAAAAAGCCCGATCCATGAACCCGGCATCCAAAACCTTCTTGAAGAGGTGCAGCATACGATCCGTTTCACGTCGAGCGTAGCTGAAGTTGTCCCGGAGGCAGAACTGGTTTTGATTGCTGTGGGTACACCACCGAAAAAGAACGGTGAGGCGGACACGCAGCATGTAGAACAAGCTGCAAGGGAAGTCGCTCAAGTCTGCCTGCCTGATAGACACTATACGCTGGTTGTCAAATCGACGGTCCCGATCGGTACGAATCAGCGGGTCGCTGAGGTTGTGGAGGCGGTATTTTCGGAACGTGGGATTTCGGGAAACGTCTCTGTGGCTTCAAACCCGGAATTTTTGCAAGAGGGGTTGGCGTTGCAAGGCGCGTTCTATCCTGATCGGATCGTCGTCGGTGCGAACAGCGATGAGGCGATTGATACCTTGCGTCGTCTCTATAAACCACTCCTTGAACAGACGTTTGACCCGCCAAGCGGGTTCCCGCGCCCGTCTTCTTACCATCTGCCCCCCATGATGACAACGGATCCGAACAGTGCCGAAATGATTAAATACGCAGCGAACACCTTCCTCGCCCTTAAGATTAGCTTTATCAATGAGATTGCTGGACTTTGTGAAGAAGTTGCGGCAGACGTAACAGAGGTTGCACGTGGTATTGGACTCGATGCTCGTATTGGAAATCAATTTCTCCGCGCAGGTCTCGGATGGGGTGGAAGCTGCTATCCGAAGGATACCGCTGCCTTGTTAGGGGTCGCAGCGCAAGCGGGATACGAGATGCCGATTACAGAAGCCGCACGCACCGTCAACTTCCGCCAACGGGAGCGTGTCGTTAAAAAGTTACAAGACACATTGGGCACGCTCAAAGGTAAAACCATCGGTATCCTTGGACTCGCCTTCAAGCCAAATACAGATGACGTTCGAGAAGCACCGGCACTCGATATTGTTCGTGAACTGATTGCATTGGGTGCGACAGTTCGCGCGCATGATCCGATCGCTATCCCAAACGCACATCGTGCCTTAAGTAGGGACGACGAAACTGATAACAACAAAGTGCTTTTCATGGAAGATGCATACGAACTCTCTTACGATGCCGATGCACTTGTGCTTGTTACCGAATGGGATTTCTATCACAAACTTGCGCTTCGCAGGCTTGCCAAACAGATGAGAACACCGATTCTCATTGATGGGCGCAACGTTTATTCGCCAGAAGAAGCGAAAGCCGCAGGTTTTCATTACATCGGGATTGGCAGAGCATAAGGTGATCCTGACGATATGGACGCTATTAATCAACCTGTACCTTTTGATGTGAATTGGCATCGGTATTGTCCGCAAAAGCCGTTTCCGCCCTATCGCCATATACCGGGTGTCACGCCGCATCCGATTCGAGACCCGCTCGGACATAGTTATGGAGTAGAAGATCATGATGCTGAACCCTTGCCACCGAAAATGTGGAGACAAAACGAGGATTACCTATACGGCGTAGATCTTTACAATTTCGCCTATTGGTGGGAGGCACATGAGGCATGGGAAGGGTTATGGCATGAAGCAGAAGATACGTATCGCTTGTTCCTTCAGGGGTTAATTCAGGTATCAGCGTCCTTGATTAAATATCACATGCGGATGCTGCGTCCCCTACGCACACTTTCTACCGCGGGACGCGATAAATTGCGACAGGTTGTGGTTGAATGTGACGATGCGTCAGGCAATTATATGGGACTCAACCTACCTATGTTTTTGGAAACCGCCGACGCATTTTTTGCCCCCTTCTTTGCCGACAGCGTTACTGAAGCCGCCTATCGTAAGCACTCGGTGAAACCGCTTATTCTATTAGCGGATTAACGAGTTGTATGAGTTCTGTTTTACGCTTGGTGAGAGCTTAAAAATGCCCTTTCTCATTTTCAGCTTCATCTGTATCTTTATTGTCGCGTTGTTGTTTGCTCTCTTTAAGATAGGTGCACATTTCGGCAGAAGCGATGCCGATGAATTTCGCGCCGTTCGGTGTCCACAATGTCAAACCCGACGGAAGCCTGAGAAAACAGGCGAGATTAGAAATCTCGTTGAACTTGAATTGCGCTGCCCGCGTTGTGGGTACATCTCCTGGGATATACCGCCAAAGACGAACCTCTCTACACGCCCGAATGATCAAGATAAGATGCTGTGAAGCGTTATTTAATGCCTGCCTAAAAATCGGCGAATGCCCCGTCGTCTGCGTGCCAGAACATTCCCCGTAACCGAAACGTCTCATCTCGAACCGCTTCGATAGCGGCATCATCCATATCCACACCAAGTCCGGGGGATGTCGGTAGTTCAATGAATCCATCCTTAAACACCAAAGGTGTCGAAAAGAGCCCTTCTCCGCGTCGGTGTCCACCCTCACATATTAGCAAATTCGGCACGGTTGCCATCACATGTACCGATGCGGCGACCCCGATGGGACCGGCGGCGTTGTGTGGCGCGACTGCCATATTGTGAATTTCTGCCATCGCTGAAATCTTTTTCAGTTCCAGTATTCCGCCGCAGTGCCGGATGTCGGGTTGCAAAATAGCACACATCTCACGTTCAATTATCTCTCGGAATCCCCAGCGTGTCAAATGCCGTTCCCCCGTCGCGATCGGCACCGTCGTTGACTGAGACAGCGTCAGCAGTGGCGCGTTGTTTTCTGGATGGCACGGTTCTTCAGCGAACAGGAGTCGAAACGGTTCTAATTCTTTTACGAGAATTATCGCCATCGTCGGACTTAATCGCCGATGCAAGTCAACCGCGATGTCAACCTCGTCTCCTACTGCTGTTCGGACTGCTGCCACCCGTGCCACCATCGTATCAATTGCCTTTGGGGTATCCACAAACCGAACGGGCTGCAGTGAAGCCCCCATCTTCACTGCCCGGAACCCTGCCGCAACCGCTTTCTCGGCACTCGCTGCACATTCTTCAGGTGTCGTACCGCCTATACCCGTGTAGACGCGGATCCGCTTACGTACTGAACCGCCCAGTAGTTTCCATACAGGCATCCCAACGACTTTGCCGAATACATCCCACATCGCCATCTCGATACCGCTCAGTGCACCGACCAGTACAGGCATGCTTCGGCTATAACTTGAACGGTACATCGCCTGCCAATGATCTTCGATCTGTAGGGGGTCTTTACCGATGAGGTATTCCGCCATGTCGTCCACGGCTTGGGCAACAACGCGCCAATGCTCGTAGTTCATGGGTTCACCATAGCCGATTATTCCTGCGTCGGTGAACATTCTCAGTACCATTGCGCGCCCTTGGATCGGTATCGTCTCAAATCCGGTAATCTTCATAGTGTCTCTCCTAAACCGGTCGCCACCGAATGACGCAGAAATGCGAGTTTCCTGTGGCGTTCTCCCATCTGCTGACATCGCCATAGCAGGAACCGATGAAAGTAAGTATCTCGTCACCATCTATGCTAATGTGTCGTGGGAAACCAGCAACGTGTCCGTGACAGAGGTAGTAGACTTCGTCGTACCAGCTTTCGCCATTGTTGTCGCTGACCATCGCTCTACCGCTACCGAGTTCGCGGGGATACCGGTGGTCGTACGCTACAACAGCACGGTTCTTGGAAAGCCCGACAGCGGCACCGTGGCACTGTCCATGCACACTCGTCAGTTGGCGCAGATTTGTCCATGTAACTCCGTTATCCATCGAATCAGCAAGAAAAACGGTTTTGTTCGTGTGAGGTTGATCCGATGCTCCCGGCTGGTATCGAATGACCGCGAGCAGCCTACCGGGAAAAAGTTCTGCGATGTTGACTTCGTTGCCGTAGTCCGATAAAAAGAAGCGGTTTGAAAAGGTATGTCCGTCATCGTCGGATACAAAGACATAAGTTGGGTTTGTGCCTTCGTAAAAAGGATCGTCCCGCCTTTTGATCGGTAGGAGAAGCGTACCATCGCTAAGTCGAGTTATACTTGAACCGGCAACGGTTTTCTGAAACGGTTCGACATCTATTTCGCTCGTTTGCTCCCACGTTTCACCCTCATCGTCAGATACCCAAACAGTGGTCGGCTGTTCTTCACCCTGTTGACTCACGTTGATAAGCTGCCCGTGACGATTGGCTTGCAGCAACCATCCGTTGAAACCGAAGGCAGATGGATCCCTGTTGAGATGTTCCCATGTGCTACCGCCATCTGTGGACTTAGAGATGATGGTGTGTTGGACCGCATAAATAGTGTTATCAGGAGCCAAAGCGAAATTCAAACCTTGGTAGTGTGCTTGTGGGTCCAGGGGCATGCGAATTTTCTCGACTTCCACCTTGTTCAGCACACCATCGCGGGCGTGTAGGATGTAGTCGTCCACTTGCATCTCGCTCAATTGGTGTGGAGTGACAACAACGCCTCCCATGTTTTCGGTTGATAGCATTTGCAGGATCCCCTCTACGGTAGATTTGCTCTTGTCTAATGCGATGAATTATGGCAAAATGTTTAGTGTACTCTATCCAACCAATTTACACTATTGCGTTCTACAACGCAAGCCATATTTGAAGGAAATATATGAACATATTTGATGCGACTCGGAAACATTACAATGCGGCGGGTATCCATCCTACAACCGATCCTGATGATCCGAGATCGCAATTTGCTGTTGAGAGATATGAAAACCACTTACCTAAACTGATAAAGCCCGGTATGCGCGCCTTAGACTTGGGCTGCAATGCAGGGCGGTTTACTTTTGCTATGGAAGATATGGGTGCTATAGCCACTGGTATTGACTTTGCAGAGATTCCACTCCTTCACGCCAAAAAGGTGGCAGCGAAAAGAAAAAGTCGATGTCAATTTAATATCGGAGATATGGCCGCGCTACCCTACAAACAGAATTCTTTCGATCTCGCGCTGCTTCCGCAAAATAATGTTTACTTATCATATCAGACACTGGAGAACTTAACACTTCAACTTAAAGGGATTCTATCGGATAACGGTATTTTCGTTGTCATTATGCACGATACGTTAGTCAAGAGAGCGGGTGAGGAAACCCTTCCAGAACGATATGATATCCAGACCGGTTTGGTAGGCGGAATCAGGGCAATTCCTGACAAAGGTGTATACGCGAATCCAACCTACTTTTGGACAATTGCCTTTGCCAGGTACATCATTGAGAAACATCTTCCTTTAGAAAAGGTAGAGCAAATAGAAGAAAATAGATTTATGTTGCTGTTCTGTAATAAAAAGAGATAGGGGTTGCCTAAAATTTTAGCCAACCCGACCGATGTATAAGATATGATTAGCCATGTCCACTACAGCGGGTTCCGTTGCTGTTTCCAAGACTAACTCGATCCAACGTTCCCACTTTGCTGAATCTTCTGCTACTGTGTTCGTTGCTGCAGATAATCCTGTTGAGAGTCCCTCACACCCGACCATTTCGAGTGTAGTCAATCCACACGATTCAGCGAGTTGCTGAAGTTCGGAAGCCCGAAAAAAATGCCAGAGGCTATCCTGAACAAGGTTATCTCCTTTTCCTTCCTTTATTAGATTCCAGTACCGGGGCATTGTTAATTCTTGACTGGCACGACTGAGAACAGTCCGCAGCATTGCAAGGTAACCCATAACAGCGATACAGACAATTGCCCTAGGTTTAGCGACCTGAACCAATTCAGAAGTTGCTTGGGTTCGCTCGGTTTCATCGCTAATATGTGTTAGCGGACCGCCAAGGCATAATACCGCATCAAATTCATTCGTGCTAAAACGTGAAAGGTCGCGTATATCTCCGACAACCGATGCAATCAATCGGCTCGAAACAGGTTTCGGTTCTGACTTGATTTTTTCTTCAGCAAAGGCTATATATGTTGGATCAATATCCAAGAGAACGACATCGTAGCCTGCTCGACAGAGTTCGAGGGTATAACGCCCGGGTCCGCCACCGGCGTCTAAAATCTTACCTGTCTTAGGCAAGTGTTTGCGAAGATAATGCATCGTGACTAAAAACTCCAGTGAGTTATAAGCATCCTTCACAAGTCGATTCCATTCGCCAATTTCGACTTCATTTTTTTCCTGCATTCATTCCATCCTCATTTGTCGGTATCCAGCGACTCCATTCAGTTGGAATAAGGATTCCCGGAAACCCGTTTAATAACTTAAATCCCATTTGGTCTTGAAAATTCGTAATTTTTCCGCTTGTTCTCACATGATAACACATGGTAAAATAGCCGGTACACTTTTCAGAACCACCTTCACATTGATTGGTTAAATTATACGCATAATGAAAACGCACTAATACCGAAGGACTCTTCAAAAAGCACAGGAGCTTCACAAATGGCACAACAAGACGCAATAGAGCATCTCGAAACGTTCGGTTATTGCTTGATTGAGGATGCGATTCCGGCAGCACAGGCAGATGCGATGGCGGATCAATACTTCCAACTTCATCGCGATCCAGCGAATCGGAGTGCCTTTCAGGACCCGAACGACGATTTGTACCAAACGCTTTTCGGCGTAGTTAACCTCGATGAGATGTGTTGGGAATGTATCGCGCATTCACAGGTGCTACAGGTCGTCCGCCATTTTCTCGGTGATAACGTACGACTGGGTGAGGCGTGCACAAAATGGGTTAAACCTCGTGCCCCACAAGGAGGTATCCATTCCGATTCGACGCACGACTTGCCAGCGCGCTTGCCCGAAACGCCGTGGATGATTAATTCAATCTGGATGATAACGGATTTTACTGTTGAGAACGGCGCGACACTCGTTGTGCCGTTCAGTCATCGCGCCCGGCGCAGACCCTCGGCATCCGATATTGCAGAGAGTCATCCGGTGTCTGTCTGTGGACGGAAAGGTTCTGTATTATTATGGCACGGCGGTACATGGCACGGACAGGGTGCCAACACAACAGACGACCAGCATCGCATGGCACTGAATATCGCTTACTATCCCCCGTGGTGGAATCTGATGCGTGAAGGTGGACATCAACCCGTTTTTCCAGAAACATTCGCACGGATGCCAGAGGATCTTCAGGTACTCGTGCGGCACAAGGTAGCGAAACGGCGTGAGGATATCTATGAGTCTTGATTTGATAAAACGCCGGCGTTATTGTTGCGATACAGTCTTGAGAACCGCCTTGGTAGCGTCTGAGATGTTAAGTGTTGTGAATGCCGCGTCAGACAACGCAACCCAATAGTACGCTTGATGTTCGGTAAGACTGAGTTTGATTTCGTCATCGGCGACCTCAACAAGAAAGTTGAAATGTCTCGTTTTTTTCCCAGAGCTGGATGTCCAATTAAAGGATCCGAGATATTCAAGGACTGATGTGACGATAAGTCCGGTTTCTTCTCGGACTTCCCGTGCGAGTGCTGTAAGTAGTCCTTCCCCTGCCTCCACGGTACCGCTTGGAATTCCAACGAATCCACCCATAGTGTCAGATGGTACTCGCTCCAGAAGCAAGAATTTGTTATTTTCCTTGATTACCGCGCCCACAACTAATTTTTGCACGCCGTCTTTTTGAGAATCGGCGAGCAACTGTTGAATAGTAGTATGTTCAATGTTTGACTGCATCTTGCGATTTATTTCACCCGTTGCCCGGCTTGAAATACCGCGGTCACTCGGCTAAAGGCATCCACATCGTTCGTTGGATCGCTCTCGAAAGCAACGAGATCCGCGATTTTCCCCACTTCGATCGTCCCAATCTCATCTGCCATTCCGATTGCCTCTGCGGAGATACGAGTTGCTGAGATGAGTGCCTCTGCCGGCGTAAACCCGACTTGGACAAGCAGTTGCAAATCGTAATCAAGGTGACCGAATGCAAGGCTGCCAACCCCTGAATCTGTTCCGGGTACGATCCTGTCCCGAAGATCGTAATCGAGCATACGGCGCATCACATCTAAGCGTGTTTCTGCCCGTGCTTCAAGTTGTTGCAATTCGGTTGCTTCGTCAGTAGACATCGTATCGGTGTCACGTTTCGCACGGAGTTCAACGATGCGAGGATACCCCGTCCACGCTTGAAGCGTCGGACTAATCCAGATACCGGATTCCGCCATCATCTCAGCGATTTTCGGGTCAAATCGGAGTTCGCCATCAGGGTCGAGAAATTCGGCATGCTCCATCAAGTCAATGCCCGCTTCAACGGCGCGCACCATCGATTCTTTCGCCCGGCAGTGTGCCACCGTGAGTCGATGGAAGTGGTGCGCCTCATGGACGGCAGCATGCAACTCAGCAACGGTGTAACTGGCGCGTCCTGGAATTGTCCCAGCAGTTCCACCACCCGATGCCATAATCTTAATGTAATCTGCGCCTTCATGAACCAAGCGGCGGACCGAGCGTCGCATCTCAGCCTCGCCATCCGCTGTCTCGTTACACATGTGGAAGTGTCCGCCTGTACAAGTGATCGGTCGTCCACTCACTAAGGTGCGTGGACCGGGAATATAACCGCGTGTGAGTCCTTCCTTGAGTGTAAATCCTACCTTATTCCTTGCCCCGTGTTCGCGGATCGTTGTAATTCCCGCAGCAAGGTGGCGTTGCAGGTTCATCGCACCGGTTAGTACCATCATTTCATCGGTTTCCGAGAACATCTGAACGTAGTTCCGTCCATCACCAGCGAGGCTCAGATGTGTATGTCCGTCAATGAGTCCCGGCGCAATGCAGGCATCGCCGAGGTCGATGCGCTGGGCATCAGGCGGTGTCTTTTTCGCAACCTCCTCTTGATGACCTACGGTGTCAATCCGCCCATCGGTCACAAGAATCGCCTGATCGATTTTAGCGTACGTGCTTACCCCGTCAACGAGCCGAGCGGCACGGATCTGAACGGCTTGATTTGTTGGCATAAATCCAACTCCTTTAGATACATACTATGCTGATTTTAGACTTTCTCAACGAATTCACACCCTTGTCGGAACCATTCCTTCAGGATGGTGTTTTCGTTATAGGTACGCTTTGCCTGCGAACCTGATGCTTGCGAGATGTCTATTGCTGCTGAAACGATGTCGTCTCCAAAGAACCCAGCCTCTATGATGACGTTGCCATCTGGATGGACAATTTTTGAGTTTCCGTGCGACGATCCGGGCGAGCGGATGTCATCAGGGTTTGCAGGCGTATTCGCCATCAAAAGATAGATACCGTTTTCTGTGGCACGCGAGATCGGCATCGCACGATACGCGGAAAGCTTATATTCCGATAGCAACCCCGATTCACACGAGCAGAAGATGCAAAGTTTCGCCCCCATCGCTGCGGGTAGTTTAACCAATTCTGGATAGCGTACATCGTGACAGATGATAAAGCAGCAGTCAACCCCAGCGAGTTCTACGATCGGTAATTTACCACGGTTATTGGTACACCACTGCTCCCCTGCAAGGAAGGTCTTACCGTAACGATATTTGAGCGTGCCTTGCTGGTCGAAGATTGCGAGGTCGTTATGCCAATTCTCCCCATCGTGATGCGCCGAACCGACGATCACAGCCATTCCATGTCGGTGTGCAGCTTCAGCAATTTTCGCCTCAGCCTCTTTGAAAACCTGTGGCGAGATGTGTTCCCAATAATCTGTCCGACAGCAGTAGCCGAACAGACACCCTTCTGGGAATGCCGCAATCTGAATCTCCATCTCTGCACACGCTTCAATCTGTTGAAGCACTTTCGCGGTGCTGGCAGAAACATCTTCACTTGTGAGCAATTGACATGCCGCCACTTTAATCTGATTGTTAGCCATCTGAATGCCTCCCTTCTGTTTCTACCATTGTAGCGTACCTTCCTATTTGATTCAAGCGTTGCTAACATCCACAAAACGCGAAAACCAATTGACACATGCCCAGCAATTTGGTATAAGGATTAGGAAGTCAGTACAAGGGCTACGTAGGAGGAACACTTTATGAAAATTACCGACATCAAACCGTATCCTGTTTGGGTAGGGCACAGGAATCAGCATATCGTCAAAGTAGAGACCGATGAAGGCATCTACGGATGGGGTGAGTCCGGGCTTTCGAGTCGAGAATTAGCGGTGGTTGGTGCGGTTAAGCACTATCGGGAATTCCTGATCGGACGCGATCCGATGCAGATTAGCGGGTTGTGGCAGGAGATGTACCGGAGTCAGTATTTTGAAGGCGGTCGTGCATTGACAGGCGCGATCTCAGCAATTGACATCGCACTCCACGATATTGTAGGAAAAGCGTTGAACGTACCCGTTTACCAATTGCTCGGTGGAAAGCTGCGTGATGCTGTTCCGTGCTTCGCAACAACGGGCGCGGGAACAGTTGAAGAACTGATTGCGAACGCGAACTTATTGCTTGACAACGGTTGGAACGTCATCCGCACAAACGTGTTGTATCGTGCGAAACCGGGTGATGCGGAAAACATTTTTGAGCCGCGTGAGTCCATCAGTCTTGCAGCGGAGTGGTTAACAGCACTTCGGGAAGCCATCGGATCTGAACCCGTCCTCGGTATTGACTATCATCATCGACTCAGCGTCGCGGAGGCGGCATCTTTCTGTCAGCGTATGCCCTCTGGCACGCTCGACTTTTTGGAAGAACCCATCCGAGATGAAACCCCAGAGGCGTATGAATCGCTGCGGACGATGGTAGATGTACCATTTGCTATTGGCGAAGAGTTCTCCAGCAAGTGGCAATTTCTACCCTATCTGGAGCGTGGGATCACGAACTTCGCCCGGCTTGACGTGTGCAATGTCGGTGGCTTGACGGAATCGATGAAGGTTGCTGGCTTAGCCGAAGCACACTACATCGACCTGATGCCACACAATCCGTTGGGTCCCATTTGCACAGCTGCAACGGTTCATTTAGCAGCAGCAGTTACGAACTTCGCATGGTTAGAAATTCGCGTTTCCCCAACAGAACAATCTGGACATT
This sequence comes from uncultured bacterium, assembly GCA_964523645.1. GTDB lineage: Bacteria > Poribacteria > WGA-4E > WGA-4E > WGA-3G > WGA-3G. Next base: position 13,563 of record CAZGAW010000006.1, on the reverse strand, counting down.
ATGATGATGAACTGTTTCCTGTGCAACACAAACTTGAAGGTGCATCCATACCGGTGCCGGACGGTCCCGGGTTGGGTATCGAAGTTAATGAAGAGCTGGTCACGTCACAGACCTACAAATTCTCAGAGCCACCGCACCTTCGCCGACGCGACGGATCACATACAAACTGGTAACGTTCTGGAGTTTATAGTAAAATCCTAATTACCTATACACCAACGGAAAGGCGAGGTAGAAATGTTTTGTGTTACCTAAAGTGTCCACGTATTTCAGATTTTACTATATATCCAATTATCTCCTGTCGATTCGCTATAGGATCCGTCCTTTAGGCACCTGTGAGTTGGGATACCATTGAGAATCAGTGGGTGGTGCGGGTTCAGGGGGTTGCAGGGAAGCGAACTCAGCCAATTTGGGGCGGATCTCGTCTTCCCAAATCCCTTCCACATCGTCAAAGGTCAGTGGTGTGTGATTCGACACCTCTGCTTTATATGCCGTTAGCAGCTCGGTCGTCTTTTCACCGAAATGCGCCACAATATCTGCCACCATCTGATCCCCGACGCGACGACTGGAGGATTCATTGAAATCGCCCATTGCGAAATGCGGTGCGCGTGCATCATCTGTCGGCATCCGCGACATATCCACGCAATCTGGCGCGACCGCCCAAAGCACCGATGTTTCGCCGCGTCCGGCGTGTCCACCCAATCCTTTACCATCCTCGAAACGTTCGATATCCGCTCCTATGCTCATCGTCGAATACATCCGAACGCCGACATGTGCCTGCATAATTTCAATGACCACTGGCACGTCTAACCGATGCGGCCCCGAATGCCCAGAAAACAGAATCGCGCCGTGAAAACCCAAAGCATCTACCGCTCGAATGTGATAGCAGATATTCTTCAAAAACATCCAAGGCGGTATCGCTGTCAGCCACGTTCGTTCTTGATTCACTTGATTGTGTCCCCATGAACCGTAGCCGCCAATTTCATGACAGTGCCAATAAAATGGCGGTGCAACAATTCCGCCGTGCGCTTGTGCCGCCTGACATGAGCATTCATGTGCCCGAATTGCGTCCATCCCAACGGCATTGTGCCAACCATGAGGTTCACACAACCCGTAAGGTAGATACACCATTGGACACTTCTCGAGCGCGGCTTCTAATTCATCTGGAAACATCCGTTCCCATCGCACCTGATTACGTCTCATACACTATTCCTCTCCGTTCGTTTGCAGAGCCTTCCAAGGTTCCGATAATTTACGATGGATACCGTGTGCCCGATTTTCACCGAGCACTGAATATCTTATAGTGATACCACAATTACCGATACACCAACGGGAAGGCGAGGTGTTTTTGATAGGGTGTTTCCTCTAGAAACCTCGCCAGCGGCGGAAGGGTGCTTGTGTTTATAGCGTGTGCACTTATTTTCAGGATTTACTATAATGATCGGCATCCAATAATCCAAGATTCAGCTCACAGACCTGTTACCCACGTTTCTCACCCGGTTTTCGTCGATGCTTTGAGGCATAACTATCACCATCTGGATCGTAGGAAACGGATACCTGTCCATCTTCCACAACCAATCGCGGTACAGTTCGCTGCCGACCGTCACGTTCGGGGCCCCGCATGACAGCGAATTGCTCCTCAGTCATGTCTTCAACCATATCACCCCAGCGGTCCTGCGGATCAATCACACCGCCGCCCCAGTTGACATTTTTCGATTGATACTTAATCAATACGCCGCGTCTCGGAATCGGATTCTTCCACGCCAATGCTCCGTGTGTGCAACCGCCGTCCATGAAGAAAAGCACATCCCCAGCTTTCATAACGGGTTGTACGACCAAACCCATGGTATCATCACACGTCCGAATTCCACGAGGCATGGAGTACTGCGTCTTGTGAGAGCCTGGCACACATGCGAAACCACCCAGTCCCGGCTCTACATCACGCAATTGCCACGTAATGGTGACGGTTTCAGCATAACTGCGTCCGTTCTTAAAAGCATAACCGCGTGATGGGGTCATCGGTTCGTTGCCATCGTGTAGCGAATGCCCCGATGTCCCTTCAACGGCACAGAATACGGTCGCGCCGCCCATACGATAGCCGCTACCGCCCATCCAGTTGAGTCGCTGCACCACGGCAGGATGTGCAATCATGCGTCGGAACGGTGCGTTATAGGGATCGGGTAAATCTAACAAACCCGGCAGGAGCGGTCGCCCTGTGCCAGCCTGACTTATCGACCCGCGCGCTAATTCCTCGCCTACGACGATGCGATCTTGGAATTTATCCACCGCCTCATTGGCTTCTGCCAACCACTGCTCATCCATCACGCCGCGCACCACCACATACCCGTTTAGATCCCAGAAGTAGAATTCTTTTTCATCGATTCCTGAATTCGGGTCACGGGTATAAATTGATGGATGAATGATCGACGGGTCTTCCTCTACCCATGTCTCTTCACCATCTGTATTTATCACAGGGGGTGGACTTGACCCCTTATACCCAGGAACATACATGACCGCCTTTTGGGCTGGCGTTGCTTCATCTGCCCAACTCGGCAAAGACTCGGTCTCCGAATGAGGTCCATGCGGATTAGATTGAATTGCTGCACGCGCTGCATACCGGTAAGCCAATAACCTTTTCGGTTCATCTTCCCACGGTCGAACGCCTTGGAGCGTAGGGGTCGCGAGTAAAAATAGATCGCCTGCCTTGAATTCTGGCTGCACCACGACCCCCATATCATCAACGCCAGTTGCCAAATCGTGGGGCGTTTCAACATTGCTCTTGTGGCTTGCCTGAACGACGACCAATCCACCGTCGCCTTCTTCGACATCTTCCAATGCCCAGACCGCTTTCACGCCCTGACAACTCCGCCGACCGTTTTGTTGGCGATATGCCTCGGAAGGATTCCTCGGTTCATCACCGCCGACGAGTGTTGTACTTGCTTCGCCATCTCGCTGCCCCAACAATTGAGGGGCTTGATCGAGTCGGAAGCCGTGTCCGATGATCTGGTTCAAATACCACACCAATTTCGGTTGTACCAGTAGGTCGCGGAATAATTCGCGGTTTGGACTGGATCCACCTAATAGCGTCTCATTTTCCTCTGCTGCATCTAATGCTGCGTTGAGTGCCGCCACCTCTTCTTGACTGAGAACACCCGGAATGTGTAGGTAGCCCGCAACATCAAAGGCATAATTCTCTTCATTGCTCATGACTTCGTTTTCCATTTGTTCCTCCTGACCTCGGTAGCCAATAAAATAAAGTTGACGGTTGGAAACTTGGGGTCAATAGTAGCATTATTATCACACACTTCCCGCACTGTGTCAATAACCAATTTTCATTTTTTTTGGTAGACCCCGTAAACGTTTTATGGTAAACTATCCAAGATTTCCCTATCTCAGTCTAAACAACCCTAATTCTCAGAAACTCGTTAATCCACCGCACAAGCGATCGGAAATTCGGAGCCTTAAATCCAGTATGCAGTCTGATTCAACCTCTTTTGAAAAAATTCAAGCGAGGCAGTTAGTCATTTACGCTATCTTTGCATTTATAGCGACTTTCTTTAGCCTCGCTATTCTCAGCTATTTCTTACCAACATGGTTCAAAGATAGATCGTCACCACTTTCAACTGTTCTGTCAGGACTCTTACTGTACGTTTTCTTTTTCCTTTTTATCCTTAGGATGCTGTCTCGTGCGGGTTTGTCCTACAATCGGTTATTCGGAACCTTCCCAGCATGGCACACGATTGGGCGGTATAGCCTATGGGCGATCCCGCTTGTTATCTTCTCCATTGCATCTGCCTATCTTCTATTTTTTCCGCTATCTTTTCTTTCCCCCGGACTTGTCAAGTCGTGGTTAATTGACCTTTCCCCAACGCTGATTTGGAGGAGTGGCGATGGATATGTTCTTGCCAATTTGTTGAATTTCCTTATGGTTGTAATGGTCGCTCCCGTATTTGAGGAATTCTTCTTTCGGGGCATTTTGTTGACCCGATGGACTGTGAAGTGGGGTGTAATTCCGGCTATTATTGTGTCATCAGTAGTTTTTTCCCTTCCACACGTTATTAATCTCATAGGTTTGTTCTGCTTCGGTTGTGTGATGGCTGTTTTCTATATCCGAACGAAGTCGCTCTTTATACCAATTTGCATCCATGTAATGAATAATCTCATCGCGTGGTTTATAGAATTCCGCCGAATATACTTTGACGATCCCATTTCACACAAATCGGTCACCGAATTCCAAGAATCCTGGTGGGTAGGACTGGTAACACTCGTCATTAGTATACCCTTCCTTTTTCTGTTTTGGAGACGTTATATTTCAAATATCGACTGGCGGATGCCGTACCTAACTGAATCTACTGACTGTGAGAATGACCCGACCGAGTAACCCAAAAAATCGTCCACATCTCACCTAATGTATGCTATAATCTGAAAAAATCGTGTTACTGTTCGCTGTTGGATTATAGTAAACCTGAAAGTGAACACTTAAAAAAACACAAACACCTCCCCTTGCTGGCGAGGTTTCTAACCTCGCCCTTCCGTTGGTGTATAGGTAATTATGGGCTTTATTATAAGATAAGAAAGGGTGTGCCAAACAATGAAAACGCAAACGATCAGATATGGAGAAAACGGCGGCGTTAAGATTATTGATATCGATGTATCCGATCCGAAGGCGGGTGAAGTGCAGGTTCGGCATGCGGCGTGCGGTGTCTGTGCATGGGACTTAGCGACCTTTCGGGACGGAGGTTACGCGCCACCAGGGCATGAAGGTGTCGGCTATGTCACAAAAGTTGGGAGCGGTGTCCGGGGCATTGAGGAAGGGATGCGTGTTGCGAGTGTAGCGTTGGGGTTCGACGGTATTAAGAACTGTTCAACTGACGATATATATGTGCTTCCAGAATCTGATATTGCGGACGAATACTGGCTCGTTGAGCCGGTTTCATGCGTTGTAACAGGTCTCGACAACGCGCCTTTACGACCTGCCGATAACGTTGCAGTTATCGGATGCGGTTTTATGGGACTTATGTTCGTTCAGGCACTAAGCCGATTCTACACGAACGATCTTATCGCCATTGATCTCGTTGCGGAACGTCTAAAACTCGCAAAATCGCAGGGCGCGCAACTCACGTATAATCCCAAAGATATTGATACCTCTGAACTGGTATCGGAACTAAGAGCACGCCCAATTGACGTGGTATTCGACTGTTCTGGCAAGGCTGCAGGGTTAAATCTCGCCACGAAGATTGTGCGCCAAGGTGGACATATCAATCTTTTCGGTTGTATTCGCGAAGAAGTGACGTTCAACGGTGCCGCGTGGCACGGCGGCGCGTTTAATTTAGTGAGTTCGTCGCCGGGTGCAAAAATTCGGGATCCTTTCCCACCAGCCATCCGATTTCTCGAACGGGGCCACATTGACCTTAGACCGCTTGTAACACACATCGTATCACTTGAGGACTATCCCGCACTTCTCAAGGAAGCCACGGGTGAAAACGGCGGTTACGTCAAAGGTGTTGTGAAAGCGACGTAATGCTCCTTTTTAGTACGTTCAATGAAGAAAAACACCATAGGTGTCAATTTAAGAAATAACTGCCTCATTGCAGCGTAGGTTGGGTAGAACGGGTACTACCAAAATCGTCGTAGAAGATGTAGACAAACAAAACTTTCTCCAGATACGCCACAGCCACCAGAGACAGAGTGAAACCCAACGCTTTTGCTTTAAAACTTCCGTGATTCCGAGGGTGTAAAGTT
>CAZGAW010000006.1:0-7724 GCA_964523645.1 uncultured bacterium | reverse complement strand
AGTGAAACCCAACGCTTTTGCTTTAAAACTTCCGTGATTCCGAGGGTGTAAAGTTGGGTTTCACTCTGTTCTTGAATATATGGTAGGGCATCGACTTTCCGGTGTGTCTGGAGTATCAACCCCAAGTTCTCAACGCCGTTCTACCCAACCTACAGTACTACCGCGATGCTCAGTGCCCGTAAATCGCCAAAGAATAGCACGGGATCCGCTACACTCAAAACGGTTCGTAAGCACCCCTGCTTCTGTTATAGTTTTTCAAACACCGTGGACTTTCTATCCAAACAGGTATTTTTGCACAACATCTTCTCGCACTGTGACCCCTAACCCTGGAATGTCTCGGACAGCAACATAACCGTCCTCTTGTACCCAGCCGAATGGAAAGGGAACCAGAAAACTTCATACGCATCAACATAAGGAAAAGCGCGAAAAGTAAGCCTATTCCGGTAAATCCTAATGCCCAATAGTCCGGATCAAGTGGATATGTTAACCAATTTTGTAGATTCCTCCACGGTTTCCGCACGATAAGCGTGAGGCAAACCATAACAAAGAGCATCGCAAAAAGAAAGCCAAACCAACTCATCACAGGCGTTAGCCAGCCCAACAGGTGCTGCTTTGTGTGGAGCGTAGAATCACCCTCATAGTAACCCGAAAGAACGTCCTTGTCCACCACAGCAAGCCAGTTGGGAATATACCGCCAAAACAGGTCTTTCCAATCGTTCTCAGGCGTTGCGAACCAGAAAGCGTGCCCCAACGTGGAAACCAAAATCTCCATCATGCTGTGTCCCGCAGTGGCGGATGCGACGGATAGCATGACATAGATGACCAAGAGTTCACCTTGCGATAGTGCCAACCGAGGTAGGAATCGCCGGAATATTTGGTTGAATCCTATTAACACAAGTATGTTGAAGACAACCGTAAAAATAAGCGAGACGATTGTGGGCTGTGCAGAATACTGTACAAGTTCAATGTAGGTAATCCAATAACAATTAAGAGGAATGAGAATAAGTCCAATTGCTATAGACCGCCCGTAGGGGCGAGGTGACCTCGCCCCTACAGATGAGGGCGGTTTGGGTGGGGATAGGGTCGGTTTCGTGTGCGGCATTTCGGATCTGTTTTGAAAATCTTGACCCACAAGTTAGAAAAATTATGACTCCTCTTAGATTGACGCGAATTCGACAAACACGCCATCCGTCGTTCCTAACGCCTTATAGATTCTTGTTATACTTGATAAAAATCGCTTTAACCTGTAATACGCTTTTGGTGTCCGTGTTGACGATCTCTACGTCCCCTATGTCATTGACTATGGTTTGTTCTCCTGTCTTTACCCGATCGAATTCTTCAAATATGATTCCATCAGCCCCGCTCTCTCTCGCTTTCTCTATTACCTTTTCTTCTAACGCCTCTGCGTCCTCGCCGTCTATAGTCACACGTCCCATCACCAGATAGCCTTCGGTTACATCATCCTCTGAAAAGTAAACATCCACATGGGAAGTAGGCGGATAGGCGTCCCCGAGATAATCGACATCAATATCATCACCCCCGCAAGCGGAAACAAATAATATCATTGATAGAATCAACACGATGATTTTTCCATTCACGTTTACGGTCAACATGAGAAAACTCCTGAGGTTCGGTTTTCGATTTAAGACTGATTTGACAGTATGCTACCGTTTCGATATGAGAAAATCAACGGCAGATGTTCATCGTCCGCCAACACGTCGCCAGCTTTCAACTTCGCAACCACTTCATCGGGCAACGCGCTTTTTTTCCCATTGAATGTGGCATCTTCCGGCATAAAGAGCATCGCAAACGCACGGCGGGGATGCGTCGTCATATTGGGACCCGCCGCATGCGCGACCATCCCGCTGATGAATACACCGGCGCCTGCTTTCATCTCAGCGGCGTAAGGTTCAATCTCCGCCCACTCTGGATACTCGCGGAACAGCTCGCCGACACCTGCTTGTCCGAGGATCCCGCCAACCTCAAAGTTACTCGTTTTGTGTGTGCCGGGCAGAAGATACAAACAACCGTTCTGAATCGTTGCATCATCGAGTGCTATCCAGAACATGATTGCCTGATGTGAATAAAACGGGTCATAAGGATTATCGACATGGAAGTTCGTCGGATTTGCCCACGGTTGCTTAACCATGGCGTGGTCGTGGTACAATCGCACTCCGGACGTGCCAGCGAGATCTGCCGCCATCCTACCCAACTCAGGGTTGAGAATCAATTGTTTAACCTTCTCGTTTGCCTTCCACAAATTGACGCATTGAATGAAGACGTTCTTGTAGTAACCGTCCTCTCCCTTTTGATTGTGGAAGGCATCAGGACGACTCACATGTGCTGCGACAGCCGCGTCGACGGCCTCCTGCCACACTGACAACTCGGCACCTTGCAGAAAATCGTCAATAACCAGAAATCCATTTTCACGGTAATATTCAATCTGATTGCTCGTAAGTTGTGTGTTCATGGCATTTTAGGTGATCTGACGGTTCAGTAGTAATAACCCAAGTTGCTACTAACAAATTCTGAACGTTCCAACGAGGGATTTAGGCGTTTTCGTCACCCCAGCGGGGTGATATGTCTATAGAAATCGCGGTCCACAACTTCTTGCACTCCAGCGGAGTGCTATGTGCACAAATAGGTGGAAACTCAGGTTAGTAATATCATTGGAGGCTTTGCCAACACTATATTTCGGGGTTTTCCGCTAATCACTGGTTTCCATCATTCATTGGAGTTCTCCGTTCTGTGAATAGACTTAAAGATTCCTTCAACTTCGGCTGGATTCGTCAGAAACCATTCTTCCCCAACAGGGTCTTCCAGATTCTCTCGTTTTAATTTTTCGTGTATTTTCTTCTCCAACGCCTCGCAATCATCTGTTCTTATGATGAGTGCTATTCTTGCTTTCTCTGGAAGTTGCTGACCAATTTGATCACTGACTCTGGTTTTAACGTCGCCTATAGTCCTACCGATGTTGCATGGAAAATAAGGCACTTCTAGGCATAATTTATTGAATAGTTGGTAAGTAGGGAAATAATAGAGATAAACAGACTCGCTTCCACTTCCAATAACCGTTACCCCAGATGTGTCAACGTTGTTTACATCTTTCTCTATACCCCATCTTTCTTGAATCAGATCCTGGCGCGCGTTCCAAACGGTGGTTTTTCCTCCCCCGTCTGGATTATCCATACCTAACATCTTTGCCAATTGCCTATCAGGGATATGCTCAAACAGGTCAGGATTGTTTTCGTGTGCTTCCAAATTCATGTTTTCCAGAATATGGTACGCCGCCTCCCCGTTTTTACCTTGCTGGACCATGCCTTTTGCTTCCTCAAGCAGTTTTCTAAACTTTGGAGACTTGAGATTCGCTTCAATTCGGCGGTCAGTGTCTCTTGCCATAATTCTCCTTAAACATTAGGCGCTTTTAAGAGAAATCGTCAATTAGAATTGATATTATTTTTCTTCTTGATTCTACTTCAAAATAACCATTTTTCGCAGTGGTGAAATTTCATTAGTTTGCAATTGATAAAAATAGATTCCATTTGCCACAGGTTCCCCCAAGTTATTACAACCATTCCAATAAGCAGCTTGATTTTTATCCGTGTAGTAACCAGGGAGTTGATAACCAAGCAGCAAAGTCCGGACTAAAGTGCCACTTACGGCATAGATATTCACCGTCACGTCCGCAGGTTCAGATAATTGGTAAGGAATCCACGTCTCCGGATTGAAAGGATTTGGATAGTTTGGCAAAAGTGCAGTCTCTTTGGGGGGCAATGAGGCAAGGAGTTGCTCCAAGATAAGAAGCCCACGTTGAAAAATAGGATCCCTTTGGTTCAGCTGTCGCGCATGATGCAGCTCCTGTTTGATTTCTGACTTTGTTAGAGAACCTGCCAGATCGGGGTGCCAGATTCCAGGAGCCGAATAGGTATCCCCAAACGATCCAGCGACAAGTGCCAGATCAACGATATTAACAACCCCATCAGCGTTGACATCCGCAGCGTTTTCGCCACTTTTACCGAAGTTCGATGCGACCAAAGTGAGATCAACGATATTGACGACACCGTCCTTATTGACATCCTCCGGTCTTTGCGTGAGGTGTGTGGGTTCAGTTATCTCAGCGTTTTCTGTTTGTGGAATAGAACTACCTCCTGAACCATTCGTCAATAGCACGTCAGAGAGACTCACAGTAGAGGCTTTTACAGCAACCACCTCAAAAGTGAGGGTCGCAAGGATGCCGTCACCCTGACTTTCTCCCGAAAGAGACGTTGCCGCAAGTGTTAGGGTGTTGTCTGTCATAATAGGAGGTAGAACATAAGCGCCTGCGGGCAGGTAATCCTCATTTGAACTCCCTACATAGCGCAGTGCTGTCGTATCAAACGACACGGTTGCCTGATAACCTGCGATATTTTCGCCGTTAGTGATTTTTAGGGAAAACTTGAGCAGTTGACCGATATTAGGAGACTGCACACTTATAGGCAAGAGACTCACCGTATCTGAATCAATAATTGGTTCAACAGGCGCTAACGAAATTTGGTCGTTATTTTTTAAAAGGAAGTTAGCGATGAGTTCAGCAACAACCTTGCCTTTAGGGTTTATCTCGTTAAAGGTTTGATAAACGATACCAATCCGTCCACGATTGCCATCTCGCACAATAACCGGATCCGCCCTGGTGGCTTGTGAGGTGCCTGTATCACTCGCAAGAACCTTTTCGGCAAACCAATTCCCGGTGAGTTCATCAAGATGAAAGGCTCTATCGGATTTAAAATTCGTAAGACTTGGGGTAACCTCTTTGCCATCTTTCGTTACTATCATTGGCGTATTATTTTCTAACCCGAAGTCCCACATTGTGATATGTGGGATATCCATAATGGCTTGTAAAGCTTGGATACCATTTTGGTTCCCTAATTCTTCCTGATGACCACCTGCCCAAAAACCAAAGTAATCGCCATGGTTAAGAATAGTATTTCCGTCAGTTGATTCAATCCAATTTTCTGCCACAGAACCATCCGGTTGACTGTTAAAGCGCGGATAGATAGAAATTGGCAGAGTCCCGTAAAGAATTAAAACATCTACGTTACCATCTGAAGTTGTTTGAAGCATCCAGTCTCTAACGGCATCTTCAGTTTGAACGATTTCGGCTTGAATACCTTTTGAAGCAAGCAATTGCTTTGTGATTTGAGATTGCCGATTGGCATCATCAAGACTCATCCAACTCACAGCCCCTGTATACATTAGAACATTATGACCTTCTACAATAGTGTTTGGATTAAACACTGGGCTTTCTACACGGATGCCCATTACTTCAGCAAGAGCTTTTACCGTGCTTTTATCTTCAGCGGCGGCTTGAGAATACCATAGTGGCATATACTCTGACAGTTTCACGTTAGATATTGGCATTTTGCGTATTGCGTTCCATGCTTTAGGGTTATCTTCAAAGATAGGCAGAAACTTATATGAGAGTTGAGAAACCCTTGCGTATGTGAAGCTTGGCGCGTATGGGGCAACTCGCATTTTTTCTTCCCATTGTTCTAACCATTCTTTACCAGAGCCTGAATATTGTGTCGCTGGGGTATCCAGCAATCCTTGTGCGTATTCTGCAAGGGCGTGTCTGTAGTCGACCCAATTGGCATAAGGCGCACGATACGCCCAAGTTTCAGACATGCGGCGTATTGCCCAAACGCTGGCAAGTTCGGCTAACGCCTCTCTAAACCAGTTATTCTTTATGTCTCTTTCTGGGTAAAAAGGAGGATCGCCTATTTCTATAGCGTGGCAAAACTCGTGCGCAAATTGATAGGAAAACTGCGACCAATAAGTGTCCGTTACTGCCAACCTTATTATTTTACTGCCATCATCATCGACGTGAAAAGAAGGATTGTTAGGATTGTAAATAATCCTTATAGTGCCTGACAATTTCTTTTCATCTCTTAATTGCTCTTGAAAATGTAGGGTAATATTTTCGCACAACCTCTTTATATTAGAAGTGGGCGCGTCGCCCCAACCCCGATTTGGCTCTACTACTATATTCAAACGCGCCAAAGACACATCAACACAAAAAACACTTAAGGTTATCGCGATTATCGCTAAAACAAAAATACGTTTCATTTCTAAATCACCTATAGATACATATATTCGTCTGTGCTAACATCTACCAAGATAGATGAACAGCCATGTCCTTTAGTGTTGGCACTTCAATCATAGTTACTCGGTCGATGGTCGCCGAGGAGTCGCCGCTGTCGATGGTTCGCTTGCGCGAGAATCGATTCCTCAAACTGAAATTTATTCAGATAGGGTGGGTATTTCTGTGTAATCATCCGCTGCGCATAGTGTACCTGTAAGAGGTAACGGGTCTCGGCACTCGTGTTTGCAGAACCGCGATGCCAGACTTCACTGCGGAAAAGCACGACATCCCCCGCATTGCATAAGATACTTTCTTCCGTTCGACCTTTCCACTCGGTTTGTCCGTTCGGAGAGCAACCAGAGAAATGGCTGCCCGGCACGAACTTCGTCGGTCCCAATTCCTCATACATATCGTTGAGATAGTAGTGGGCAGTCGTGATAAAGATTGGGACTTTAACGCGAGGATCGGAACGAACGTCTGCGGGTAGCGAGATTGGCAGCCAATCGGAATGTAACCCCTGATCTGGACGTCCGGGTCCTGTTATCCACGATTGCATACCGATGCAATGACAATCCTCACCGTGCGTTGCTTCGGCAACCTCAATAATGGGTGATTTGTCAAGGAACTGGAGATACAGCGAGTCTCGATTAAACGAGTTGTTGATGATTTTGTTGAGGAATTTGCCACCATTTTCAGGTGTTTGGTGTCGATCCAAACACGCCGGAATCGTCTCTAATCGATCCATAGTGGCACGCAATTCAGCGACTTCCTCAGCGTTAAGCACGCCGGGGAAATAGACATAACCATCCCTTTCGAGTGCTTCCACTTGGCTTTCTAAGTCGTTGTGTGCCACGAGTGAGAGGGCTTTCGCCATTTTTAGTGCTCCTTGATGAATTTTAAAAAGGATACGCCTTGAAAGGCGAGGTTAGGAGGGAAATACGCAGAAATACTTTCTTCGCATTGGATTTTAGCGTTCGCAAAAACCCCCAGCAAAAACACCTCGCCAGCGAAAGTAGGATTACTACAACTATTCTACCAATACAATGACACCGCACCCGATACGCGCGCCTGCAGCCCCCGAAGGTTGTGAGACAAAATCGTCGGCACCCGCATGGACAATGATGCCTTTGCCGACAACATCTATGTCGGAACCTGTGCCGATTTCCCACAGATCTGTCGTCAATGTAATACGACCTGTGCCGTCTGCTCCGACGGTAATATTGCCAATATCCCCGAGATGAAACTCAGCTGCTCCCCATTTTCCGTGCGCAACATCCGTAGGATTCCAGTGTCCGCCAGCGGATGTGCCGTCGGGTGCGCTGCAATCCCCGTATGCGTGGATATGAAAGCCGTGAAGACCCGGGGAGGCACCGTGAATTTCAGCCGTGAGCGTGATCTGGTCGCCGTTTTGTGTGAAGACTGCTATTCCGGTTACGCCACTGTCGCCCAATGCGCTGATCATGGCGTGTGCTTGTTCTGCGGGCTCAGTTGAAAGAATCCCTGTTTGTTGGTTCACTCGCTCGCAACCCATTGATACGATAGAAATACTAATTAATAGGAGAAATGTGGGCATTACACCGATGGAAATTAAACGCGTTTTCATTGT
>CAZGAW010000005.1:0-70137 GCA_964523645.1 uncultured bacterium | reverse complement strand
ATTATACGGCAGTCTTTGATAACATCACTGTCACCGGCGATAGTATTCCAAACAGAGGCGGATTGTTAGTAACACCCCGCGAAAAACTCACGACGACATGGGGACGGTTGAAGCGGTTCTAAGCACACCAATCCTCCTATATTCCTTCCAAAATCGCGATTACCCTGTTTGTATTCCTTTTCATTGTTTCTGGTAGCGGTAAATTCCTAACCGTAATTTCACTTTTCTAAAAATAATGCAACCTTTTGAAATCTAAAACCTGTCACTTAAATTAAAAGATATTAGGATTCCAAAGGAGCTCGCAATGGAACAGAAAGATGCGCAACTCATTCAGCAGGTACTACAAGGCGACCAGGAGGCGTTCGCGCTTCTCGTCAACAAGTATCAGAAAGGTGTGCATGCGCTGGCGTGGCGGAAAATCGGTGACTTTCACATCGCTCAGGAAATCACGCAGGATGCGTTTCTCAGGGCCTACCAGAAACTCGAAACATTAAAAAATCACAACCTGTTTGCGGGATGGCTGTATGTCATCGCGGCACGCCTATGTGCTGACTGGTTCCAAAAGAAATCCTTACCGGAACAATCCTTGGAGGTCACTGATATGAATGAGGTGAATCGAGCATCATATTCTCAATATATGGCACAGAAACAGGAAGCCGAAGCCGATGAAACACGTCGTGAAGTCGTCAAGGAACTGCTCCAAAAACTGCCTGAGAGTGAACGCACGGTGATGACACTCCATTACCTCGGCGAAATGACAATCAAGACCATTAGCGAATTTCTCGGTGTCTCTCCAAATACTGTCAAAAGCCGACTCAGTCGCGCACGCAATCGTCTAAAGAAGGAGGAAGACATGATTCGACAAAACCTCGGCAGTTTCCAACTGCCTGCTAACCTAACACAGCATATTATGCAGGAAATTTCGCGTATTACGCCTACGGCACCTGCTGCGAGTAAACCTGTAGTGCCTTGGGTGCTGTCTGCAGCCTCGGCTGCCTTAATTTTTCTATTGATGGGGGTTGGTACACAATACCTCTCCCGTTTTCAGAAACCGTATGATTTAAACGCCACATCCGAACGGACGGTTGAGATTATTGAAGCCGCTTTTGTCTTAGATTCACCCGCAAAACCTGCGGTGCGGAATCAGGCAGGAACGTCGACTGTCCCGGGTAGGAATCCTGGTGCCGGTCAGCAACCGGATGCCAAACTTCTCGCAGCAGCACTTGTTGACGAACCTGAGGTTTCAACACCGAAACCGCAGTGGATACAAACAAAGGGACCCACAGGAGGGCTTGTCAATACCCTCTTCACAACAACGCGTGGAGACATTTACGCCGGAACTGCCACGAATTTTTACAAAATGGCAGACGACGGACATTCATGGCAACTCGTCATCGCTGGAGGTCCTACCGCACTCAGCCTGAAAGATTGGATGATGGGGGGCACACAACAGATGGTAGAACGGAGCGGGACGCTCTACATCGCTACCGATGGGGCGGTATTAACTTCTACTGATCACGGTGAGACATGGACTTCGCTCGGTGAACATCCAATGGGACAGTCGGTCGGGATGGTCATCACGGATGCGGGCTCTGGTACGGAATCCGATATGGCAATCAATCTTGCGCTCGTTGAAGGTGTGTTCCGTTCTGTAGACGCTGGCAAATCGTGGATTCCTCTGAATGATGAGAACCTTGCAGGCAAGAAAATTCGTGCAATCGCTGCCCTTGAGAACACGCTGTTTGCTGGTACTGATGACGGACTCTATCGCCTCAACACGGAGAGATGGGAAAAATTAACCATTCGTCCCGCAGAAATGTCCGAAATTAAAACAGCTATCCATGCCTTAGCCGTCGATGAACACCGTCTCTATGTTGCCGCGGGGGACGAACTTACAAACCAGAATCAGATCGGGATGCAACTTAGATCTTCATTGACAGGAAGTGGCCAGTGGTCTCTTTACCGTTCAACCGATCAAGGGAATACATGGTATTCCATAGACCCACGAAAGAGACAGGAGCAGGAGGAAGAGAGACAGCAATCTGGACAATTCGAGATGAGTTTTCCATTCCCAGGTGCAGAGGCAACAGAAATCTATATGCCGAGTGTTAAACTCTTCACGACACCCGGAAGGGTTGTCGTCGTAGATGCCTATGGGAACCTTTTCTATTCGATGAATACCGGGGAAACCTGGACTGCCTTAAACGTAAAGGGTGGGTCAGGTTACAACGTGCCTCCACCTGTGTTGATGATGAACGAGAAGACTTTCTACAAAGGTGCACCTTCTGGCGTTCAAACCACAATTGATGGCGGCAAAACGTGGTATGATTTTAATACAGGCCTCGTGAGCACCCCCGTTATGACGCTCATCGCTGCTAACAGAAAACTCTATGCAAATTCAACAAACGGGTTTGTCTCTTCAGTGGATGGGGGTGAATCGTGGACACCGCTTCCCGGTGAGATTGATGCCGGTGTTATCATTGAGGCATTTAACGAGATGCTGTATGTGAAGAGAGGGAATCACATGAATACCCCTTCGCCGCTATGTCATCTATCTACCGAGGACCACAGCCTACAATTTATAGACGGTATGCCTGCTTTTAAAAGAGTTGAGGGACATAAAACGGACGAAGAAATGAGCAAAATTGTAATGCAAGCATTTACCGACAAGGCTAAGCAAAATCTTGAAAAAGGCGTGCCACCAAATCCCGAAGATGTTGATTTTAACCAGTTAAACGAAGCCATGAATAAAGTTATGCAAGAACAAGCCGCAGCTGGTATGATGGCATTTATCGGAAGCTTTGCCGTTAGTGGCGATACCTACTATGTGGAATACGGGAAGACGCTTTACAGATGGAAACCCGGTATGCATGAATGGCACAACACGGGGTTAGTCGATAAAGGCGAGGACTCTTTTGCATCTCTATTGTCCGGTCCTTTTGATTATTCGGCTGATGTCTCTACTTCTTATGATACCCTTAGTTCTATGGGTTTCAGAATCGCCGTGTTAGATAGCACCGTTTACGTCGGAAAACGGGAGGGAGCCCTCTTTCAATCGTTTGATGAGGGAGATACTTGGAACGATGTCACTGCAGCTCTCCCGTTTCCTGTTGAGGCATTCAACGCAATAACCTTCGCGGGAGAGACCGTTTATGTCGCAACCGATCAAGGCGTAGCCTATTCAAGCGATGGCAATAGCTGGCACAAGGCAGCTGACACCGAGGGTAATATCCCAGTCGTAGACAGATTGGCGGTAAAGGGAACGACAGTGTACGGGCAATCCGAGCAACGTGTGTATCAGTTAAAAGAGAATTCTAATACATGGAAGCCGGCGACACCAGAAATTCCAGGTGTTGTTTCCGCTCTTGTGGTTGATAACAACACGCTCTATGTGGGAACCCTTAATCGTGGTGTACTCCGTTTCGCACTTGACGAATAGTGTGGATTGTGAATTTTACAATGAAATGTGGAGGAAATTGAAATGCACAAGTCAAAATCGTTATTTATCTCTCTATCTGTTTTGTTTGCTGTGTCGCTGGTTTTTAACTTCGGGTGCGCTACCAAAGAATTTGGTAAGACCGGCTTTGAGGTTACGTTATCCGTTAGTGGTATGACGCGAGTTACTTCTGCTTTCAGCATCATGAAGACGTTGCAAAAGATTGATGATCTGGTTATTGAGGATGCTACCTACAAGGTCGTGACAGCCACGATGCCCTTTGGTAAGATAGGAGATGAAACTATCGAGCCTGTTTTGGAGAATAAAGTAGGTTGGCATCTGAACCCCGATGAACCGAAGTACTTTATTGTTCAGGTACAGGCACTCGCTGGGGCAGATCCTGTTGATGGCTTGAATGCGGCAATTTCGGAGCATGTAAAAAATGCTTTGATTGCGGCTGTCAAGGATTTAGGTTATGAAGCGAGTGTGGAAAACATGGAGATACGTGAGTCATCTTCTATGAAACGTTACACGCTTGGATCCAAGTAGCCATCCAGGAAGGCTAATTGAATCAGTAATTTCATAGGAGCGTCGAACTCCGAAAGACATGTAAGCACTTATGAGCCTTCCTCAGATGTGTAGGTGTGGTGAAAACCGCACCTGCAGTCGTTTCAATAGTATTTTTTAATGTCAACGTTATGTACTAAAATTCGTTA
Source organism: uncultured bacterium (assembly GCA_964523645.1). GTDB lineage: Bacteria > Poribacteria > WGA-4E > WGA-4E > WGA-3G > WGA-3G. The sequence continues at coordinate 65,985 of CAZGAW010000005.1, read as the reverse complement.
TAATTTGTAATATGCATCGGTCGTAAAGATTCTCAGTCGATTTGACAAGAAAACCTTGACGTGTTAAGATAGCACGGTTCTCCCAAATTATGTCAGAAAATATGAAAGATAGCATTTCCATTATATTCCTTTTTATACTAATCTTATCTTCGCCTACGTTCGCTGAAATACCCGACGGCACAATTCCCTTTGATTGCCCTGATATCCCAAATGCCAAGTTTCAGTTCCACTTTACTCGCGAACTGATTGCCCTCGCGACTACCGAAGCACCCTTCAACACAGTGGAAGATCTCTATATCCAGATCCACGATTATCACGCAGATGTTTTTGATAAACTGGTTCAGTATTATAGCGAAAATTTGAAAGCAAAAAACTGGTACCAGTTAGAAAAAGATAGTAATTCTCGTCTCTATATATTAGCGGGAGCCACTGAGAAAAGTTCACGTACGGATAACACTGTTATCGGCATTTTTGCAGTCGTGAAAAGCGATGCGAATGTGTATCTGTTAAACGTTGTGGGTAATATCCCCTCACAGCAAATAGAGAAACTTTTAGCAAATCTCGACGCACTCGGGATTGAGATCCGTGAATTGAAATCACTCGGCGACCTCACACTTCCGAAAGTCGAGGAGACAGCGGAACCTATGCCACTGCCCACGCTATTTCGGGTTGCTGGAAATCTCTCCGCTGACGTTGGAAAATCTAAAGTAGCCTTCAGTATACCCTCTTCAAGTGCTTACACCGAGCGTCATATCGGACACTGGAGCTATCGTGGTCACCCAATTGAACGCATTCAGATTCGCGCAAACGCAAAAAAACAGGTCGCTGGAGTCAGCGATGGACTAAAAAATGGAACCGAAGACATTACCGAGTTGCTGGACGGTCTGCTATTAAAAAACGGTTCTGTTGATACACCGAAGTTTATTGTGAATACAGCAGAACGAAGTGTTACGATTCGCGCCGGTGAACCGTCCGATGACACACAACCTACTATGCTTACGAAATCGTTTCGGACCCGAGAAGGCGATCCGATTCACGAGATTGTGGTTCGCGGAAATCGGTACACCGAGGCAAACACAGTTAGAGAAGCACTTGAAAGTGGATCCGAAGAAATTGAAGAAGCCGTCAAAACACTCGCTTTTACAGTATCGACGTATGAAAAGGTAGAACTTGTAATTGAGGAGAAAGATTCGCAACGGACAGCAATAATGACAGCCGTAGAAAAACCACCTGCTGCCCGTTTTTATACGGATGGAAGTCCGCAAGTTGGGTTTAATCGCGTTACGGGATGGGAGCTTGGGGCACAATTTGAAACCGGTTTTCGGAGACAGGAGAAAAGCAGCATCTCCTTTGGGATGGGTGCCTCTTCTGAATCCAGCGGAGATGACAATTCAAAACTCTTCGCGCAGATGGGGTACGGGTTTGGAAATAAACAGTCCTACTACCGAGCTGGGGGCAGCATCGTTCAAGGTGAACCCGATTCATGGTATTTCGGGTTCACCACGCAATTCTATCGTGCGACAGGTACGATTGCTCCAGAACTTTTTTCGCACTACAACGAAAGTGGCGCGGATTTCCTTCGGGTTTTCGGGATGCAGGATTACCCGAATTACTATTTGAGAGAGGGAATCGAGGTTGCCTTGCAATGGAAACCGATTGTACCAACGCTCTCGTTTAAATTAGCACTACTTCTCGAGACACATGATAGTTTACAAAAAAGCACAGATTGGCATTTCTTCAATTGGCGTTCAAGATCAGAAGCGCGGGAAAATCCAGCGATAACACCCGGTCACATGCGGAGCATCACGTTCCAATACGATCTTAGCACCCGCCAAAATCATCTCGGTTGGCATAACACGTTTTCAGTTGAATACAGCACTGCTGCCTTCGGTTCAGATTTCGATTTTACTCGGTACCAGCTCCATCTACGCTATGCACATCCGTTCGGTAAACATCAGATGCGCACGCGAGCCATCGGCAGTTTTTCAACCGCATCTCTACCGATTCAACGCCAATTTGTTATCGGTGGACCAGGGCTATTGAACGGCTATCCACTTTACGCTTTTGCTGGCGATCACGGCTACCTCTTTAATATCGAATATTTTCTCAATTTACCGCAACTTTTCACCTGGAGAAACATGCAATTTAATTTTGATTTCGATCTCTTTTTGGTGTTTTTCCTTGATGTTGGTCAAACGTGGAATATAGCCGACGACACATACTCGTTTGTGCCGAAGAGCGATGCCGGTATCGGTTTTCAGTTCGGTGAAAGCGACTCTTTTTTGCGGTTTAATGTTGCGAAAGCCTTTGAATCGGAGCAAGGCGTGCAATTCAACTTCGTCTGGTTTTATAGTTTCTAAGCAAAATGATAGGGGACACCGCATGCCTCAACGTATAAATCGCGCTTTATCACTATCCTTTCTGCTTCATGTTGTATCTATATTGATAGTACCGTCGCTTGTGGCCGCGCCTTCCGAGACGACAACACTTGAGAATAACGATACGGATACATTTACGTTCGTCCGTTTGAAATATAGAGGGGACCGAAGACATCGCGGTAAATGGGATACAGATTGGCCCCGCTCCGATCGCAATTTTATCTTCCAACTTCGCAAGCAGACGAATGTCATAGTGAGTTCCGAAGAAAAGGTGGTTGATATTAATTCCAATGAGCTCTTTCGCTATCCGTTTGGATACATGCTGGATGTCAAACGTTTGAAACTTACCGATGCTGAGGCAGGAAACCTACGGCAATACTTACTCCGCGGCGGTTTTATCCTTGTCGATGATTTTCATGGTAAAGAGGCGTGGAAACGGTTTTATAAACAACTAAAGAAAATATTCCCGGAACGTGAGCCAGAAGACATCCCGATCTCGCATCCCATTTTTCACTGTTTTTATCAAATTAATGAATTAATGCAAATTCCAGGAGCAGGTGCAGCGCGCAAAGGAAGAACTTACGAAAGAGGCAGGAGTGGTGGACGTCCAGTCCGGTGTCTCGGTGTTTACGATGACAACGGTAGACTCATGATGATGATTAATTTCAATACGGATCTCGGAGACGCATGGGAACATGCAGCGGACGCATTCTATCCGCGCAAGTATTCGGATATGGCATTCAAGTTGGGAATTAATGCCGTTATCTATTCGCTCACACACTAAACATTCTTTGTAGGAGCGAGTTGTGCTCACGATGCTACTGACCTTCTAAATACACGAGGAATAACAAAATGCACAGGCGCACAAATCGTGCCTTATTGCTATCTTTCGGGATACACTTCGGCCTGATATTAGCGATTTCTCCGTTTCTCGTCAGTCATTTTAATATGGAGAAAGAGAGCATCTCCGCTGAGATCTTAAAGCCTGAATCCGAAAAACAGATAAGACAACGGGTTTTACCGCCGCGCCCGCCTGCGGTGCCCCAAGTAAGTGAGGTCGAGGCATCCCCTGCTTCCCCGGCTTCACCGACGTATGCCGCTGAAGTCAGTATTCCGAAAGCACCGATTCAGGCGGATATTGTCCCTGATGTTGTTACGCATGCCGATGTTCCGCAAACAGATGCACCGAGTCCTGTGTCCAATGCAAGTGCTGGCGAAGATGGTGAACTGGCGGGTCCCGTTGTCATTGAGGGGCAACGCGGAATCGGCGTTGGCGGTGTTGGACGCAAAGGAGATGGGCGCGGCGGGTATGGAACGGGAAAACACTTGGTTTCCCACGGGACAGGCGCAGCGGATGTAGGGCTCGCAACGCTTGATGCTGTAGATGAGGGGATCGGTATCTTCGACACAGATGTGGTTGCCGGACACGGGTTAATCGGGCAAGTCTACGTTCCGGGTGGTCCAATCCAGCAGATGCCGGATTTCGATCGTTTGACGCCTGTCTACACCTTTGTCACACCAAATCTTGATGTTCCGCAACGGAGGTATACCGAGGGATTTCCGACACCAGAAATGCAATCCGTCGTTGAGAATTTTGCGATCCGCTTTCGGGGCGAATTGGCAATTGATACACCAGGACGTTATACCTTCGGACTTTATGCAGACGATGGCGCAAAACTGTATATCGATGGAAAGTTGATTGTAGATAACGACGGTGTCCATACGGCAATGGGTAAACAAGGAGACATAACGCTCAAAGCGGGCAGCTATCCCGTTGAGATTCACTACTTCCAGGGGCCCCGAGAATTCATCGCGCTACAGTGGTACTATCAACCCCCGAAGGAACCCGTTTCTGAGTGGTCTCGTTCTTCTATCTCAGTAACAACCCCTAAATGGAATTGGCGTTGGGAGTCAACCAGATCGGGGAAGATAGTACCCCCTGAAGTTATTTATCGCCCCGGCAAACCTCGCGTCCCAAACGCATTGAAGAAACTAAAGCAAAGGCTTGAGGAAATTGAAGATATTGATGAACAGTAAGGAAAGCTCTGGATGAAATATAGCATTACAACAATATTAATACTACTCCTGTTTCTCATAAGTTCTATTGTACATTCGCAACCAGACAACGGCTCTGTTGCTTTTGATTGTCCAAATCTCCCATCGTCTGAATTCCAGTTCGATTTAGACAGACGCGTCATCTCACTTGTAATGGAGGATCCAACCTCCCCTATTGCGCCGCTGTTTAACACCGTTGACAACTTACATCTCTGCAGCTATCGACGCAAGTCCGTTGATCTTAAGGAGGTTGTTCAATATTATAACAAGACACTAAAAGCGCGCCGCTGGAAGGTGTTAGGATCATCCAATGTGCGTCTTTATACCCGCCAAATCAGCGAGACCCTTGAGGGAATTTTCATTATTGTTAAAAGTAGTGATGATGTGTACCTGATAAACATCGTTGGTAAAATTCCGCAAAAGCAACTCAGGGAATTGTTGCTAAATCTTGATCAACTCGGTATTGAGATTCCAGAACTCATGTCGCTTAAACCACAGGACTTGAAACTCGCGCCACCAGCACAGTCTCCAACACCTGAAATTGACGAATCCACGCCAACATCTTCCAGTACAGTTGATATCATTGAAGCGGCAACACCATCTTTGCAAGAAACACGAGAACTGGCAAAGTCTTGGGATTGGAGTTTTGACGGCGAGCAAATTCACGACATTCAACTTCAAGGTGTCAACGGAATTGAAAGTTCCAATATTATTAAACTTCTTGAAAACGGTTCTGGCGATATCGCTGCGGTTATGCCTATTCTTGCAAGTGTGCTCCTTAACAGTGCTAAAAAGGGGTCTCTACGCGTGGAAGAAAAGGAGGCCGAACGGATTGCAATAATTACCGTTGGGGATATTCCTGTTACACGGACGATATCAGTCCTAAAATCACTGACGATTTCTGGATCTGGTGGGGAGCAAGTCCAAAAATCAACATCTAACAAGTTGGTTCCACAAAAACCAGATGTCCAAACGCCAACTGTCGGAACGCGTTTTCGAGCAGGGGACGCCCCTATCCACGAAATACGTATCCGAGGTCATCGGAAGGTTCCGGAGGCACAGATTCAACAGACACTTGGCAACGGCTCTGATGACATTGAGCAAGCACTCAAAACCCTGTTTAAAGCAATGCCCTATTTTGAGGAGGTAAACCTACAGGTTGAAGAGGAAAATTCAAGGTACATCGCGACAATTACTGTTGATGAGAAACCGCTCTCGACCAATGCTTATCTCGGACTTAATCCACCACTACGTCTCGGGTTTAACCGAGTGACAGGATGGGAAATCGGCACAGGTTTTGAACTTGGGAAACGCAAAAACCTCGGACCACTCTGGGCATGGCGCATCAGAAACTCAGAGGCGAATTATACCCCGAAGTTTTTTGGGAAGGTAAGTTATGCCTTCGGCAATCCGCGTTTACACTACCGTATGGGGAGCAGCGTAGATTGGGGAAAACCTTACATCTGGAACCTCGGGCTGACGGCGCAAATTCACCGATTGACCGAAGTGGTCGCGCCTGAACTCTTTCCGAACTACAATAATCCATTACCTGTTTTTCAACGCATCATCGGTACACCTGACCTTCAAAATTACTATCTTCGACAAGGTGCTGAAATAGCGTTGCAATGGGCACCCGTTCTGCCGACCCATTTCTTCAGAGTGGCAGCGGTTGCTGAATCACACACGAGTTTACAGAGAAGCACAGATTGGTTTGTTGCCAATTGGGGATCGAACCTCCGTGTGAGAGAGAATCCACCAATAACCCCGGGGCAAATCCGAAGTATCACCTTCCGATACGATTTGAACAATGTAACAAATTCCATAGGTTGGCACAATACGCTTTTCATTGAACATAGCGATGCTGCTGTAGGCTCCGATTTTGATTTTACACGTTTACAATTGCACTTTCGGTATGCCTTCCGGATAAAAAACAACCGAATCCGCACCCGGTTCCTGTTTGGGTTTTCCGACTCGACTTTGCCAATTCAACGCCAATTTGTCATTGGTGGCATGGCAGGCCTCAGAGGATATCCTTGGAGCCGAGAGAAAAATGAATCTGAAGGCTGGATAACCTATAAAAGTGGGCATACATCTTCTCCATACGCCTTTACAGGAGATCGAGGGTTTCTACTTAACGTCGAATATCACTACCGTTTATCCAATCTATTCAGTTGGCGTATTTTCAAAAACGCATTTGCTATTATCTTCTTTGACGAGGGACAAGTCTGGAATGTATCTGGTCCGGCGTATGCCTTCAATCCCAAAGGAAATATCGGGGTCGGTTTGCAGTTTGGCGAAGACAATTCTGTTGTTGTCATTAACGTTCCGGGTATGCACTCTGGAAGAGACGATTCTGTTTTCAGAATTAACATCGCAAAGGCATTTGAAGCTGGGACAGGCATCCAAGTTACGACGGTTTGGTCCCACAGTTTTTAGTCCAAATTGCTACGCTTGCTTACCTGTTGCTGGATGCATGAATCTGGTTTAGGCGTGGATTAAATTCATTTTATCTGCTATACTCCTATTCAGCGTTTCACGAATAGATTCTTATCCGAATATTGAACCTATCTTCAAGCCGGAAAAACATGCGAACCCTCCAGCTATTAACCATTTTCATTGTGATGTCCGCATCTATGATCCTACCGAATTCGGAGGGAGATACAGACAGATTCACCTTTGTCCGTCTAAAATACGGCGGTCAACTCACCAGACGCAGTAGTTGGCGAGTGGATTGGCCCGCCTCTGACCGGAATTTTATCTTCCAACTCCGAAAACAGACGAATATTGATGCCGACCCGCGTGAAAAAATCATTGAAGTCGGTGCGGCGGAATTGTTTGAATATCCGTTCGCCTACATGTTGGAAGTCGGTAGTCTTAGGTTAAGCCGAGCGGAAGCAAAGAACCTACGTGAATATCTCTTACGCGGCGGTTTTATTTTCATCGACGATTTTCACGGGGAACGCGAATGGGAATGGTTTTATACGGAATTCAAGAAAATTTTTCCACAACGTGAACCCGTGGACATCCCTATTTCGCATCCAATTTTCCGGTGCTTCTTCCAAATTGACGAACTGGTTCAGATTCCTGGACTCCGCTCAATCTTTAGTGGGCGAACGTATGAAAGGTACGACGGCTATCCGGCGTATTGTCGCGGTGTTTATGACGACAACGGGCGGCTTATGATGATGATTAACTTCAATACCGATCTCGGTGATGCCTGGGAACATGCTGCAGAGCGTTTTTACCCGCGCGAATATTCGGATATGGCACTGAAAATGGGTATCAATGCCGTTATTTACGCCCTGACCCACTAATTTAAAAGGGCTTCTTGGAGTGCCGAAAGTGGCATAGGAATCTATTCAATTCTGTTAAACTTTTCACGCGAGTCCAAGTCTAAATTACAATACGCTTTTCCGAACGGATTGCCGTATCCAGCGCACAGGTAAACGAGATTATTTAGATAAGAGGGATCCCACTACTGAGAAGCATGGGAGGCAAGAACGGTATGCTTACGAACAAACAAAAGTTAGAATTCTATGAAAACGGCTATATTTCTGTCCCTGGTGTTGTACCACAATTGATGGTAGACGCGGCGCGACACGAGATTAATCACTCCATCGGTACTGTCGGAATGAACGAAGGCGACTTAGAGCGGTACAGAGCGCAATCCTACTGCGACGAAATTCGTAACGCGCCTGCAATTGTTAATCTCTTCAATAAAACGCCTATTCTCCAACTGTCGGAATCGTTGATGGGTGAAGGAAACGTTCAAATTCCGGGTTCAGGACAGATTGCACTGCGTTTCCCGGGTCCGTTGCACGTAGATCCAAATGAACCGAGCGGGCACCTTGACGGGTTAGGGAGCGGTAAAAATGGTATGGCGAAAGGCGTATATCGACGTGGATTTACCGCACTCGCTGTGATTTATCTCGCTGATGTTCCAGAACCGTATAGTGGAAACTTCACCGTTTGGCCCAAATCACATAGTTTCTTCGCCGATTACTTCAAGAAGGAAGGGCATGAAATATTGGCAGATGGGATGCCGAGACCGGAACTACCTGAAGGACCGAAGCAGATCATCGGTAAAGCGGGGGATGTCGTCCTGACACACCACCAGATCGTTCATACTGCGGCACCGAACGCGGCATCAGATATCCGCTACGCTGTTATTTTTAGGCTGCGGCACGTTGATTGTGAGCAAAACGGTTATGATGCTTACACCGATATCTGGAAAGAATGGCCCGGTGTTCAGGAAGCGATTGCAGGATCAAGTGCTTAAGAGTGTTCTTGAGAAAAAGAAAAACGGGCGGTACTGTAGCACCGCCCGTCATTTTTTATCTCATGTCTTTAATATCGCCCCACGTGATACTCAACTTGCCTTGGGGATCTACTGCAAACGGGTTCTCGGGACCGCTGGCAAGGTGTTCAATCTCTTTCTCAGTCGGCAAAACGGAAAAATTCACTCCGATCCCAGGACGCAATCATTCCTCTCTGGTCTACCTTAACCCATGCCGAGAAACTAATCTTTTTAATCGGATCAACATACTGGTGTTCCCGCACGGAAATGTAACTTGTTGCGACACCAGGGAACTCCATGCCTTCCGCGACCTGACCCTTCACCGATTTGATATCCTTTGAGAAACGACTCAAAAACCTGATTGCAGTATACAAGGCTTACCATAAAAATACAAGAATTATCAGTTTTTATAGTCTCCTATCAGACCCTGTATATGCGTTTCTGTGCTTTATGTACAATTTAGGAATATCCACCCACACCCAATAGCATCCGCTCTTCCATATCCGCCTCTTTAAGGTAGGCGTGCGTTAACCCATCTTCAGGTTGTGCGCCACCGTGTGGGGATTTCCGTAGCCATGTCGGCGTATAACTTAAAATTAACATCCGTCGTTTAGCGTTAAGCGTTGGTAAACCTCGGTGCCAGAGGTTGCCGTGGATGAGGACACCCCCACCGGCTTTCACTCTTAACTCAATTTCACCTTTAACGGGTCCGTAAGTGTTCGGCGTTGCCTTGTCCAACCAATCGTGTGACCCCGGAACAACTGCGACTGCGCCGGTGTCTTCGTTCAGATCGTCAAGGTAGATGAGACAATCCATACAGTGCGGACGTGAAAACCACGGCGGCAATGGGTTGGAAACCACTCGTAGGTGCTGGTGCCATGGAGTTTGCTGCTCTCGATCATCGCCAGGATACGAGATACGAGCACTCAAACCACGCAGCCGCACAAGGGGTCCCATCATCGCCCGTGCAATGGATAAGGTCGGTTGGAACTTTAGGAGTTCTAAGAATGCGTCATCTTTATCCATCAAATGACGCGGAATAAAGCCCCAACCTCGCTTTCCAGCAATTGCATTGTCTCGCTTTTGCCATTCTCGTTCTTCCAAACGATCAAGAGCGTCTTGCAATTTTTGGAGTGCCTCACCTTGAAAGAGGCCTTCGCGCACAAGATAACCGCTCTCAGCAAGTGCTTCTAACTCTTCGGCAGTGGCATGCACCTCTATTTCCCAGCGTTGCCCTGTTTCCGCATTCGGATTGTGGTCGTTCAGTACTTTATACGCAATTTTGTGTCGTTCCATATTTCCCTCAAAACATATTCGGAACAGATTTATCAAATCGTGGGCATTACATTCCCGCCGCACACGGGGATATACACACCCGTGATATAACTCGAGAGGTCCGATGCAAGGAAGAGCACAGTATTAGCGATTTCTTGAGCAGTCCCTCGGCGTTGCATCGGCACTTTACGCCAATAATGTTCGTCGGACGCTCTTGATTCACTTTTTTCGCTGATTGTCCACCCTGGCGCGACTTGATTGACAGTAACACCGTGCGCACCAACCTCTTTTGCGAGTACCCGTAAAACGCCGTCCATACCTCGCTTGCCCGATGTATAAGCACTCTGATTCGCGAAGTTTTGCATTGAACATTCCGTATTAATGCTGACAACGCGTCCCCATCCTGATTCGATCATCGCTGGAACGAAGGCTTGTGCCATGTATACATTATGCAGGACACATGACTCGAACTGGCTTTCGTAGTCTTCAGCGGATTGTTCCAAAACAGAGGTCCAGGTATACTGGATTACAGCATTATTAACGATGATGTCTGCGGCACCCAATTCCGCTGAAACGATGTCACGCATCGCGTTTATTGAATCCTGATTCGTGACATCTGCCTGTACAGCGGTTACCTTTACGCCCTTTGCAATGATTTCATCCTGTAGAAGGCGCGCCGTTTCTTGGTCCTGGTAGTAGCAGATTGCGATATCTGCACCTGCTTCCGCCAGAGTCCTTACCATAACGCGACCTAATGCGCCTGAACCGCCGGTAATTACCGCCACTTTATTCGTGAGATCAATAGGAATCATTTTTCCTCCATATCCTCAAGGCACTGCGCTGTGTTATGGCTGTAATAAATCACCAGGAATACGAGACATCGGATAATTTGCGTCTTCGTCGCGATTCACAATGATTTCCGGGATTTCGCGATCCCAATAGTCTGGTACGGTGTTCGGACGGCTATGCCACGCGAGAATGAGTGTGCGTCGAACATCAGTGAAGTTTCTGTGAGCGGAGTGTAAGATGCGAGCGTCTGCCATTACCAACGATCCCGCTTTTGCACAGACATCTATCTGATCCGGGTGATCGCTGAACATGGTAGGATGGTCTTCATCAATGAAGCGTGCGCCTTGTTCATGCGCAGGTACGAGTATGTCGTGCAGGTCGATTCGCTTGCGGTGTGTCCCCGGAATGACCTTTAAACAACCATTCTCTCGGTTTGTATCGGTGAGATAGTAATTCAGGAAAATCGTTTGGGGCCACGGCGCGCAGCTCAATGGATCGTTCCAACGCATCCAATCTTGATGCCAATAGAGTGGGGGTCCCCCGGATTCTTTCGTTAGGATAATGATCCCGCCAGATGATACAAAATCTCCGAACCCAATCTGTTCTAAAGCCTCGCGTGAGGGTTGCCATTCCAACAGTTTTTGAATATGCGGGTTATCTTCACCGCGGACGTTGACGTGCTGTCCTTGATAGACAACGTCCTCGGGTTCTACATGTCCTGCGATAAGCCGTTCCGACTCGTCTCGGAGCTCCTGCAAGAACTCTTCACTTAGGACATCATCAACAACGCAGAAACCCTCTTCAATCATTTGCTCCCGTTTTTGTAAAGCGACTTCAGGTGTCATTATTTGCTCCTTGCTTGTAAATGCTGTTCTGAAACTGATGCCGATAGGATGTAGTTTATTCTATACAAATTAGCAGGAGAAAACAACAATTTTTTCTTCTTCTGATTCCTTCTTCACTTGCTGTAGTAATGAACTTGACTAATTGCCCTTTTAATAGTATACTTTGAAAAATGGGAGGTAGGCAGATGATTTCTCGAAAGGACATCCAAGCAACTTGTAACGACATCGTCCGTGAATTTGCGCCCCTACAGGTCATTCTTTTTGGATCCTATGCGTACGGCATGCCGACTGAAGATTCAGACGTTGATTTATTGGTCGTCATGGAGATTCCGGAATCAGAGACACGTCGTCAAGCTGTAGAGATTGTTCAACGTATCCCGCGCCGTTTCAGCATGGATTTGCTGGTTCGCTCGCCAGAGGAAATCGCTTATCGAACTTCATACAACGATTGGTTTCTCCGAGAAATCACTGAAAAAGGGCAAGTGCTTTATGGTCCTGACAATCTCTCCATGAAAATCTTGGAGACAGAGAACGAGACTATCAATTCACTAACACTTGAATGGGTACGGAAAGCTGAAGGCGATTATGCTGCCATAGAATTGCATCAGCAGGCGGCATCACCGAATTTCGATTTTATCTGTTTTCATGCGCAACAGTATATAGAAAAATACCTAAAAGCATGCCTCCAAGAGACTGACCTTCAATTTGCCAAGACGCATGATTTGAAAGAATTGTTAGCTTTAATTTTACCTGTTATTCCCGATTGGCACGTTTGGCAGTCTGATTTTTCGACAGTTTCTCAACATGCAGTGGACTTTCGATATCCGGGTAAATCAGCAACCACCGAGGACGCACACCACGCAACGGGCGTATGTGAACGGGTTCGCCAAGCAGTTCGAGCAGAATTAAAACTTCCTCAAAACCAACCAGAAAGGCGGGCTTAGCAGATGGAACCCACAGGACGAACCGTAAACATTCCGATACTGGAAATCTCCGATCAGGAACGCGCTGAAAATAAACTCACACCTGAAAGCGTTGAGACTGGCGAACGTTTGTTACGCGAGGCGGGGTTGGTCGTCATTGAGAGCGTTCTTCCACGCGATTGGATAGCGGAACTCAACGTTGCTATGGAAAATGTACTTCAGAATGAAGAGGAGCGACAGAACGGCGAAAATCCAATGCTAAAGATGCCGTTCATGGACCCGCGTATCATTGATAACCCTTTCGCTATGTCGATTATGAAAGCCGCAATGGGCGAAAAGATCTTTGCCTATTTGCCTTACGGTTGTAACTCAACGCGTCCCGGAAACGAAATCCAGTGGATTCATCGAGATTCGGGGCAACTTTTCCCTGAACTCCCGTTCGCGCTACCCGTTTCAACGATTGTTGTTAACATTCCGCTTGTCGATTTTACAGTGGAAAACGGTGCGACTGAAGTATGGCCCGGTTCGCATCTCATCGTGGATGACGAGGCAGTGCGAAATTCTCCGTACAACGTCTGTGAGCCTGAACGTGCGGCAAACTACCCTTCATTTCAGTTAGAGATGCCTGCGGGTTCTGTTGTCGTCCGTGACATGCGGTGTTGGCACCGAGCCATGCCGAATCGGACAAAATCTACAGTGAGGCACATGCTTGCACTCGTCTATTTCCGACGGCTTCACCATGCCCCCGATGCCCCCGGAATCTTCGGTGCACGGATTCCAGAAAAGATATGGAGCGATATGTCTGAAACCGCGCAGGAAGTCTATCGGTTCCAGAACCACGATTAAGGAGAAATATGGAACGAACGCTGCTAATCCATCCTGAAATGTCTGAACTTGATAGGGAACACGGTTTCTCCAATATCAACGGACCTTCACTCGTTCGCGTACCGGAATGGGTCGAAAATCCGTTGGGGAGATACTACCTCTACTTTGCCCATCATCGTGGTGCCTATATCCGATTGGCGTATGCCGAGGCAATCGAGGGACCTTACACTATCTATCGCCCGGGTGCCTTGCATCGTGCCAATACTGTATTTCGGGGATGCGACCACATCGCTTCACCGGATGTCCACATAGATGCGGAAAATCGACGGTTCTTTATGTATTTTCATGGAAACTACGGTGGCGGGCAGGCAACCTGTTGGGCAACTTCGACCGATGGCCTGAACTATACCGCTTCGGATACACTGAATAAACAGATGGGACCCTATTATCGTGTTTTTTGGTGGAAGGGTTTCCCCTATGCGACGCACCACGGTTGGTTAAGTCGGGGGCAAACCCCTGAATGGACAACATCGTTCATTCAACGGGACACACCGCTTTTTCATCGTAAGTCGGAAAAAGACAACACCGGTTTCCCGCGCCACACGGCGAACCTCCTTGAAGGGGATACCTTGACGGTCTATTACTCACTCTATGGCGATAGCCCAGAACGCATCCGAAAAAGCACCGTGCAGTTGACAGAGGATTGGAACGCTTGGCAACCCTCTGCACCGATAGAGGTCATCGCGCCGAATTATGATTTTGAGGGTTCGGATTTACCGATTAGACCGTCGACAGGTGGGTTAGATCGGGAACGCGTGCATGAACTTCGGGATCCGGCTATCTATTGTGAGGCGGGAGAAACGTGGCTGCTCTATTCGGTCGCAGGCGAACAAGGTATTGCGATTATTCGCCTATGATGGGAACCCATGTCAGAATGCTTCAGTGCTAATCCTCTGGGAGTCTATAAACCCCCCGTCGCACCTTTACAATTACACCCATCCCCACAAGGCGTGTGAGTTCTGTATTTATGGCTTTTGGGTGTCCTTGAATCGCCGCCGCGAATTCCGGTGTTGTTTTCTCACCCTCGGCGAGCAGTGTGAGAATTTGCTCGCGGAAAGTGACACGTACCTTCCCCCCTCTCATCCGTTGTAACACTCGGTTCGCCTGCCTTGGGGGGCAGCCGAGAACTCGCTCTACCTCTCTTCTGCTGGATTCAACCGTCAGATTGTCGCGTTCGGTTTCAAAACGTTGGCGTGTCGCGATTGCCTCGGGAAGTTTGTCTAACTCACCAGCAATATCAAAGTCTGCCCAGTCAAAAAGGAGCGTTTCGGGTCTGTCGGTGATATCAGGAATTCGCAACCCTGTAATCAACATAACTTTCTTATTTTCCAAACGGTTGAGTTGCGCTAATGCTATAGCCTCTGTGAATATATGGACGATATCCTTTTCATAAACGCTCTGGACGCGTTCGTCTTTGTAACGGCATGTTTCAAGTTCCATTTCATAAGAAAGCGGTTCTTCGTCGTTTCCAAACAAGATCTGCGTGCGCTCCAAAATGGCGCGGGGTCCCATCTCCGGCATGCCAACGATCCAGAGGACCTGCGCTTCTTGGAAAACGGTTGCCAATCTGTCTCTCTTTCGGAAGCTCGATTCCAATCCTTTTCTCTTTCGGAAGCTCGCCAGAAAACGGACATTCTTATTTTTTTTTATATTATCCAAACAACGTCTAATTGTGTGAACGTGGCTTATAATGCCATGCTTAACACTCGGATCCCTTTCGATTTCAGCTTGGATCCTGGAAAAAATGTGCTGCCCGGTTTCAGATATCCCAAAAACGTCCCAGGTGTTGTAGAGGTCTAAAATTGTCTTCCGTGGATATACATCGGTGCGAATCTGAAAAACGCAATTTCCAGGAGCCCACGCCACGGGTTCGGACGGAAGGCTCTCAGTTTCCTCGTCCAAGAACGCTCGCCGTACATGTTCGTCGTAGAGCGCGGGTGAGGTGACCAAAAGGTGTCTGACGCTCGGATGCAGCACCGGCGGCACCCAGAAGCGTAGCACTTCGTTCTCCCAGTGCATCGGAGCATCAGCATCTCTGGTGTAATGTCCGAAGAAACGTTTGAGTTGATGCCAAAACGTCCAGTTTGGATCCGAAGAAACCGTTGGAAACTCTTGCATGTTTTCAACAGTCGCCGCGTCAACGTGACACATCTGTTGGATGATCTCTTCTGCAAGCCATTCAAACGTCTGTATGACTGTCCGAAGGCGTCTGATAGCATTGGCGTGAGATTTATCTCTGATTTCAGTGGCATTCAGGAGGGCTGTGGCAAAGTATCCGAGGGCACTCCCTTCCCAGTTGACAACCCATCTCTCCAATGTGGTTTTTGAGAGTTCGCAT
The DNA here is from genome assembly GCA_964523645.1 of uncultured bacterium. Taxonomy (GTDB): domain Bacteria; phylum Poribacteria; class WGA-4E; order WGA-4E; family WGA-3G; genus WGA-3G. The sequence goes on along the minus strand of CAZGAW010000005.1, from coordinate 50,200 downwards.
TCCAGAAACAGTTGATCCTCTCTCTCTACATTGATGATACACAGTTGCTGTGTTCCATCGCGCCGTTGGAGAATTTGTTCCGCTGTTTTTGCGTATTGAGGGTCCAAAAACAATCGGTGATCCCGGAGTATTTGTGCTACTGATCCCACATCTTGCTTTTGAAAAAATTGTTCCATGCCTGCAGCGAGTTCAGCATCTGGCACGTTTAAACATATTGCGCGATTATTACTCAGAAGGGATCCGACCTCACCGTCTTTCTCTGAATCCGCATCGGGAATGAATTCAAGCGCACTCACCCGTCTATCGAGCGCACGCTCCAGCTGAACCCAAATGTCTTCGCGTGTTTCATCCATCTTTTCGACGTGTTCCAATTTGTGTAACACCGGCTTAGGACGTTTTATTGCCAGCGGACTGAGTTTCCCTTCCCGAATGGCAAGTACTTCATCGTCTATCGGCAGCCCCGTCGCGGGAATCGGTGGCAGGATGCCGGTATCGTTCCAAACATCTGTGATAAGCGTTGCCTCCACAGGCAACCCCGTATCAGACGTGGATGCACATATCCATACGTTACCTTCGCTCTCCCACAACGATACCGCTGTATTGCTAGTCTCACCCTCTCGCCGGCTCCAATAGTGAATTCCATCGGCTTGTCTGAGATAAGAAAACCCACGCTTAAAAAATGCCTCTTTCGCGAGGTCAAGTTTACCCGAACCGAGAGAATATGGCGCGTCGAGGGTGCGCGCTTCGTATTGGACGCTTTGGGGCATAGGTTTGTGAAGTGCAGCGCGAAACGCATCAAGAGGCGGGAAAAGCACTGCTTTGGAAATCACAGGCGGATCTAACAGATCTCCAAGCAGAATTTCATAGCGTGCATCCCAGCAACTATATCCCTGCTCACCTACAATTTCAAGATACGTGTCGTGCTGGTGCGGATCCTCCGATGTCGGTGTGTGCTTATGCACATACAGCCGGGCTTGTTGGGTGTTCGGGTGTAGGTACCCGGGTATTCTGCAAGAAAAGCGGAGTCCACCCGACTTTGACAGCGTTAGCAACGGGTTCGCAACGGCATCAACGAGTGCTTGAACACAAGCAAGAACAGCATCCGGTGCGGCACAGATAGCCTCATATTTAAAGTCGATGTCATGCCATGGCGCACCCTCGCGTGCTGAGGGGGCCCCCGTATACACTTGAATCCCCCATGACTTATGCCATCGAAGCGCTTCCCAGTCTGCCGCCTGTTGGCGTTTCAGGAACCGTTCACCCCCAAAAGAGCGCGGGGGTCGATCGTTGCCAGGGACCCGTCCTATCGGCATAAAGGAAATATCCGCCGCCTCCACGTCTTGAAGCATCACAGGGTATCTGTGTGCACAATAGACTGTGAAATGGTAAGGAAACCCTTTGTGAAGCAGCGGTGCTACGATCGACTGCCGTTGCTTAAGGGGGTGCTCGTGTCGTTGGTGGCAGCGTGCAATAAGATTTTCCAAGACATCTGTTGTCATCAATATGTTTCCTTAAAGACAGAATTGCGTAAATTCTGGATACCGTTTTGCCAAGTTTCTACACAGATGTTGCCCCGCTGGGGCTTATACCCCGGAGGCACCGCGTTTCTCTATTCATTAGTGTATATTATCAAAATTCTCATTTTTGGTCAAATTTTAAAGTGTATACTTGACATACTCTCCCCGCTAAAGCGGGGGAGATTCTGGTATCCTCAAGAACTGCTTGCAATAGCAAGTCTAACGTTCTCTACTCCAAAGGTTGATGCCCCAACCTTAAGAATGTTGATAGCCGCGTTAATGTCGCGGTCATGGTGAGTATTACAATGTTTACACGTCCATGTTCTATCACTCAATTCAAGAGAAACACGAGCATTACAGATATGACACACAGACGTTGTCGGTTGCCATTGATTGATGTATTCAACGCGTTTTCCACGCTTTTTCGCTTGCCACTCGACTTTCTGCAAGAATGCGTAGAATCCAATATCAGAGACTTTACGACCCCACAGGCGTTTCATACCGTCAAGGTTCAATGTCTCAAAGAACAAAATATCAAACCTACGCACAAGTTCAAGTGCAAGTTTCCAATGGTGATCTTCGCGTTGTCTCTGGACTTTCCGATGCATACGCGCATGGTGGTGTCGCGCACGTTCTCGGTTGTTGCTTTCACGCTGTTTTGTCGAAAGTTGACGATTTGCTGTTCTAACGTTATCAATAGATTCTGTATAGAAATGAGGCGATTCATACTGTTTTCCGTTGGAACACGTCAACATTGTTTTGATGCCCATATCAAACCCAGCAGCGTTACCCGTCATTGGCTTGAGATGGGACTGAATGTGATTCGTAACGACAGTCATATAGAAATCACCCAGTGCATCTTCTTTGATCGTAACAGTTTTGATCTTTCCAAATATAGGACGGCTCAGATTAAATCTATACCCTTTACCCATAATCGTCACACGGTCATTATAGATGCCGAATCCTTTATTACCAGTAATAGGGGCAGCAAACTTGTATCCAGAAGGAGACATCGTAAACGAGTATGGCTTACGAAACGATCGGAACTTTGGGGGTCGCTTTGCGATTTTCTTAAAGAACCGATCATAACCGAGATCCAGACGTTTAAGCACTTGGCGCGCTGCCCATGAATCTAACTTACGCCAATGTGAAAAAACGTCAGGATGCGAGTTACGGAGCACAGTAAATGCTCGCGACATCTCTTTGTAGGACAGATACGGCAATCCAAGAGAATTCCGCGTGCGTTGCCAACCTACAAAGTAGTTCCATATTGTATGTGCGATCCACGTCTTTCGTTTCAGGTGCCGGTTGCGTGGCGCACGAAAAAATTTGTATTTTGTGGTATACATCGTATTTCCTTTACACCGTAATACCGCTTCTAAACGGTGCGGTGGCACTCCCAAGCGGGAGGTAGAATCCACCGCTACGATGTGTATGAATTATACCACAATTTCATAGAAAAGTCAAATCTTTTTTTGCTACAAACATAGGCAGCGTCTACATCCCCGCCCTAAAGGACGGGGTTTTGACACTGAAGATTATGATAATTGTATATTTCACTATAGTAGTCTGTCCACCTTAAAGTTGTAGGTATTAGTTCGTAGTAGTGCGATTTTGCGGCGTACTCGCCCAAATGCGAAGTGCATTATCGCACGTCCGCCGGTCAGGAACGGGCAATGAATTGCCCTACGACGAGCGGGGTTCCTCCTAATTTTAGACTGGACAGACTATTAGGTTATAGTTACATATAGACTTTTTATTTTAATTTGAAAAATTACGAAATTTGTCGTATTATAACTTAACACAAGTTGTCACCTCAAACATTTTAGGGAGACGGATTTCGGTCAATGATACGAGCAGAAACTATCCAAGCAGATGTAGAAATGACTTTGCGGCATCCCGCCGAGGCTGCGATAGTTTGTGATATGTTAGATACCTCCGTTACCCCCCCTTATTTCACGTTAAGTATAACTTCTCCCCTAACACACTTCAGACTCGACCTCGCGGCTTGCGACTTCCGCTACGTCCCGAAACACGGGCAACCGCTGTCTTCGCCTCTTGCATGGATTCCTGACACGGGAACCCCGCCAAGGGGCTGTTTCTGTTCAGTCTCGGTCAGGGACCTCCACGCCGCTGCGTTGGGTCTGTCAATACGAAAGGAATATCTTTATTTATGAAAACGTTTTATAGTCAATCCTGCACGACCCCCAAGTTGTTGATTTCAGTATGCGTTCTGTTGGCGTGTAGTCTCTTGGTAACTCGCGTATCAGAAGGTCAAGGATGTAATGCTCGATTGACGCCGTCATCCACAACTCAGAGAACTTACAGCAATGTAGGAGACGATACGGTGCTCATTACACTTACTATGAGCGGCACCTTTACCAATTCAGCATCAGCAGATTTCTACACTGGAAGCGATATCAGGCATCAAATAAATGGTGTACAAAAAAGGCATAGCGATATGCCTTTCAGTGTCGATCAGGTTGGGGCAACTGCTAAATGGGAAGTAAAAACCGACGGATCTTCAATACCGGTAGGCACTTATCAATTTGTAGTGCAGGCTTGGGACGGTCGCATAGGTTCCGGTTGCCAGCCGCAGAACACCCTTACCATTATTGTTGGTCCTCCGCCGCCCCCACCTCCTCCTCCACCGCCCCCACCGAAAGTCGAAACTCCACCTCAAAAAGTCGTTGTTTACCGGTGTCCGGTCGGATGGCAAAGAACCAATGGCGTTGGACGTCCGACACCCAAGGTCTTCGTCCAAGCCGTTGAAGTCGAAATAGATAAAAGTAACCGTGCCGGTATCTATACAGCCACGGCTGTTGAAATCTATGTTGACCCCACCGAAGGCCTCACAGACTTAGCGGGATGGAAACTCAAGTTAGCCGTCCCGTATAATCACGGACGCGAGTATCTCCTCACAGCAGAGAACGCAGTCGTTGACGAAGACGGGATCGTGCGGATAGAGAGTCCCGAAGCCGATCCGTTTCCGATGCGGGACCTGACCTGGGACGGTCAAGTCTTACCGGGTTTCGACTACCGTTTGTTTACGGAGAAGGGCAGGCGTGTGGATTTTGCGATATCGTGCTATAAAGACACGAATGCGACGCTGGAAGGCTTGGAAGCGATGGAGACTCCCCGCATCGTCCGGAGCGTAGATACCACGAATTTGGTGTGGGAGTCTATTGATTTTTTGCGGAGTAAGTGGGGTGTGCCGGTGGAAGCGGTCCCTGCGGGACCGCGTCTGTCGAGTCCGCAGCTGCGTTTGGCGACGATGTGGAGCGTGTTGAAGCAGCGATAATGGTGTTTCGCTGCCAAGGAGCTGTTATAGACATATTGCTCCGCTGGGGCAAAGAGGTTTCGATACATACGTGTCAATTTAGTGGATAGGTTGCGGACAATGAAGGCAGTAAAGGGGTTCCGAACGCTCCATAAATGAGTTCTGAATGGACAACATCGTTCATTCAACGGGACACACCGCTTTTTCATCGTAAGTCGGAAAAAGACAACACCGGTTTCCCGCGCCACACGGCGAACCTCCTTGAAGGGGATACCTTGACGGTCTATTACTCACTCTATGGCGATAGCCCAGAACGCATCCGAAAAAGCACCGTGCAGTTGACAGAGGATTGGAACGCTTGGCAACCCTCTGCACCGATAGAGGTCATCGCGCCGAAGTATGATTTTGAGGGTGTGGATTTACCGATTAAAGGGTCGACAGGTGGGTTAGATCGGGAACGCGGGCATGAACTTCGGGATCCGGCTATCTATTGTGAGGACGGGGAAAAATGGCTGCTCTATTCGGTCGCGGGCGAACAGGGTATCGCGATTATGCAGCTTGCTGACTAAAACTACTGTTCAAAATCAATTTTTTATAGCAAGGATTCTAACAATTCATTCCAATAACGTAAATGAATTTCCTTGATGTCTGTATTCTGATTAAAATCTAACTGCAGGTTTCTTGAGTAGCAATCTAAGAAAAGTTTCGGATTAGTTAACAATCGAAGGTAGTATTTTAACGACGGCAGAATACCGTTAACGATCACTTCACAACCGTGCCGTCTGCGGATTTGCTGAACGAATTGATTTACCTTTCTTGGATCATCAACGTTTGGCTCTGCTGTGGTGAGTAAGTAGTAGCGACGGACAGGAATTTCAGCAAACTTTTGATACGCACTTTCAACAAGGTCTGGTGAAATTGGAATGTTGTGTTTGATTTCGACTGCCTCGAAAAAATTCCCATTTTTCTCCAGTACTTCAATATCTCCAATTCCACCGGATTTGATATCCGACGTAGTATGACTTTTCAGTGGCAAGAGCGTTTTGCCTTCATATCTCTCAATTGACATGAACACCTCATAAATAGAGTAGAATGCCAACACAGGAAGTCGTGAGGTATCAGCATCGTGATAATTATAAGAGAAGTGATATTTAAGAAGATTCACTGTATTTTGAATTGTTGTCATACAGGTATGGTTGAGAAAGTGTCTGATGGGAACTTCAGGAAATTAACGATTTACCTATACTGATTAACCCCTATTTTTTTCAAACTCACATTATCTAATACTTATGAGATAGTTCAACACAGACCTCTCCAACCTTAATCTTAATGGGTTATCAAAGAAGTTAGTAATGGCATCAGAATTATGTTTTTGTGTCTGCTGATATGCTTTTCTGGCATATGTAGAAAATCCAAATTCTTGATCGGACATGTACATACTATTGAATGATTCCGATCGTTCTAGTTCTTTATCAAAAAAACCTTTGAGAAGTTCCCTATCCTGATCGTTTAATATATCGCAACCTCTGAAAAATGTTATATCATTTCTTCCATACGATCCGAATAGATATAAACCGTAAAACCTAGGTAGTCCTGAATTCCATACTGGCTTTGCTGTTTTACCCTTTGAAAATTTCAGTTCTACACACAGAACGCAATCCTGATCAAATATCAGAAAATCGGGGTATCGTTGAGAACCGAAAGGCTGGCTTATATAATGGTAATTCAGATCAGTTTCGTTATTTATACTGTCATTATCTTGTTCAATGCTTCGTTTCAACATACTTTTATAGGAATCACCTAATACATAGAAATCCGCTTGTTCATATCCTTGACTTTCCAATCCAATGATAAATTGATTTTCAAAATCTGCCCCTTTGTCGCTTACTAGATAATTTCTAGTATTATCCTTCATATCTAAGAATAATTCTTGAATTCTACTCATATCGATCACTATACTCCTTTACTAAATCTCCCTTCCTAAATCCAGGAACAGCCGTAGTACATCTTTGTGCCAGACTCTTGTAATCAATAGATAGTAAGCGAGACAATACTATTGGATTCTTAGCTTTTAGTAAAATCCATTGTTTATTTTTTTCGCAATTTGCTGAATCTGTTTCTCTACGGGAATAGTCCTGCCAACCTTGAGAAGGCACAGCAAAATCAAAGTCGTTCTCAAAGGCTTTTAGAGCGGCAGGTGTGTTGTTATATTGCCACATCTGGAAGTCCTTGTGAGATATAGGTAAGGCTTCATTAAGCCTCATGTCATCGCAGGAACATTCTAATTTAGTCCATATCTGAAATTCAGTATTTACCGAATAGGGTTTTCCATTAGCAAGTTCAAACGAATCTCTAGGCAATTCTAGCTTGCTGATAAATTTTAAACTGGAATCCAACTTCTTGTGAACCATAAATTTTCGGAAAATAACAGGGACTATAAATGCTATTGTGCTCGCCAAATAGGCTGAGTGATTAAAAAAAGATACGGCTAAATTACCTCTCTTACCAAAGGGTGGGTTACCAACAACTATAATATCGTCAGAGTCATAATCAAGCTGAACAGTCTTGAAAAAATCTTGTTTTTTTACACCTTCATATTTAGGTTCTAAATCCATACCAAACCTTCTTTGGGATGGCATCAATTTGAAAAAAGAGCCAGTACCAGCAGAAGGCTCCACAAACAATAGATTATCATCATCTATATTTCTATTTATGAGAGAAAGAGTGTCAGAAAGATGCTTCCAACACAATTTTGCTATTTCTTCTTTGGTGTAAAATTGACCTAAACAGTTTTGCATGACACTTATACAATCAGAGAAATAACCCCATCATTAATTATTAATCCTCATTGGCGTTTTTCAATGAGTCTGCCAACAAAAAAAACCAAAACACCGAGTGTTAGGAAGCCCATTTCAACGCCCATTGCTTTGGATTCGCTGTAGTCGAAAGGATTAACACAACCTAAATAGAGTCCTGCACCCAAGCAGGCTATACCCATCAGTTCCAAAGTTTTTCCGATATAATACACAGATGCTCCAGTGCTATTTATGGTATTTCATTATAAAAACGCAAGTTGCTACTTATAAGATTTCGCGTATGCAGCCCCCGTTTTTCGGTGAAAAGCGATCAGGAGCCGCGAAGGTCTCGTAGCGTAAACTTTTAGTTTGCGCATTCACTGGCACAAACTGGAAAGTTTGTGCTACAAGTGGCAAATTAGGTTATAAAAATAGGGCGAGGTTTTTTCGCCTCGCCCTATGGTGTCAACCTAATAGAGACTTTTGATGCGTCCCCACTGGATTAATTTTTGTTGTCGAGTCGGTTCAATCCTCGCCGTAAAAACGAGGTCGGGAAGGTCAAGGTTTTCTTCAGTGTAACCCTCTGGTGCCCAAGCGATTTTATGTTGAAGGTTTCCACTATCAACATCGTTATAGGCAATAAAAAACCCGATACTATTCCCCTTCCTCGCGAGATTGTCAAGACGAAAACTTAACTCACACGTCTGTCCATCGTTTCCCCATTCGACTCGCGTCAATGGCGATTTTAGTGGACCTGATTCTTTTTCAATGGGGATTTCAAAACGATAGAGGTCTTCCATCCGTCCTGAATGATGCGGATCTACGTAAACGATCAGATGATCCTCGCGAATCAGTTTCGTTTGGCGATTTTCGAGTTGGTCGTCGACTAACTTTACGGCTACATAGAGAAAACCGTTCCGCCAAACTGCTCCGAAGGTGCCTGTAAAATCAGGGGATTCGTGCCAGTGTTCCCCCCTGAGTAAATCTTGTTCCATCTTCCCGAGAACCGCTCTGTCCCAAGCTGGATCATCAAGATACCCATCTACAATAGGCGCGACAGGTGCGAGTTCCGCGTTATATTGAAAATTTTGAAGATTCCTGCCTGTGACATGCCCTAATGCATGAGATGCCGTAGCCAGCAGAAGGATAATCATCACAAGTATGTGTTTGTTAAGATTCATAAACTTCTCCTTTCCAGGATAGCCTACAGGATCGGATTTTATGTACGGTTAGATTGAGTGGCATGTTCCATCACTTTTTATGTGAGCGTTTTTTATTTATCTACTTAATTTATTTATCTACTTAAATTAACAAATTACGTCTTATTTTTTGTCTGTAGGAGCGTATTGGAACACATCAACGCGAATTCCAAAGGTTTGGTTGCACCTATTTTTCGGTTTCTTCACTCTAATTAGTATACCTTAAATGTAATTATTTATGCCAATTAAAATTGGTGCTAACGAATCCATCGCTTATAAATAGATGATTTTTTTAAATTCAGTTGAAATTTGGGAAAAAACCTGTTATACTTTTAAACAGGTTTTGAAATCAATTTTTTGTCAGCGCTCAGATTTTAACAGAGAGGCAATTGGTTGTGAATAAAAGTACAAGAAGCATGGTGATTTGGTGGGTAGTTGTTGCTGGACTTGTCGTCCTCGGCATTTATCAACTATTCAACCGCAGAGATCCAGTTTATCAACTCGCGACCTCTGATTTTCATCAATACATAACGCGCGGCCCAGATCTATTTGAAGGCTATTTGGTTTTAGATGAAGAATGGGTTGAAGGACAGTTCAACACACACATTCTCAAGGAAATCCGCGGCGAAATTCTGCAAGGCGTGCTCCCCGACGAGCGAGCCGCCCATCTTCCGCCAAATTGGAAAGGTGAATTTAGGGCAAGCCGCGATGCGATTGATGATTATGACATCCAAGCGAAACTTGACCAGTCCAACATTAATTATAACGTCAAACCGCCCTCTAAATTCCCACAAGGATTGCTCATTTTCGGGACAACAGTTGTACCGCTGCTCATTTTCTTAGGTTTGATGATTTTCCTGTCGCGCCAGATGCAAGGAAGCGGGAATCGAGCACTCTCTTTTGGAAAAAGCCGTGCCAGACTCCATTCCGAGAACCAAACAAAAGTAACATTTGAAGATGTCGCGGGTGTTGATGAGGCGAAGGAAGCACTTGAGGAAGTTATCCAATTTCTAAAAGCACCGAAAAAATTTGAACGGCTTGGTGGTAAAATTCCGAAAGGTGTCCTGCTCATGGGACCCCCAGGGACTGGTAAAACAATGCTCGCTCAGGCTGTCGCAGGTGAAGCGGATGTCCCTTTCTATAGCATCAGCGGTTCCGATTTTGTCGAAATGTTTGTCGGTGTAGGTGCATCCCGGGTCAGAGATCTGTTTGAAACCGGTAAGAAGAATGCCCCTTGTATCATCTTTATTGATGAATTGGACGCTGTTGGTAGACACCGGGGTGCGGGGATCGGTGGTGGACACGATGAACGCGAGCAAACACTAAATCAACTCCTTGTTGAGATGCAAGGTTTTGAGGCATCCGAAGGGGTTATACTCATTGCAGCAACGAACCGTCCGGATGTTTTAGATCCGGCACTGCTTCGGCCCGGTAGATTTGACCGGCAAATTGTGGTCGATCTCCCCGATGTTCGCGGTAGGGAAGCAATACTTAAGGTACATACAAAAGCCCCGTATAAACTTGCTGAAAACGTTAATTTGGAAATCTTAGCAAAGGCGACACCCGGTTTCTCAGGCGCAGACCTTGAGAATATGGCGAACGAAGCCGCACTGCTTGCTGCAAGGTGCGACAGAGAAGAAATCGATATGATGTGCTTTGACGAAGCGAAAGATCGCGTGCTAATGGGTCCAGAACGGCGGAGCCTCGTCATTAGCGATGAAGAACGGCGCGTTACGGCTTATCACGAAGCCGGACATGCGCTTATGTTACACTTCGTACCAGAAAGTGATCCAAACTATAAGTGCACTATCGTTCCTCGCGGCAGAGCTCTCGGTGTAACAGCGAAACTCCCGCTTGAAGAACGGCATAATATGAGTAAGAAGCGTCTGCTCGCGCATATCATTTTCGCACTCGGCGGCAGGGTTGCTGAAGAGATTATATTTGGGGAGCAGACAACCGGCGCACAAAACGATTTTGAGCAAGCAACAAGCCTTGCACGTCGAATGGTGACCCAGTGGGGTATGAGCCACATGGGACCCCTGACTTACGGTAGACGCGATGAGCAGGTATTCCTCGGTAAAGAATTGAGTGTCCATCAGGATTATAGCGAAAAGACTGCTATTGAAATCGACAAAGCCGTTCATGATATTGTAACGGAATGCTATAATAAAGCACGAGAGATTTTGGAAACGAACCTTGAAGGCTTAAAGTTACTCGCCGATGCACTCTTAGAACGGGAAACGCTTGTTACCGAGGAGATTGACGAGATTCTCGGACCCCGCCCGCAACTACCGGCGAAACCGATTATATGAACTGTCGTGGCAAAACGCTCACTTTAGGTTCACACACACATGTAATGGGCATCCTGAACGTCACACCTGACTCTTTTTCCGATGGCGGGTGTTACCTTGATGTCGATCAGGCGGTTGCACATGCTAAGCAGATGGTGGCAGAAGGTGCGACCCTCATTGATATTGGAGGAGAATCATCCCGCCCCGGAGCATCGCCAGTGTCTATCCGTGAAGAATTGGCGCGAATCCTACCCGTCATTCGTGCCATTGGTGACGCCGTTGATGTCCTTCTTTCCGTTGACACATATAAAGCTGAAGTCGCTCAACACGCTCTTGAAGCGGGGGCACATCTTGTCAATGACATCACAGCATTGCACGGGGACAAGGCGATGGCATCGGTTGTATCAGAAATGGAAGCGGGACTGATTCTGATGCATATGAGAGGTACACCGCGCACGATGCAACAAGCACCTCAGTATGAAGATGTCGTTAACGAGATTTGTAATTCACTCCAAAAAAGTATTGAAGCTGCCGAATCCCAAGGTGTTGCCGCTGATCGCATCATTATCGACCCAGGGATTGGGTTCGGCAAAACAATAGAACACAACCTTGAAATTCTAAGATGCCTTTCGGAATTCCGAGGGTTGCACAAACCGCTGCTTATTGGTACTTCACGGAAATCATTTATCGGTAACATTTTAGGGCTTCCTGTAACGGAGCGCGTTGAGGGAACAACGGCAACAGTGTGTTGGTCTATCGCACATGGTGCGGATATTGTGCGTGTCCATGATGTCAAAGCAAACGTTCGTGCCGCACAAATGACGGACGCGCTCTATAGATAAACTGATGCACCAGCAAAAAATTCAGGGAATTGGCATTGATATTATTGAAGTGGAACGGATTCGAGATGCGTCCCGTCGATGGGGCGCGCGGTTTGAACAGCGGATTTACACACAGCAAGAACTCACATATTGTGGAGATACTCCGTCTCGTTACTGGCGGCTTGCGGCGCGGTTTGCTGCTAAAGAAGCGACGCTTAAGGCACTCGGTACCGGGTTGACTGTCGGTATGCGCTGGCAGGATGTAGAAATTCAGGCGAACACAGTCGGAAAACCGGAATTGATTCTGCACGGCGAAGTTCAACGCTATGCCCAGGAACGCAATATCAGCTCAACTTTTGTTTCTATGTCCCATACAAACACCTATGCTGTGGCACAAGTTACGCTCTGTTCCGTTTGACCGCGTTTCGTTCGCACCCGATGGTATATATTCTAAAATAAAAGAGGGCGCGCTACAGCGCACCTCTTTCGCGTGAGGTAAGAAAGAAGTGAAATACGGCAAAAATTGTGTCGCAACTGTCCTACCCTGTCTGATATTCCTCTTTTTTGTTTTGAGTAGCACTGTCTCGGTTGCAAATACAAGAGCATCGGCAGATGAATTCCTCAAACAGTTGCTCGGTGCCGAACATTATGGGATGGGCGGAAGTTTTGTCGGCGCAACACGCGGTGCGAATGCTTTAGGTAGTAATCCTGCTGGTATCAGCACAACAGAGGGAAACCGATTCGTTATTCACGCGACCCGTTTTCCACGCACCATTGCCTTGCTTTCCAAACCGAACCTAAATGCTAATTATGAGGATTATAGTCGCTATGAACAACAGGCTTCCGGCACTGAAACTTTAAATTGGGCATTTCCGTTGGGAAAATTTGGCACATTTGGATTAGCACTCGCTTTTGGACAGGATGGGGGATTTCGCCGAGTCAATTACCTTGGAAAAGCACTTAACAATTTTCCTGAAAATAACCTCGCTATCGGTCTTAGTTACGGGTTAAATATATTCGGTGGCACTGTTATAGGTGTTGATACAAAATGGCTCCGTTCTAAGGTCATCGGGATTGATGGGAACGAAGACCTTGGACACGGATATGCTTACAATGTCGGTGTTATTCAGCAAATTGGAGAAGCAATTCAGGTTGGTGTTGTCGTCCGAAATTTGAGTAATGGACTTTCCTTTTCCGATCCGTCTATTCCGGATACAATGGAACGCACAATTGTAACCGGTATCGCATACCACCGAAAAATTTCCGATATCGCTTTACGTATCGGTTTGGATGCACATCCACCCTTCAGCGATGGTATTCGAGCCAACATTGGTGTTGAAGCGTGGTATCGCTACCGAATCGGTATTAGAATTGGGTATCTCAGAGACACACAAAAGCGTTACACATCGGTGTTTCTCTTGCAAGAGGCTGCGTTTGAACCAGAAGAACGGCTCTGGAAAGCAGAAGGCTTCAGCTTTGGTCTCGGATTCAGACTCGGAAGCGTTATCTTCAATGCAGCTTATACACCGCAATTCACACCTGTTGTGGCAGAGGAAGAACGTATCCATATCGTGCAAGGGAAAGCGGTGTACGCCTTTTCAATTGGCCAAACCTTTTAGCAAATTGGGCTGCAATCGTGCCGTATGTCTGATCAATATAGAACAGTAGAACGCGCCGGTGGAAAAGTAATAGATATAAAATATGATCCAGACCCGATTATTCAGATTCAGATTCGACAAAATGCACTTCAACCCTTCCAAGCACAACTTCAAGGGCTTGGAATTGTAAAGTAATAGTGCCATCATGTCTAATGGGAGGAAATTCATGATGCAAAACGTTGAGATAAAGTATACAACAACACACGAATGGATTGAATTTCTCAGTTCAAAAGCGTGTAATGTCGGGATCACCGAGCGGATTCAGGAAATTTACAGCAGCATTATCTTTATAGAGTTGCCGATTCTCGGTGAATATGAACAGGGCGAAATCATCGGACGTATTGAGACATCCGATGGAAGGAATTTCTATATCTATGCCCCTGTAACGGGTGAGGTTTACGAAATCAACGCAGCTCTTGAAGACGATGTTGAACTCCTCAACCGTTTTCCAGAAGGCGACGGATGGATTTGTAAATTCCGACTTGAAAATCCAAATGAGATAGACACGCTCCTCAATCGGAAAGAATACGAGGTGCACGAAGAGGAAGAATTAAACGAGGAAGAGTACTTGCCAGAAACTAATTTTTATGAAAATGCAGAGGACTATTGAGTCTTAACCAGTTTTATAGCACGAGGCTTCTTGCGCTATAGGAGAACCGCTATTCCCTCACAGAGGTAATAAAAATGCGCCTTACGATGCTCAACTTTGGTACCGGTAGAACAACTTCAATTTGGTAACCAAGATCCGTTAAGGGTTTACTAAGGTCTCGAAGATCAATGAACGCAGCTTTCGGCGCACATGTCCGTAAATTCGACAAAATCTCTATTTCTTGAGAACTATCTTTGACGAGATTGATGCCGTAGGGCAGGTCTGTTGCAATAGCATCAAACTGTCCATGAATTTCTCTCGCATCACCGAGTGTTATGTTTGCTGAGAGTCCAAAATGTTGAAGGTTCTTCGTTGTTGCCCCGACCATCTTTGGGTTGATATCGTAACCGATTGCGTGAATACCGTTATGTGCAGCAGACATTACAACCGTGCCGGTACCACAGCAGGGGTCCAGTAGGCGATTCCCGGGGGATGCGACCAAATTAACGAGCACACGCGCAAGCCGTGCTGGCAGCGAACTTGATGTCATATAAGGACGTTGGTTATGCGCAAGCCATGCACTATCGGACTCGGAAAGGAGTCGTCCGAACCATATCTTATCCCCCGTGACAACTGTTAGAAAGGTTGTCCGTGGCTGATTTAGATTTGCACTACCACCGATGACATTGCCGATGTCTCGTGCGAGCGTCATTGAGTTTATTTTCAGGTTACGAGGCTTTTTCACAACAGACACCCGAAATTCGTCGGCGTGTAAAGCGATAGACTTGATGTTTTCACGGAGTTCAGTAAGACTGCTTGCTTCAAAAAGCAATTCGCTACAACTCTTCAGATACGCACCATGGCGCACATCAACGCACTTTTCCGAAAGCGCTATGCCATCCATATTTGGCACAGAACCTGTCAGCGCAACGCATTCTGCGTGCACCAATTCTGTGAGTCCATGCGGGGTTGCTGTCAGATATAGATATTTAGGTGTTGTTTGCAGACGCATACGTTTCTAATGGGATTCTACATTTTTGGATGCGGGTACGGTTTGTTAGCCTGGGTCTTAACTCAAGAATTAGTATAAACAATCTAATCAACTTTATTATATCATTATCTGAACAAAAACCGCAATCAGATACTGAAAAGGAATACTATGTCACAGACAGAAAAAATTCGGATCGGGCACAGCCCAGATTCTGATGATGCTTTTATGTTCTATGCCCTCGCTAAAGGGCTAATTCCAACCGAACCATTTGAGATTGTCCATGTTATCGAGGATATTGAGACCCTGAATCGGCGAGCACTTGCTGCTGAACTCGAAGTTACCGCAATCTCTGTGCATGCTTACGCTTATGTTGCCAAGGACTACGCGCTTATGCCTTGTGGGGCAAGTATCGGCGATCAGTACGGTCCCCTCGTTGTTTCCAAAGCACCAATAGACACGCTTGCTGGTAAACGCATCGCTATTCCGGGCGAAATGACAACTGCCTATCTCACACTGAGTCTCTTCCAACCAGATTTTGAGGCAGATGTCCGTCCATTTGATAAGATATTAGATGCCGTTCAACAAGATGAGGTAGATGCCGGACTTATTATCCATGAAGGACAGTTAACCTACGCACGCGAAGGGCTTCATAAAGTCATTGATTTGGGTGAATGGTGGTATGAGGAAACAGGACTGCCCTTACCTCTTGGTGCTAATGTAATCCGTCGCAACCTCGGTATTGAGAAAATTCGTAAAATAACAACATTGCTCAAAGAGAGCATTCGGTATTCACTCGAACATCGAGATCGCGGATTAGAGTACGCAATGACTTACGCACGCGACATGGAGACGGAACTTGCAGACAAATTTGTCGGAATGTACGTCAATGATTATACACTCGATTACGGTGAAAAGGGTAGAGCAGGGGTGCAGGAATTGCTCCACCGTGGTAACGCTGCAGGGATAATCCCACACCGCGTGGATGCTGACTTTGTTACGCTTGAATAGTTTTTATGTGTCCTTACGCCTAATCACTTTTCCACACTCACGAACATTATGGATGCTAAACGTCGCAGACATTTCCATTTAGAAAATGCGGAAGGTAAGAGTCTCGCCTCTGGGATTCTCTATGACGAAGGAAACGTCCAGCTCCTGTGGCGAGAGGATTCTGGTCATACAGCGGAGCAGTACGCGTCTATCAATCTGGTGTTAGATTTGGTACCAGGTGTAACTGTACTGCGTCTTGAAGATTCTGAAGGTAAAAAAGGCGAAGATTAGGAAATAGACGAATAGGATAGTGAACTAAACATCAAAAAACCGAGGTGTTTCTGTTTAACGGAGTCGCCGATCCGCCAATTTAATAATTTTCCCGTTCTCCTGTGCGATGTACATATAGCCGAGTCCATCTAACACAATCCCTTCCTGTTCGTCACCGGGTAAAAGATAGTGGCTTAGAATTGTGCCTTCCCGTTTGAGTTCAACTAAAAGATTGGTGGTATCACTAATGAGTACCAGAAAATCGCCTTGGGTGTCGTAAGCCAACCCTGAAATGTCAATGAAGTTCATTTTGTAGGCGTTGATAATCGTGCCATCTGCCCGTTTCGCTGTTGTGGAGCGGAGTGGTACAACGACTTCGCATACGACAGACGGTTCATCTTTTGCTTTGAGACTGAAGGATTGATTACCGACCCAAAAAGTGCCGCCCTCTGGATGTGAAGCATCTGGAACAAAAGCGATCGCTTCAATTCCCATGCCCCCTTTTCTGAGGAGCAATTCACCTTTAAAACTTCTGCCGATTCTGAATTCTCTTTGCACAGTGAGATTTTCGGGTTCAAGTTCCAGGATTGTTTCGTCGCCCTCTACAGCGGTGTAGAGGAAACCTGTATTCGGGTCCACGGTAATCCCTTCAATGTCAAGCTCGTTCAATCCTTTCGATTGAATGAGTCTGCCCTCTATGCTCATTTCATGAACACTACCTGAATCGTCAGCAAGAAATAGACTCCGCCGAATCGGGTGATAAGTGATACCAGAAGGTTCGGCTATTTGCGTTTTCGTGATACTCCCAATCCAATTATATGGAAGCGCGACTGGATGTAATGCCGCCGTTTCTTGCGTCGCAGATTGCTCCACTCGGACGAGAAAATAGACTAACGCGATGCTGACAATTGTAATGAAAATAATTAGGAACACTCTTTTGTAAGACATCACGGTTCCTCCACCTTGTATTCGCAGTGAGTCTCTTCAAGGCTTTGTGTGACTTTAGCATATTTTTTCCACACAGTCAAGAAAAATGAGGGAATATGATTCCGTAAAAGGAATGACCTTACTGAGTCATGTAAATAGGGATCTTCAAATTATAATGACAGTTGGCAAGCAAATTAGCATATCTTGACATATAGAAGAATTTACGTTATAATGTGAAAAAGGCATCGTATAGGTATTCAGGCGACCAATTGCGCCAGATAGAGAAGTTTTCAATTGCGTCTTAAGATTACTGGCAGAAAGTTCTTGGTGTTTTCCCTTGACAAACTGCTTCTGCTAATGATATTTTAATTAAACTTGCAATCTCATTTGGAAGTTACGCCTGAAAACAAGGAGCGGGTTATGACCAACATGCCGAGGCTTGTCGTTGAAGTCTTTGAACATGTAAATTTTCATGGACGCAAGGTTACGCTGGTTGAATCGATCCCAAACACTGGAGAGATTGGTGCACAAGATATCATCTCTTCGATTAAAATTTACAAGGGACCGGGGTTTAATGCGTCACCGAACTACAAAGCCATCTTTCATGAGCACGACAGTTACAAGGGGCGTCGGTTGGTGCTTGCTCCAGGATTCTATCCAAATATTCATGACATTCCCTACAACTTTGGAGACGCGATTACGTCTATTAGTTTTAGTCCATCAGCGCATCCGACGCCACCGGAATATGGAGCAGTGCCTGTTATTATCGAAGTGTTTCGGGATGTAGATTATACAGGTCAACGGAGTGTTGTCATGCGCGATGTCAGTTCGATGTTCGACATCGGCATGAATGATACCGTTTCGTCGATCCGCATCCAGCGCGGTCCGAGTTTCCCGTTTAGTGGATGTCATGTTATCTTCTACGAGCACGTTAACTTTGAAGGACGACGGCTGAACCTAAACCTGAGTTCACAAGAATTTCAGTTATCACTCCGGAATCTCAGAGCACTTCCGCATTCGCAGTCATTCTCAGATATTATTTCTTCCATAAAAATTGTGCCGTTAGGTGTATTCCGAGTGTTAATTGTTGTTGGCGATAGTATGACGGGTGAACCTGCAATATTGGAGTCCCTCACTTTACTTGAAGGGTTAAAATTCCAGTTTACGACTGTACATATTAATGACAACCCTGATAATCGCGGGGATCCCAACAATGCGATTAAGCTTTCAAGTATTACGCTTTCAGAGTATGACATTATTTGGTTTACTTGGAACGCCCCTGGACACGATGGTGAGTATTTCGTTGAAGATGCAGATCAGGAGATTCAGGATTTTGTTCGCAAAGGTGGTATTGTCTGGGCTTCCGCAATGGACAATAATATCGTTCCGCCCGATGGTGTGCATACAGCTGAGCCACAGTGGCGTGGGGATTGGCTACCGGTTAACCGTCATCCAATCCGCGTAATTAATTCCAATGATGGCAATGTTCGGGTTACCGATGATGGGCAAAAAACGGGTATGTTTACCTGGCCCCATAAGGTGAATGTAGACGCTCTGATAACCGATGATCATTGGGTGACAAAGGACGGAAGTTACCGAAAGTTGGCAGTCAGAGAGGATAACGGGGACGCTGTCAGTGTTCAGTTGCAATGGGGCGATGGCTATTACGTTGCTTTTGCAGTTGATACCCGTGATGCCCATCGTACTACGATCGCAAGACCCCTCATTGAGAATGCACTCTGTTATTTAGCGAATCTCGCGTGGCAGACTTCGCCACGTCAACCGCTCAAAGGGCGATATCGGACGCACCTCAGCAGCGAAACAATCTTCCGGTAAAATTTTTAGACGTATCTTCTAAAGTAAAAGAAGGCAATTAAAACGGGGCAGATTCCTATCTCGGTTAGAATTAACCAGACACCATCGTGGAATGTAATGGAACGATGCCCAGATTCTAATAGTTAGAAAATCATTCTATAGGAGAATTGAATGCGTTTCATTGCTGTTATCGTTTTCTTGATTGTTGTCGCAATCGCTGTTGGCTGGTTTGCCTATCAGAACCTCGACCATTTTGGGCAAAACAAAGTAATACGATGGTTGACAGCTACCCTCTTCGTATTGTTTGCGAGTCTGGCTACCTTTGCCGCTACAGTCATTCGCTACCGGATACCGAAAGCCGATATTGCACTTGTACGGACTGGTGGTGCGAAAGAGAAAATTCGTATTACCGGTGGTCTCTGGGTCAACACTATTATCCATGAAATTAAACAGATCTCTCTCAACACCATGCGAATTGAGGTTATTCGAGAAGGGTCAGAGGCTTTGATTACTTACGACTTTAACCGCGGTGATGTTGAAGTTGTTTTCTACCTTAAAGTCGAGCCTGAGGAGACTGATATTCTACGCGCTGCCCAAGCACTCGGTGATAAATCGATGACACCGGAAACTGTACGAGAACTCATTGAACCTAAACTCGAGGGCGCGCTGCGAAGTGTCGCAGCTGAAAGTGAAATTCAGGATCTTCTCCAGAAACGCCAAGAGTTTGCTGACAAAGTGCAATCTGCCTGCGGTGAGGATTTAGAGGTACAAAACGGTTTAACCCTTGAAACGGTATCGATTATTCGCGTCGATCAAACACCGGTTGAAACACTTGATGCTGAAAACCGATTTGACGCAGTCGGTATCCGTGAAATTACCGAAATTACCGCTGAGCAGGAACGAGAAAAGGAACGGATTGTACAGGAAAAAGAGGTTGCTATTGTTCAAATCGAGGTTGATGCCCGTATACAGAAACTGGAAGCTGAACAACAACAGGCATGGGCAGAGTCCGACCAGCAGAAGAACATTTCTATCTATGCCGCTGAACGGGAAGCGGAGACCCTCAAATTCCAATTTGAGATGGAACAGGGCGTGCAAGAACGTGAATACGAGATGAAGCAAGAAGTTGAACGCGCACGTATCACGCAGGAACAGGTCGTCCAAGAACGTGAAATTGAGATGAACCGTGATATTGAAGTCGCTCGCGTCCAACAGGAACAGGTTGTCGCTGAACGTGAAATTGAGAAAAACCTCATCGTCGAAACACAACAGATTGAGCAATCCAAAGTTGTACAACTCGCTGAAATTGAGCAACATCTCGTTGTCCAAATGCAGAGAATTGAGCAGGAACAGACCATTGCTGTTCGTGAAATAGAAAAGGTATTAGCAGTAGAGAAAGCACGCATTGCCCAAGAAGAGGGTGTGGCACTACGGGATATTGAGCAAGAGTTGGCAGTGCAAACAGCACGTTTCAGTCAAGAACAACAGGTCCAGCAGCGTGAAATCGAGAAGAACCTCGTCGTTGAAACCGCACAAATTGACCAAATGCGACAGGTTGAACTCGCAGAAATTGCTAAAACCTTGACAGTGGAACTCACACGAATTGGACAGGAACAGCAGGTAGAGACACGAGACATTGAAAAACAACTCATCGTCGAGCGGGCCCGTATTGCCCAAGAAGAGGGTGTGGCACTACGGGATATTGAGCAAGAGTTGGCAGTGCAAACAGCACGTTTCAGTCAAGAACAACAGGTCCAGCAGCGTGAAATCGAGAAGAACCTCGTCATTGAAACCGCACAAATCGATCAGGTACGACAAGTTTCACTCGCTGAGATTGCTAAAATCTTGACAGTAGAGCAGACCCGTATCAATCAAGAACTACAGGTTGCCTTAACGGATGAGGATCGGAAGATCGATGTCGCGAATAAACAGCAAGTGACGGCACTCGCAGAGAAGGAGCAGTTAGTTGCTGAAGCTGAACGCATGGGTGCAGAAGTTAATGTAACAGCAACCGAACAAGTGAAGGAGGCTGAATGGCAGCGCGAGGTAGCAATCATCGGTGCTGAAGCGCAGGCACAGCCGATTGAACGTCTTGCTGATGCTGTACTTGCTGAAGCACGAGCAAAAGCGCAAGGCGAGATGGCAGAATATGAAGCTCGAAATGTTGCTGAACAACGCGTCCTCGTTCAAGAAGCAATTATGGAACTCATTAATGAGTCGGCTGATATTGTCGAGGAACTCATGAAGCCTGTTGAGAAAATTGACAGCATTAAGATTCTGGATATGGGGAACAACGATGGACAAGGCGGTCTCAACCGAAGCAATATGGGTAGACTTGCGAATGCATTACTCGATACGGGTGCCATCTCCCCTATGCTTAAGGAATTGTTTAACTTTGCGGATGTAGACGCGCAACAGATTACTGACAAAATCGCTGAATATCTGGCGGATCTTGTCAATCGTCCAAGTTAATCAACTTTCTAATTTCTTATAGAATTCTCAGATGAGATTTTCAATACGACTACCTTTTTAGAAGAAACATGCGACATCAGCAATACCGAACCTCAAGAAGAAAGCCTAAACGCCAACGATGTCGAACTTGCCGTTCTGATAATGGTAAACGGATATGTCCGGCACTCAGCGGTACGCTAATTTGTCCAGAATGTTGTAGAGCCAAACGTGCTAAGATCCCCGGGTGTGATGAAAAGTGTCAATACTACGCACCGCTTGTTGTATCAAGCAGAGCCCATAAGTTACCTAATTTTCCATTGCATCGATGCTTGATTAGCCGTTCCAAGGATACCGGTATGTTAATCGTGGTTGGTACACGGAAACGCCCAGATGGTAATCTGAAGGCGATGTTCCTGCTACTGGACCTCTGGAAGAAAGGCATCCGCGACTGTTTTTTTGACGCGAACCTCTCCGAAAAACAGTTCGAGAAGGTTTCACAGCGTATTGCGAAGAACTATGATCTTATGGAACCTACAGAACCTGAGGATACTGACGAACCTCGGGAGCTCATTCGGTTACCGAAAGATACGATCGTTATTGAAGCGGATACTGCTATCCATCTTGATAAGGGTGTGAGAATAGTTGCGCACGAAGAGGCATCTCGCGGAAAAGCCATTGACAGTCTGAAAGGTGCGCGGGCGATACACGAAATCTATATCCCTAAAACTGGGAAATGGTACCTCTGGGCTCGTGCCTTTTTTGAGTATAGTAAAGACTCTTATTGGATCGGCATGGATGATGTACCCGTAAAGCCGTGGGATCGGGATGGCGGTCCAGGTGCTATTAGAATTTGTCCTGATCCAGATGATACCTCTAAGTGGCATCGCTGGTTATGGAATACCGGTCCGGATAGTATCGTAAACACGAAGCAGGGCATCAATCCAGCCTTTTTCCACATTAAACGGACAGGCTACTATCGTCTTTGGTCAAAGGGCAGAGAAGAAGGTTCGCGCTTGGATCAGATTTTGCTTACGCGTACTCGCGATTTCAACACGGAAACTGAGACAGAAGGGAAACCACTCCCAATTCGGCACGCACCACATCCTTACGAACCTGCTTCTATTCATGAATGCCGAAAACTAATTCGTCACGCTGTTCAGATTGCAACTGCCGTTAATACTGAAATTCCGTGGGAATTCAAATACTGGCTCCAAGATATATGGGGAAATATCACCCGATTTCCAGAGACAGAAGGTTCGCTCTATAAATGCCCGAAATGTGCAGCAGATTTACCGCAACAGGCAGTTGATCTCATGATACAACACGCGCAATCCGATGATATCCAGTTCTATATCTTGTGCAGGAAGTGTGGAGGCGAATTTGATTAGGTCTTTCTTAGTTTTTGGTCGTTTTTTCTTGTTTAGAAAAATGAAAAACTTGCAGAGATTAATCCTTGGGATCGTCGGTTTTGTCCTCCTTTCGTCTATAGGTATTGCTGCTCCACCAAATCCTTACCTCTTTTTTAAAGAAGACCCAGAAACTGGCGAATTGGTGCCGAAAGCACCTCAAAGTAATGTGGAATTTCGTGAAGCCCTTGAGGGATGTTGCCTTGCAAGGGAACAAGGGGTTTTGCAGTCGGATGGCATAGAATATGTCCTCGCTCTGAAAATCGATTTTGCTGATATGCCCGGGCGTAGGGAAGGAGCGGCGTTCGATAGATACCTTTTTGCAACCGAAGGCATTTCCCTCAAAACGTATTACCGTGAAAATTCTTACGGACAGATGGACATTCAGCCAGGTCCGATGGGAGGCGTTATCCCCAAAGGTAATACATGGATTCGTGCCAAAAAGCCGATGACATATTACGGCGAAGGCGTTAGAATCCTTGAACGTTACCGCGAATTGGTCAGAGAAGCGTGTGAAGCCGTAGATGCCATCGTTGATTTCTCACAATATGACAGGGATAGTGACGGAATCGTTGACCACATCATCCTCATACACTCAGGGAATGACCAAGCTTCCACAGGTGTTATTGATTATGATATCCAGTCGCTTCTAATACCCGCCGTTAACGCTGTTTACGATGGTGTGCGAGTCAATACTGCTGCCATTGTAGCCGAAGAACCCGATTTTGAGCACCCGCATTTAGGAATCTATTTCCACGAGTTTTTCCACGATTTCGGTGCTCCTGATGTTTACGGGTTCGACTTCACGGACGCACGCGATCATAAATGGGGACTAATGAGTCAATTTGGACCCTATCAAGGTCCAGCAGAATTAGGACTCGGGAACGGTTTACAGCCGAGCCATATTATGGGGTATCTCAAATGGGATTTTGATGCAAGACCTCAAAATGGTCGCCTCGGCTGGATTCAACCCGTTCAAATAACACAAAATCAAAAGATTGATGTGCCCAGTTTTGAACTTGGACCCAAAACCGATAAACTTTTTAAAATTGATATTCATTCGTCAGCAACCCCTGTTCGAGGAGAGGCAACAGAATTTTTCCTCATAGAGAATCGGAACAAGACATCAGGTGCGATTTTTGATACCTATTTACCTGAATCCGGTATCCTGATTTGGCATATTGACGAGACGCGCCCTTATCCGATCGGCACTTTTGATGCATCGCAACAGATATGGCTTGAGGATCCAGCGGATCCCGAACATCTCGGCACCTATCAACAGGATGATGTTGCGCTTATAAATGTGCAAGCGATAACGGATGGTGCCGCTTACTCTTCAGATGATGGGCAGACCGCCTTTACACCTGGCACGCTACCAAACAGTAATGCAAACGATGGCACCGTTACCGGTATTTCTATTACGAATATCGGACCGGAAGGTCTTACGATTCCAATCCTCGTGTCGTTCGGCGATACTTATGAACCAAATGATACGTTTGCGATGGCTTATCCTATCACATACGCGCAAACGTACGAATCCTTTCTTTTTGATTTAGCGGATACACGCGATGTTTATGCATTGGAGGCTACTCGTGCTACCACAATTTTAGTGACATTGGCTGACATTCCACCAAGCCAAAACTATCGCCTGTCTCTCCACGCAGAAACAGGTCAAATGATCGCTACTGGGGAAAATGCAACTGACATCAGCGGATTGAAACTCATCTATCAGCCCAATAAAACCGGTATATTCTATGTTATCGTGGAATCAGACGGTGGATTCAGTAGCGTCGATTCTTACCGTCTGCGCGTGGAGCAACTGCAGTCTGAAGTTTTCGCGCTTGATGAGACAAAAGTATATCCGAACCCCTTCCTGGTAGGCGATACTGCGGTGACGTTCGCCTATCGTCTCTCTGCTTCGCAGATTGCCGATAACATCAGCCTCGAAATTTTCATGGCGACGGGCGATCTGGTCTATAGTGAGACCCGCGAGAATGTAGGCATACAAGGAAAGTTTGAATGGTCGGCGGTCACACGGAATGGTAAACCTCTTGCTCCGGGTATTTATATTTACCGTATTTCTGCGATGCAGGCGGACGTACTTGTTCAAGAAATTGGAAAATTGAGTGTCATAAAATGATAACAACAAATTCCGCTTACATATTTCTTGACTAAAAATTGTAGTTATGCTACTTTAAAAATATAAAATCAGTTTTAGACGCACCATTTTATTTTACTCTGGCTTTCTCAAAGCCATCCGTAGACGCTCGCGTGTGGAGCTTTTGAGTATCCCCGGAGTGGAAATCGAAAAACGAATTTGCCATTCGGAGAATGGTAACCAAGGAGGCAATATTATCAATGAAATGGTTGAATAAATTCACAGCACTCAATCTCGGGCTGCTATTTATACTCGCCATTGGCGTTACGGGTTGTGGAACAGCACTCGGTAACTTGTCCCCAATTCAACCCGTGCATAATATAGCGGTAGCATTGGAGTTACAGAGCGAAAAACCCAATGAAGAGGTAGTTGTCCCGGCTATCCCTTCTGAGGTACTCGCGAAGCCCGTGTTGGACAAACACGGTATGAGTACTGTCGGATTCCGAATTGGGAAAGCGCGTAATGCCAACATGGAAGCGTTAACTTACATCGTCGCATTTGATGAATATGCACATGCCGCAGATCAGTGGAGTGAATTCCTCAACGAGTGGCCCGATACGCAAAGCCAGATTGAAACCGGTACCGGTGAAGATAGAAAAATGGTTGATATCATCATGATGTCTGATTATCCACAACTTTTTGACGTTCAGTCAAGACAGCCAATCCTAACAAGGACTGTGGATGGAATCACTGTTTCTATCGCATATTGGCGGCGACCGGATCTTGACCGGAAGTACAATCGAGGCAATGCTTTTTCACCTTTTTATGAGACAGAAGCACTTCACCAAGGCGATAAAACAGATGTGTTTTATGTGAAGATTACTAACAATCGAAGTGAAAATATCATCTTCGATGTCAAAAAATGCCAAATCATCGACCAAGGTGAGAATATCTATAACGGTATGGATTACGATGATTTGAAAGAGCGTTTCACATATATGGCACGTGCAACAGGGCTCTACGTCACAAATGGGCTTGAAACCGCACGGCGGATTTTAATCGAGAAACGGATGCCTATTGTTGAAAAGCAGGTAGGCGCACGCCGCACAGGGGTACCCCCTGGTGAGAGTTCAGAAGGTTTCTTACCATTCGTGCAGACGAAGTTGAATGCTATTGAACTGAAGGTTATTCTACCTATCGAAAAGGCACCACCCCCCGGGGGTGCCCAACGCTATCAAACGGTAGAATTTGAATTCCCATTCATACACGATAGAGGGATTCGCGTGGCGCAACCATCTCCGAGACGCTACTAATCACAGTAGCGTTCACGCAAAGGAAATAGCACTCAGGGTTATTCTATTCACACACATGAAGATGCCCGTGGGACAGATATGTCTCACGGGCATCTTTTTTTATTCTTCTACAATCTCGCAGTCTGGTAGTGAACCTAAAAACTGTTTCCCGTAACTCGCCGTTTTAATCCTTGGGTCGAGGATTACGACAATCCCTTTGTCGGTCTGCGTGCGGATGAGTCGTCCAAATCCCTGTTTGAGACGCAATATCGCTTCGGGTAAACTAAATTCAAAGAATTCGTTCCCACCGGCTTCCTTAATCTGTTTCACACGTGCTTCCATCACGGGGTGCGTGGGTACTTCAAAAGGCAACCGCGTAATGATAACGTTGCTGAGCGATTCACCGCGCACGTCAACGCCTTCCCAGAAACTGGAGGTCCCAAATAGAACTGAGTCTGTATTCTCACGAAACGCCTGAAGCATAGCTGTGCGGGACAGGTCGCCTCCCTGTTTGAAAGTATCAATCCCTATTTCCTCCAAATCAGGGGCAATAGCATCGTATACTTCGTCCATCATTTTGTAACTCGTGAAGAGGACAAACGCTTTACCGTGAGTCAGTTTAAGGTAATATTTAATCTTTTCAATCGCTGTGGGTACAAACCCACTACTATTCGGGTGCGGCATATTACGCGGGATGTGGATCTGTACTTGCTGTTTAAAGTCGAACGGCGAACTGACAAGCAGCTCACGAGACTCACTGAGCCCGACCCGTTTTTTGAAATAGGCAAAGTTGCGATTCGTAGAAAGTGTAGCACTCGTCATTACGACGCTACTTTTTGCCATGAACAGATGATCTTGCAACATCTGATTTACATTCACTGGGGTAGCATTTAGAAGAACACGCGCGGTTCGTCCGCGCGTTGATATTTCAGCCCAATAGATATAATCCGGGTCGTTCTGCCGGATTATCATATCTAATTCTTCCCGGAGGCGTTGACAATACCGTTGGTGTGCTGTAATTTCCTGTTCATCATCGTCTGTCATAGCCGTGTCATGGAGACGTTTCAAGGTTTTTTCAATATCGGCAAGCGGGGCATCCAGTACATTTCTGACGAAATTGCTTTTATGGATAAGCGGGGTTAGCGAGTTGGTGTTCTCTGCGGCAACGATATGCTCTTGCATAGTCTCAACAATCTCCCTGAAGAGGATATTCGCCTGTTGGCGCGCTGTAGCAACCTGCAGTTGTAGTTGCGGGGAATTCAATCGTCTCGCTAAACCTTCTTCGTTTCGTTCATTGTACAAAGAATCGAGGATCCATTTGACGCGAGTGTTGCTGAAGTCGATGCTGGCGTGATTCGTTGCTGTTGCTTCTAAGTGGTGCGCCTCATCAATGATGAGATAATCATAATCGGGTAAGACGCTCATCGACGCTTCGCTATCTTTACGGATTGCGAGATCACTGAAGAGCAGATGGTGGTTCACAATAAGCAGATCTGCATTGTGCATCTCCCTTCGGGCGTTGAAATAGAAACAGGTATCATAGGTCTCGCAATTGCGTCCGAGACAATCATCTCTGTCGGAGGCGACCTTATTCCAAACCGAAGATTGAGGATACCAAGGTAAGTCAGCCCTGCTGCCATCCACTGTCAGGTTCATCCATTCTTCGATTGACGCTACCTCCTCTACTTCTTCAAGTGTATCAAACAATCCACGTTCGTAATTTATCAAATTTTTTAGCCGTCTTCGCGAGAGATAATTACGTCGTCCTTTTGCCAGTACGACACTGAAATCGCGTGGGAGTACACGCTGGAGAAAAGGAATATCTTTCGTGACCAATTGTTCCTGTAGACTAATAGTATTCGTCGAAATAACGACCTTCTGTTCTGCCTTGAGCGCAAGTGAAATCGCAGGAATCAGATAAGCAAAACTCTTACCGACACCGGTTCCGGCTTCGACAATCAGATGCTCGGATGCTGTAAAAGCGCGAGCTACCTCATGCGCCATTTGTAGTTGTTCTTGGCGGAACTCATACCCTTCAAGTTGTTGCGAGATAAGCCCGTCAGGTGTAAAAATTTCCCTAAGTGTCAGGGGAGTGGATGTTTTCATATTTTGTTTCTCATAGCGTAGAGATAAGCACAGCTCAGGCTTCGGTGTGGATTAAACGAGGTTAAGTTGAACGCTTGGGTGAAGGTCAGTGCCGCTGTCTTCTGATTCCGATGAATCGCTGCTAACGTTTCAGCTTTACAGTTATCTTTTCTGTACCGTGGCTACTTTTAACATCAAGGATAAGTTGTTCAAGTTCTTGTTGCTTTTGGAGGAGTGCTTCAAATTCTTCTGTGCTGGTGACATTTTGTCCGTTGACTGAGATGATGAGGGCACCGCGTGGAATTTTTGCCTCGTATCCGGGGGCTTCCACCTTAACTCTGTCAACGATAACACCGCGATCTTCATCAGTTAGGTAAGTATATCTTTCAAAATCGCCTGATCTTAGCTTCCGAACCGATAAACCGAGGATTTCCCAAGCTGCGGACTTAATTTCAACAGATTGTCCCAGCAATTCGGGTGGCATTTCACCGATGGTCACATTGAGTGTTCTCTCATGTCCACGTCTTAAGACCTTAATAACAGATCGCTCACCGACCTGTGAGCCCGCGACAAGCAATTGGAGGTCAACAAGTTTTTTTACCGGCGTGCCATTGTATTCAAAAATAATATCGTTGCGCTGTAAACCGCCGATATGTGCTGGCGTATCCGCACCAACACGTCTGACACGGATACCCCTTTCGGCTTCCCGCATCTCAATTCCAAGGAAACCTCGGATGACGCGTCCATTTGCAATGAGTTGATCTCCAATGGTCTTAACGAGATTAATCGGAATAGCGAACCCTGCTCCTGCCATCGCTGGAGCGGGTGTGTTTTCATTTTCATCAAGTCGCCGAATTAATGCATTGATACCGATTACCTCGCCGTGAATATTCAGCAAGGGACCTCCACTGCTACCGGTATTAATCCAAGCATCTGTTTGAATAAAGTCTTGGTATCGAATAAAACTAAATCCTCCGAAAATCGAACGCCCCTTACCGCTCACAATACCCGTTGTTACGGTGTAATCAAGTCCAAAGGGATTACCGATAGCAATGGCAAATTGCCCGACCCGAACTGTAGAAGAATCCGCTAATGGAAGCACAGGAAGTGCCGCATCCTGTTCAATTTTGAGAACCGCGACATCCGTGTTTTGATCCGTACCGACGAGTTCTGCGTCCAACCCACTACCATCTAACAACGTTACTCTAATGCGTCTCGCATCGCGAACAACGTGGTGGTTTGTTAAAATATAACCGTCTTTACGAAAAACAAACCCTGAACCAACACGATTTTCAGATTGAGAGCCTCCCATACCGTTGACACGGATTCCAACGATAGCAGGCTTACTTTGAGCCACGACATTCACAAATGCATTTTCAATAGAAGTCAACAGTTCCAAATCGCTCTGCTGGTCAATTGATTGGGCGCAAGAAGAAACCAGTACTACAATAAATAGCAGGACAACGTAGAAATTTATACTTTTTCTCATCAAATTGTCTCCCTTAGCCAATGTTCTCGGCATACAGTGTGATGCCAATGGCACATCAGGATGCCATCGTGGATGCTTCCACGATTAAGAGGGTAGCCCATTCCAAACCTTCGCTATCTTCATCTCTGTGTAGTTTATTTTAGCACAATCCATCAAAATTTGTCAAAGCCTACTTAACGCTATCGATAAATCGCTAATTTCTCCAGATACGTATACGTCTCACCTTTTGAAATCACTGAAATATAACAGACATAAATGCCTGGAGACACCGCCAACCCGTAGGATGTTTGTTGATTCCACCACGTCCGCCAGATCCGTTGATCCAACCTGTCAGCGACCCCTTCAATCCGCTTTATCAGATTGCCACCCGAATCATAGATAACTACCCGCATCTCGGTTATATCTACATTTGCTGCAACGCGAAATTCCGTCAAACCATCTGAACGTGCTGGGTTCGGAAACACGAGTACATCTTCCCAAGCAAACACCTGCGTTAAAATAACGGACTTGGCAACTGAGACCGCTCCAAGCGGGTATCGCACCGTCGCGCGGAGCGTGTTCTCCCCAGGATGTAATGGCACGGTAGCAGTGTAGGTTTGTGTTTCGCGATCTAGAACCGCTTCCGTTTGGCTCGGATGAACGATAATATCAATTGGAAAATCTGATTGAAAGGTCCCTTTAATTTCCAATTGATCTGCCTCGGTGGTCAATGGAACTTCCAATGTTACCTGTGGTCTCTGTCGCATTGGATGGAACATAGATGTCAGGAGATCATCCACTGTAACGAGTACAAGTTGTGTTACCTTTCTTACCAAGCTAAAATTAACTTTGTCTACGGTATCGTTGGATGTATGATAGAAAAGATTGGTGTCGTAGTTTTGAGAATCGCGCCACGGCGTTGAACTTTCAGTTAAAGTAACAGCATCATAACCGCCATCCCAGAAAGATTTATGAGAAGAAATATCAACGAATTCGTCTTGGGTACGGCGGATTTTCAAACCGATATTGTACCATGTGTTCGCAATTATGAGCGCGCGGCTTATCCAAGCGGAATCGTTATTGGTAACAACTTCGACGAGATCGCTTTTCCAGTTGAAACCCAACATATCCAGATTAAAAACACCGATGATCCTTTCTGCAACAGGGGCAGCCTTGCTACTTGTCCGTGTCGCGGAAGCCTCTTGAACATAATGCCGACTCCCAAGGGAGCCAAGTTCCTCGCCTCCTAGCGCGATAAATCTTAACTCGTGGTCATATTCGTATCGACTTAAAAGGTAAGCAATTTCCAGCATCGCAGCAACGCCTGTTCCGTTATCATTTGCCCCGGGCGCAGTGGACGTTAGTGGATTCCAATTCGGTTCGCGCACGGCTTGCGTATCATAATGCGCACAAATGATAAAGATGCGATTGCTTGACGACGTTGACCGCGCCGGTAGGACCGCCGTTACGTTTCTAATGCCTCCGAACACTTGCTCGCTGACTTCCAAACGTGGGGAACGGCGAAATTGACTCGTAATATAACGCACAATGTTATCCGTCGCCTTGCGATGGTGCGCGTTACGGGTGCGGTAAGGTTGTAAACTGCGTCCTGGCGCGAAATTTTCCTGCAATGCGATGACCTGTGCTTCAAGCGCATCGGATTGTACTAAGGTGAGTAGTTCATCACCACGATTCAAGGACGGATTGGCTTCTTCCGCTATAATAGGAAACGGAATAAATACAGCAAGGAGGAAAACCAAAGGTGTTTTTATAGCAGCTTGTAAACTTCGCCTTAATTGCCTTGACATAAGAACGAAAATTGTATATCCTATTTAATAATTACTTCACATTATAACAGATTCTACCGCGATTGTAAATACTTGACGTGCTTCTATGGGAGCGAGCTGCATTCGCGATCCTGCTGACCACTGATGGCTGATTACTGACAATTGAATGCCTCCTGAACCTGTGAACGTGACGATGGAAGTGAACAAAAATGCCAGCAAATCTACCGCCGACCTACTATAAACTCAAACACCAACACGAAGCCGCTAAGACCGATGAAGAACGACTGAGCCTATTAGAGGAGATGTTACGCATCATTCCGAAACATAAGGGTTCAGAAAAGGTGGTCTCCGACATTCGTCGCCGTATCGCCAGACACAAAAAGGGACCTTCAGAAAAAGGGGGCAAGGGATCCAGTAAAAGAACCCACAGTGAACATATTCCAAAGCAGGGGGCTGGACAGGTAGTCCTCCTTGGACCGCCGAACGGGGGTAAATCTCAAATACTCGCAAGTTTTACGAACGCTAAACCAGAGGTTTCACCGACACCCTATACGACGACGCTGCCAACAGTTGGGATGCTACGTTACGAAAATATCCAATTTCAACTCATTGATACGCCTTCTATTTCGCTGGATTTCATTTCACCAACAGTTTTGACGCTTACCCGTAACGCCGATCTCGCCTTACCAATTGTAAGTCTCGCAAGTGATAACCTGCTGGACGATCTTGATATGGTAACAGCGTTTCTTGAGGAGGCAGATCGCGACACCCCGGAAAACGGCCACCTCCTTGTTGCCAATCAACTTGACGCGGTAGGTGCTGAAGAGAGATTGGAAATTCTCAAAGAATTCTACGACGAAACATTTCAAATTTACCCGACTTCTGCTGAAACTGGTGTTGGCAAAGACACTCTATCGCAAGCGATCTATACGGAATTAGATATTTTGCGGGTCTATCCGAAGGCACCCGGTAAAACAGTAGAACGTGATGATCCGATTGTTCTACCGACCGGTTCGACTGTGCTTGACGCTGCCGTCGGTTTACACAAAGATTTTTCTGAATTCAAGTTCGCACGGATATGGGGACCCGAATGGCACGATGGTCAATCTGTCAGTCGTAATGATGTCGTTTACGATGGAGATGTGGTTGAATTCCATCTGTAGTTATGGTAGAACAGATTAAATCTGTTGATTATGTTAGCCGTCAGGTACAGTTCCTTGAAAGAGCATCCGATTGGGTACTTGACGAGGTACTTAGCATTTTAGAAGCGTGTTTATATTAGTTTTCCGAAATACGTGGCTCCATGAAGACAAGCCATAGGTTGATGTAATGAAAAATAGTAGAACGCCTCTATATCTAATATACTCAATCTTCATCCACGTCACCCTGCTACTAATAATGTGGTGGATGGTTCCGCAGGAAGTTCCTGTGTTACCGTTCCATGATGATGGGTTAGAAATCTCAATAACGCACGTCGAGCGACCCCCGCAACCGATTGAACCACCGAAATTTGTCGAGCCTGCTGCACCCGTCGCCGTAGAAAAAGAAAAACCGAAACCACCACCGAAACCGAAAGCAGGTTTGAGTGCAGCTTG
Source organism: uncultured bacterium (assembly GCA_964523645.1). Classification (GTDB taxonomy): domain Bacteria; phylum Poribacteria; class WGA-4E; order WGA-4E; family WGA-3G; genus WGA-3G. Next base: position 16,878 of record CAZGAW010000005.1, on the reverse strand, counting down.
GCAAACCGAGACTGAAGACCTAACAGATGTCTCAAAACTTGAAACACGCAAACAGGAAAACGCAAGCCGTGCGCGTCAACTCGGAGACGGCTTATCACAGGTGAATCCTGTTGTAGGGAAACCAACGGATTATGCACCTAAAAGCCGATTAACGGTAAATTCGCTCAATCAGCCCAAAGTCACATTGCCCTCCACATCAGAAACCGACTATGTCCAACCGCAAGGGGAAACCAACCCTATCGCCTTAGACACTGACGACACCTTAAATGTAAAGAGTGCCTCACCGACAGTTGACGCACCGAAGATTCACTACGGTAGTGAACGCGGAGATGCGCTCCGGGCGACAGGCATGGGCAACGCTTGGGGCGGCGGTAGTACCTCCGGGAGTAGCAATATAGGTGGTGCTTTTGTCTATATGATGAAAGACATTGCCCGTGAGCTTGCAACGGCGAGCACAACGGAAAAAGTCGATGTTATTTTCGTGCTTGATGAAACAGCAAGTATGGTAGATAACATCCGAGGCATTCGTGCCTATGTTGATTTTCTTTTTGAAGCGTTTGAACGGGAAGGGCGTGATGCTACCTTTGGACTGGTGACTTTCACAGATAAAACGAGAAAATATGGCAGTACGGACGATCTTGGCACCTTCAAGAACTGGCTTTTTAAAATAGGCGTTGACGGCGGTGGGGACATCGCAGAAGCGGGTTTAGACGGACTCATGACGGCAGTAACAGAGACCAAATTCCGAAAAAACGCCCAACGGTTCATCCTGCTCGCAAGCGATGGCGCCTTTCACGATGCTGACTACAATGGAAGGTCTCCTTATAGTTTAGATGAGGTTATTGAAACGCTACAAAATGCGCAAGTGCGTGTTGATGTCATCGGAATCGATTATTTACCGATCCGACAGATTGCCCTCGCAACAGGCGGCACATGGCGGGCGATTCCGGGTAGGGGATACTTGGAGTATGTACCGCCGTTAACCTTGACAGTCAAATTGTTTTCAAAATTAGGGACGCTCAACCTGGAAGATGGGCAGGTGGACGATAAAATCACTGTCCATATTAACAATCCCCCGCGTCCGAAACAACTTGCCTTGACATGGAAAGTCCTTAACCCTTTAGGTGAAAGATGTTATGGTCCCTTCACAGAGACAAAAATTATCCCAGATGATGGTTCAAAAGAGGTAGAATTGAGACCGATACTGGATCACGAAGTCTTTCAGACAATGCCAGGAATTTATACGATCATTTATCGACTTGAAAATGAACACGGACATCAAAGTATCTTGCGGCGAACGCTAACGTTCTGATTTTACGTTGCCCATTGTTGTAAGAACGACTCCGAAGTCGCGATACGCATATTTGGAAAAATAATTAAAGATGAAAGACCTGATTTTTGAACAGTGCCACCGCCATTTCAACGACATCGTTGCCATTCGACGCGATATTCATCAGTACCCTGAATTGGGGTTTGATGTACACCGCACTGCTGGTATCGCTGCGGATGCCTTGCAGACACTCGGAATTCCGGTCAAGACAGGTATCGGTAGGACAGGGGTTGTTGGAGATTTAGAAGTCCCTGGCGCAACACAACGCATTGCATTGCGGGCAGATATGGATGCACTCCCGATTCAAGAACTTACCGATGTTCCCTTCAAATCCAAAATTGACGGGAAAGCACACCTATGTGGACACGATGCACACACAGCGATGCTCATCGGTACAGCTCGAATTCTTTCAGAACTCCGAAGCAGCCTTAAATCGCACGTCAGATTTATTTTTCAACCCAGCGAAGAGGCACCGCCGGGGGGCGCACCAGCGATGATCGCAGATGGCGCGTTAGAAGATGTAGACGAAATCTACGGAATACACGTCTTTCCACTCTATGCCGTTGGTGAATACGCTACATGCGTTGGTCCAATGCTTGCCCAATCGGATACTTTTAAAATTACACTCACGGGCAGAGGCGGACATGCCGCGTTTCCGCATCTCACGGTTGATCCAATTGTTGTTAGCGCGCAATTTGTGACAGCACTCCAGTCTGTTATTGCAAGAAATGTTGATCCTTTAGATTCAGCAGTAATCAGCGTTACACAACTCCACGGCGGCGATGCCAACTTACAAAACGGGCTTACAGGGGCAGCACTTAACGTCATTCCGCCTAAAGTCCTGATAGGTGGCACGGTGCGTACACTCCAAAAATCGGTGCAGACCCGAGTACGAAGGCAATTAGAGAGCCTTCTCGCGGGATTGGCAGATGCACACGACGCAACCTATACATTCGACTATCAAGAAGGGTATCCGGTCACCTATAACCATGAACCTTGTGTCAACACAGCGGTATCTACCGCGCAGGGATTGGTTGGGGAAGATAACATCATATTCCCGGTGCCTCCGATACTTGGTGGTGAGGATTTCGGATACTATTCACAGAAGATCCCGGCATGCTTCGTGATGGTAGGTGCGGGGAATGAGGAGAAAGGTATCGTGAATATGTGCCACCACCCACAGTTCGATATTGACGAAGCTTGCCTGGTTTACGGCATGGCACTGCTCACAAACCTCGCCATGCGCTAATACTGGAAGTTTTTGGGAAATCTCGAACAATGGATTTGAAGAAGGATCATTCTGTGTCAACACACAATCCACAGCCACCATATTTGTCAACCGGCACTCTCACCTTGATGTTTACGGATATCGAGGGGTCAACACTACTTTGGGAAACGCACGGCAATGAGGTTATGGCAGAGGTTATCAATACCCATAACACGCTTTTGCGGGCAGCAAATTTGGCGTGGGGTGGCACAGAGATCGGGAATGAAGGCGACGCTTTTTTCTTTACTTTTCCTGCGGCAAGTGCCGCTGTTATGTGTGCGCTTGAGATACAGTTAGTCCTCGATGCATATCAGTGGCATGAAAACATTGAGACGTTACGCGTTCGTATCGGTATTCACACAGGTGATATGATTCTATTAGATGACGAATATCACGGGATGCCTGCGAATCTTGCCAAACGAATTACGGATGCAGGACACGGTGGACAGATCCTACTTTCGGCTGTGACGCATTCCCTTGTTAAAACGCAATTTCCACCTGGCAGCTTTGCGTCACTCGGTGAACATCGGTTGAAAAATATTCAACACCCCGAAGCTATTTTTCAATTTCTCGCGCCGCAGGTTTCTATTTTAAAAATCACCGGTGAAAAACGGTGGCAAGAGGTCTTCAGCAAGGCAGCACGAGAAGACACATCACAGCATGGAACGCCTGCAGACCGCACCTTTATTCCTGAACTACAAACCGAGTTCCCACCTCTAAAAACCCTCAACAATTTGCCTAATAACCTACCAGCACCTATGAATAGTTTTATCGGTAGAGAAACCGAAGTCCGCCGTATTGTGGCGTATTTCACCGACGGACAGGCACGACTGGTAACACTGACGGGACCTGGAGGTATCGGTAAAACGCGTCTCGCGCTACAGGTTGCAACAGAGCTTCTGGACACTTATCCCGATGGTGTATGGTTCATTCCGTTAGCTGATTTGAGACAACCTGCCCACGTCATTACAGAGATCGCAAAGGCTCTCGACCTTCCATTGGAATCGGCACAAGATGTCATAGAACAAGTCGTTTCATATCTTTTAGGAAAAACACTTCTATTGGTGCTGGACAATTTTGAGCACTTGATGGATGCCACTGAGGATGTCAAGACCCTGTTGCTCAGATGTCCAACGTTACGTTGTTTAACTACATCGCGGGAACTATTAAAGGTCGCAGGTGAGCAGCGGTTCGTGGTACCGCCTCTATCTATTCCATCTGAAGATGTAGACCTCAAAACGCTTCGCGAATTTGAAAGCGTCCAACTCTTTTTGGCACGAGCTGAAACAGTCTCGCCGGATTTCCAATTAACAACTGACAACGCTGGGGCGATTGGGGCGATTTGTCGTATGGTTGATGGGCTCTCCCTTGCAATTGAACTTACCGCAGCGCGCGTCCGTGCGATGATCCCACAACACATCCTTGATCGTTTAAAGGTCCTACTTGACCCCTCTCCATCAAGTAAATCGTCTACACTCCTTTCAACAAGAGACAGAGACGTGCCAGCGAGACACCAAACCCTGAACGCCGTAATTGATTGGTCATACGAACTCTTAGAACCAGAGGAACAACGTCTGCTTTGCCAACTCGCGCTTTTTTCAGGAGGGTTCTTCTTGGAAGCTGCAGAAACTATTTGTAGTTCAGTTTGTGTTCATGAAGAACACGGTTCTCCCTATACAGAAACAATCGACCTCATCTTTAATTTACACGATAAATCGTTACTCATCACTGAAGAATCTCCGACGCGAACCCGCTACCGACTCCCTGTTCCCCTACAACTGTATCTTCGAGAGAAGCAAACCCCCATTGGATTCAGAGAGGCGTATGCACATTATTATCTTACATTGGCGCAAGAACAGGATAGGAAATTAGAGGGTCCTGAACAGAGCGATGCACGCGCAGAAATGGCGATTGAACTCGATAACTTTCGTGCTGTTTTTGGCCTTGCGCAGGAGAATAATGAATGGCTCCTATTCGGGCAGCTGGCGGTCGCCCTCTCGAAATTTTTCTATGTACACGGGTTATGGACTGAAGGATTGGGATGGCTGAAACAAGCTGAAGCCGAATTGCACCAGCGACTCGGCGAACATCAAGGATTAGAAGACACGTCTGAAACGAACGAAATGTCGGTCCAGCTGACAATAGCGGAACTTCGGGTGGCTCTGGCAACATTCTATATTGAACAACAGGAATGTGAAACTGCTCGGCAATTATGCGAAAACGCTTTACACGTTTTCAGAACGATAGAGCAGCAGCTGGGTATCGTCAAAGCGTTAAATTGTCTCGGCATCATCGCAAGGTATGAAAAAAAACTTAAAGAGGCAGATATACACTTTACCGAAGCCTTAGAGATAGCGAAGGTATCGGGCGATAAATGGCATACCGCGACTGTGCTAAACAATCTGGGAATCACGGCATATCATCGTCGCCATTTTGAAGCAGCGAAACTGCATTATACTGAAAGCCTACGCCTCGCTCGTGAACTTGGAGATAAATTGGGTATCGCCTATGCTCTCAATAATCTCGCGAAAACCGCGAACCAGCAAGGTCTACGAGAGGAAGCGCAACGCTACTATACAGAAAGTCTACATCTCGCCCGGGACCTCTCTACTTCCAACGTGGGGCTTCCTTATCTAATGGACAGTTTGGGTAAGGTAGCACTTCGCCACGGTAAACACGAGGAAGCAAGGCACTACTATACAGGGAGTCTGGAGTACCGCAAAGAGAACGGAAACCCTCGTGAGATCGCAGACTCGCTCTATCAATTCGGACAGTTAGCTTACGCTGAAGGCGAATTTGAATACAGTTTGTGCCTCTTTCTTAAGGTTGCGTCAATCTACGCAGAAACAGACACAACAACGCCGTTTTATGTAAATGCGGTGAATAACGCTATCAAGGATTTAGAGGGTGAACTCGGCAGTGAAAAAGTTGAGAGACTCAAATTAGAGACGGAAACGCAAACACTTGAAGAGATAATTAATACTTGTCTATCCTGATAAAAGCATAGAAACTTATAGACTAAAATACAACACCCGATAAAAATGGACTCTACAATGCAACAACGAATCATTTTCGCCGCTATCTTCTCCCTATTTTTTTTGATTACAATTGGAAATAGTTCATACACCTTTGCCCAAGTCGAGGTTGCTCCAATAACGCCAACAGTGGCTCCTATATCAGACCCGATTGAAGCTGCACACGACCATTACCACGAACGGCGATATGCGGAAGCAATCAAAGCCTATGAAGAATTACTCGAAAAAGGGATCCCGAGCAGTAATGATACCTACATACCACTTCGGCAGAGTCAAAAGGATTCCATCCGGTTGATGTTAGGACAGAGTTATGCCAGAGTGGGCGAAGATCCGGCTGCCCAGCGCGTCTACAAGGAAATTGTTGACGAGAATCCTAACGGTTCTTACGCGACACAGGCTGTGCATCGAATAGGCAACCTCTACTGGCAACGTTACCAGTTCAGAGAGGCTATCCTACAGTGCAAACAGATTCTTAATCAACACCCCAATACAACCGCCGCTGCTACGGCTGCCTATCTCGTAGGAAAGTATCAGCAAGCCGAGGGTAAATTCGAGGAAGCAATGGAAAGTTACAAGCATTTCCTCGACAACTACCCGAGTTCGCCGTATCGTGTGAGTGCCGTTAATAGCCTCATCCAACTATATATTACCAACCAGCACTATGCCGCTGCTGAACAATTAATCCAAGAACGGATGCGACAGTATCCCGACGATACTACCCTGTTGGAACAATTAGCGGAACTTTATCAACAACAGAACGCCTATCCGAAGGCACTCGAGCTCTACCGTAAGGCACTCGAACGGGACCCTAATAATACAAATCTTCGCAAGAAATTAGGCGCGCTCTATGCCGAGACGGGTAATACGACGCAAGCCGTGACCGAATGGGAAAGAACAGTTGTAGATGAAGGAAATCAAGCAGACCGACATCAGCAACTCGGTGCAATTTATCTATCCCATAAAATGTATCCAGAAGCAATCGCAGCGTATCAGCAAGCGATACGATTACGTCCAAAAAACGGCTACCTCTACACACAATTGGCGGCTGCGTACAAAATCCGAGGTCAAATTGAACAAGCCGCCGAAGTCTACATTGATGCCTTACAACAGGTTGGGCTCACGCGGAATCAGCGCGAAACGATCTGGACGGCTATGCTTGAGATTTATGAAGGCGATCATTATAAACCGATCCGCGATAAACTCGTCGCCGAACTCGAAAAACGAAGTTCGCGAAACCCACGAAACCCTAACATTGTCATGACTTTGGGTGAACTTCTTTTCTATGCCGGAAAAGTGCCAGAAGCACTCGAAACGTTTGCACAACTCCATCGAAATCATCCGACGCACACTGATATGACGTTAGCGCAATACGCAGAAGTGTTAGAGCGCAACGAAAATCCACAAGCTGTAGATTTCTATAAGGCATTGATAACTGGTTCTACAGACCGCACCCGCATCAGAAATGCGCGTTCTAAACTTGCGGTGCTCTATGAAAAAATGGAGCAGTGGGACGACGCGATTACGGTATTAGAGGAATTGACGAGTAAAGGTGAGGCTTCTGTGAAAAATAGATTATTGCTTGGGCAGCTGCAACTACACGGTATCCGATCACCGAAGATTGCTCAGAAAACTTTTCAATTTTTGCTGAGCCAACGCTTGCTTACGACCCAATTGGTAGAAGCACAATTGGGACTTGCAGAATGCCATGTTCTCCTGAAACGCTACACGCTTGCGAGAGAAGTTCTTGAACCGATCGCCAATCGTCCCAACCGCTTCCAAGCCATCTCCCGCAAACTAATTGGCGATTCCTATTTCTTCTCTGCGGATTTCGACCAAGCGCTCAAAGAATACAACCAAGTCATCGGAATCTCAAAATCCGACCGACTCACGAACGATGCGCTTGAACGGATTGTCCTTATCCAGAACCACTCAGATTACCTCAAAATTCCGCTCACAGTGTATGCCGCTGCTGTGCAACTCTACCTAAATGGCGAGATAGTGACTGCACTACAGCAGTGTGAACGGACGCTTGAAACTTATCCGCAAGCGACTATCGTCGATGCGGTGTGGCTCCTGATCGGTAATATCCATCGCGAGGAAGCGAAAGATGTTGAAGCAATTGAGGCATATCAACAAGTCGTCGCGCGGGAAAGCCTTATCGTTCCTAAAGCCCTCGTAAACATCGCCGAAATTTATCGACAAAATTCCGATCTCGCCAATGCCGCTGCTACTTACACTACACTTATTACTGACTATCCTGAGAATGTCATTGTCGTTCATGCTCGTCAGCAACTTGATGAAATTATGAAACTTATGAGCCATCAATAAATAGGTTTATAGTGAAGTCCACAATTACTTGGACACGCTTATTGTAGCGCGAACTTTCCAGTTTGCGCCCTATCTCCGCACAAACTAAAAGATAACGCTACAAATGTCCACATATTCTTTCACCGTACTATATGATGAACTTTTACTGCGAGGCAACCCTCTTGCTGACGACTGATGGCTGACGGCTATTGAAATATAGCACGCAATTGTGGTAAAATTATAAAAAAGATTTACAATACAAAGGAGTTAGCAGATGCCCCACCCTGCTCACAATTTATTTAAGACACACCGAACCCTTGAAGGTGATGGGTTTGCGTGTACCTACTATTCGCTCCCCGCTTTAGGAGAAGCCGGTATCGGCTCAACAGCCACTTTGCCCGTCAGTCTCCGCATCTTACTCGAATCATTACTCCGAAATTACGATGGACACCAAATTACAGAAGATGATATTGTGAATTTGGCAAATTGGGATGCGCGTTCACCAAAAGCCTTAGAGATCCCTTTCAAACCGGCACGCGTGGTCGCACAAGATTTCACAGGTGTTCCGCTCGTCGTTGATATTGCGGCGATGCGCTCCGCTGTCGCAGCACTCGGTGGCGATGCGGGTATGATAGAACCGCTCGTCCCCGTTGATTTGGTCATTGATCACTCCATTCAAGTTGATGCTTACGGCTCAGAGAACGCTTTTCAATTCAACACCCAACGGGAATTTGAACGCAATAAAGAACGTTATGAGTTCCTCAAATGGGGACAGCAGGCGTTCGAGAAGTTCAATATTATTCCACCTTCTATCGGCATTGTGCATCAGGTGAATCTGGAATACCTCGCTAAAGTTGTTATGACAGAGGATTCCCTGGCGTATCCAGATACTGTTGTCGGCACCGATTCGCACACCACAATGATTAACGGTTTGGGTATCGTCGGGTGGGGTGTAGGCGGTATTGAAGCGGAAGCCGCGATGTTAGGGCAACCTGTTTATATTTTGACCCCTGAAGTACTCGGTGTTCACCTGAAAGGCGAATTACAGGAGGGCGTAACCGCAACAGATTTGGTATTGACGGTGACGCAACGACTCAGAGCCGCTGCGGTCGTCGATAAGTTTGTCGAATTCTTCGGGGCAGGTGTAGAGGCACTCTCGCTACCGGATCGTGCGACACTTTCTAACATGTGTCCGGAATACGGTGCGACCATCGGGTTCTTCCCACCTGACGCAGAGACGATGCGATATCTCCGTCTCACTGGACGCGATGAAACACATGTTGACATGGTAGAGGCTTATCTCAAAGCACAGGGTATCTTTGGTATCCCACATCTTGGAGAAGTTGAATACTCCGATGTCCTTGAAATTGATCTCGCAGACATTGAACCGAGTGTCGCGGGTCCGAAACGTCCCCAAGATCGTATTGCCTTGTCGGATGTCAAAGAGACCTTTACTGAACTTCTGGCACGTCCCATATCAGAAGATGGATTTGGTGTAACAGAAGACACGGGTGATGGGAACGGCATAACCCACGGATCGGTTGTCATCTCAGCAATCACCAGTTGCACGAACACAAGTAACCCTTCAGTGATGATCGGTGCGGGATTGCTCGCTAAAAAGGCTGTGGAAAAAGGATTACGCGTTCCTGATCATGTTAAGACGAGTTTAGCCCCGGGTTCACGCGTCGTCACCGAATACTTACAGAATACCGGTTTATTGCCCTATTTGGAAGCACTTGGATATAACGTCGTCGGTTACGGATGTACAACCTGTATCGGCAACAGTGGACCGCTCAACGATGTCGTTCAAGATGCGATTGATGCGGGGAACCTCGTCACTGCCAGTGTTCTGAGTGGCAACCGGAATTTCGAGGCGCGTGTACATCCAGAGATAAAAGCGAATTTCCTCATGTCTCCACCCCTCGTTGTCGCATACGGTGTTGCCGGACGGATTGACATCGACTTCACGACTGAACCGCTTGGTCACAACGATACGGGAGAGGCTGTTTATCTGAAGGATATCTGGCCCACCCGTCAGGAAATCGCTGATATGATTGGTGCTGCAGTCGATCGTCGAACGTTCCGAGAGATGTATGAGTCAATCGGTAATCAAGCACCGGAATGGGAAGAACTTGCAGGCGCAACAGGTGTCCTTTATCCGTGGAATGAGAGAAGCACTTATGTCCAGCATCCGCCGTTCTTTGAAGGGTTTGCACGCGAGCCTGCTCCGATTTCAGATGTCGTCGATGCCCGGATCCTCGGTATCTTCGGTGATTCTGTCACCACTGATCATATCTCCCCAGCGGGTGCAATCGCTGCAGCGAGTCCCGCCGGAGAATACTTGCAAGAACGCGGTGTTGAAACACGAGATTTCAATACCTACGGTTCCAGACGCGGTAACGATCAAGTGATGAGTCGCGGCACCTTCGCGAATCGGCGTGTCCGAAACTTGATGACACCGGATGTCGAGGGTGGCTATACACTTCAGTATCCCGAAGGCACACAAACGACTATTTACGAAGCGGCACTCCACTACAGTGCAAACGAGGTCCCAACCGTGATTTTTGCTGGACAGGACTACGGCATGGGCAGCTCACGTGATTGGGCAGCAAAGGGACCTAAACTCCTCGGTGTCAAAGCCGTTGTTGTAGAGAGTTTTGAGCGTATCCATCGTAGTAACCTCATTGGCATGGGGGTCTTACCTTTGCAATTCAAACCGGGTGAGAATGTCCAAACGCTCAACCTTGACGGCAGCGAGATTATCAGCATCACAGGCTTTGCCGAAGATCTCCAGCCCGGACAGATGGCAACACTGAAAATCGTCCGAACCAACGGCGAGACGCAGACGACGGAGTTGTTAATCAGAATTGATTCCCCTGTGGAGGTAGACTACTACAAACACGGTGGTATTCTGGATTACGTCATTCGGAATTTCTTGTCTGCGTAATCAATTTCCCCAACTCTGGTAGGTGCGGTTTCCAACCGCACCTCAGAAAGAGAACTTGACTAACAAGAGCATCACAATGCCATATTCCGATTATCCCCACAGGACTATCGCCGCCCGCGGCGAAGAAATATATTCTCATCAACTCCGTGAAAAAGTTGAATCACAACACAAAGGCAAATTTCTGACCATTGACATAGAAACAGGGGACTATGAGATTGACGCTGATGAGGTGGTATCTTCAATGCGCCTCCTTGAAAAGCACCCGGAGGCTGTCATCTACTGTTTGCGTATTGGATTTCCGGCAGCCCATCGCATATGAAATATATGGTTCTAAGCATTTATGAAATATAATTGACCTCTGCTTATAGAATATGTTATCATTTGTTTATAAAGAGGTTCAATTTTCCATAACTTACATGATAATCTGTTCTGTTGATAAAGCGAGTTTTTTAGTAAAGAGGAGGTAAATCTAAATGGCACGTAAAAGAGCTGTGACTACCCAAGTTGGTCGTGATGCAAAAACAGGTAGATTCATACCGGTTAAGGAAGCTAAGCGGCGCAAAAGTACCACAATAGTTGAGACTATTAAACGAAAGGGAAAAACTAAATAAGCAAAGTCTTGCCATAGTTGTTTTTGTTAACCGACCTAATGCGATGTTGTAGCAGTGTCCATGAGGTTTAGCGTCCGACTTCTAAGGGCACTGTCTACATAGTATTTTTTCATGACTCTTAAGCGAACAACAAAGCGATTAAATATGTCTAACGAATCCGATACATCACCTGACCCACTAGACCGTGTAAAAGATATTATCTATGACATAGAGAACAGGTCAGCAGATGGTGATTACATCTATCGTGGTGAACCTGAACATCATGAGGATTTTCCATATTATGGAAAAATTTCTTCAAGTCTCTATCGCCAATACGCTCGAATTGAGGCAGATGAGTTTAACATAAAAGTCGTCCAAGAAGAAATTCTGGCAGAGGCGAAAACTTATAGCCACGAAACAGAAGATCCTATTGAAATTCTAACACAACTTCAACATCACGGTGGTAAAACTAATCTAATTGACTTTACGACAGATTACCTCATTGCTCTTTTCTTTGCCTGTGATAACTCAGATTCACTTACTAAAGATGGGAGACTGATTCTCTTTCAAAAAACTGATGAATGGCAAGACTTGATTTTGCGTCCTCGTAACCCGCGACATCGCGTCATCGCCCAGAAAAGTGTATTTGTACAACATCCCAATGGATTTCTTGCCCCCGAAGATGTAGACATCATCACGATTCCTGCATACCTTAAATTGCCTACGCTAGCTTACCTACAAAAGTACCACGACATTTCTACGGAAACTATCTACAATGATTTACACGGATTTATTACAAATCAGCGTTTCCATGAAAATGCTTACTTGGAGTTTCATAGAGGGCTTACTTATCACTTAAAAGGGAATGAGGTGGAGGCATCTGAAGAAAAACAAGCCGCATATGAAAAAGCTGTCATGCATTACACGAGAGCCATACGATTGAAACCAGATATTCCCCAAGGCTATAACAATCGAGGCAATGCCTACTATGACAAAGGGGATGTTGACAAGGCTATTGAAGACTACAACAAGGCGATAGAATACACCCCTGATGATGCACTGCTTTATAATAATCGTGGCAGTGTTTACTTTGATGAAGGCAGTATTGACAAGGCTATTGAAGACTGGAACAAAGCCATAGAACTTGATCCAGATTTTGCCAAAGCCTATTATAATCGAGGCAATGCTTACCTTGTCAAAGGTGAAATTGGTGAAGCTATCAAAGACTATGATGTAGTAATAACATTAGATCCTGACGATTTTGATGCTTATATCACTCGGGGGGATGCTTATCTTGCGGAAGATGATTTTGGCCGTGTCCTAGAAAACTATAAGAAGGCGATAGAATTGAAACCGGACAATGCTGATGCCTATATTATCCGCGCCAAAGCTTATCAGAAAAAAGGGGATTTCAATCTGGCTATGGAAGACTACGAGAAGGCGATAGAATTAAACTCTGACGATGCCGAAGCATATTATAATCTTGGACTTGTTTGGATGCAGAGGCAAAATTGGCAGGAGGCAAAATTAAATCTGACTGTTGCCAAAATCCTGAAAGCAGATATTGTTTCTAAGTTCCATAATACCTACGAAAGCATTGCAGATTTTGAACAGCAGAACAATATTGACTTGCCCGAAGACATTGCAGCAATGTTAACCGCGTAAGGAATTTTCCAATGAAGGATCAGAACAAACCACTATGGCATCTCTTTATAGTGACATTTACAGTACTCTTGTTTTGCGTAACAAATAGTACTACTGCTCAAACCGTTCCAGAGATTGCTGAAAAAGCATTAGCCGCCACCGTCTATTTAGAGATGCAGGATAGCAACGGCAAAACCCTTGGTTTTGGCAGCGGCTTCTTTGTCAAATCCAACCTCATTGCCACCAATTATCATGTAATTGCAGGGGCATCCAGCGGCACCGCAAAGTTGGTCGGTAAATATACCGCCTATAAAATTGAAGGTTTTACCGCAACCGACGAGGACAACGATCTTGTGCTCTTAAAGGTCTCCGCGTATGGGATTAAACCCCTGCTGCTTGGCAAAAGTGATGCTGTCAAAATTGGAGATACGGTTTACGTCGCGGGTAACCCGAAAGGTTTGGAAGGCACATTTTCGGATGGTATTATCAGCAGCCGCCGAGACAAATATACCAAAGAACGTTTCCAGATGACGGCTCCAATTTCACCGGGGAGCAGTGGTGGCCCTGTGCTAAACAGCAAAGGCGAAGTCATCGGCGTTTCTGTCGCTGCTCACCGAGACCTTGACGCACAGAATCTCAATTTTGCCATTCCGTCGCGTTATCTTAAAATACTTCTTGCTCAATCTGGCGTAGCAAAACCCTTGTCTCAAAATAATCACTCTATATCTGCGGAGACATACTTCAATTGGGGTAATACCAAGTTTATATTGTACGATTATGAAGGGGCTATAAATGATTATACTCGGTCAATTCGGCTTGATCCTAATGCTGCAGCCTACTATAATCGGGGACGCGCGAAGATATTCCTAGGGCAATACCGTGCCGCCATAAGCGATTATGACAAGGCAATACAACTGAAATCCGATTATGTCAAAGCATACCACTTCCGGGGATATGCAAAGAATCGTCTCGGACAACACTTTGATGCTATATCCGATTATGAAATGGCAATTCGGCTCAAACCTGATTATGCCCCTGCCTATTATCTTCGGGGAGATGTGAAGGCTGACATGGGACAATACTTTGATGCTATAACGGACTTTGACAAGGCAATACAACTAAAACCTGATTATGTCATTGTTTATGAGAAGAGGGGAAAGGCAAAAGCCAACCTGGGGCAATACTCTGCCGCTATAAGCGATTATGACATAACTATACGACTTGACCCTAATGATGTTTTTCCCTATATTGAGCGAGGAGAAGTAAAGGCAAACTTAGGAAAATACTTTGATGCTATCGCTGATTATGATACAGCTATACGACTCATCTCAATTAGTTTCATTGCTTCCAATGTCTATGTTCTTCGGGGAGATGCAAAAAGCAAACTCAGAAAATACTTTGATGCTATCGCTGATTATGACATCGCAATACAGCTCAATCCGGATAATGCAGACGCGTACATCAATCGTGGAAATGCGAAGGTAATCTTGGATCAGCACTTTGCCGCCATCTCGGATTTTGACATCGCAATAAGACTTAAGCCCGATTATGCGTATACTTATACAAGTCGAGCGGATGCGAAACTGTACCTAGATCAATACGTTGCTGCTATTTCAGATTATAACACCGCAATAAAACTTAAATCGGATTATGCTTATGCCTACCGCAAACGCGGCTTTGCAAAGGAACACCTTGGACAACATTTTGCCGCCATTTCAGATTTTGACACCGCAATCAGCCTCAAGCCCGATTATGCATTCGCTTACCGCAATCGCGGGGATGTGAAGTTAACCCTTGAACAGTATGCATCTGCTATTTCAGATTATAATACTGCTATCCAACTAAAATCTGATGATCCCTTTGCCTACACAGGGCGGGCAAGAGCGAAATCAAAGTTAGGACAGGATTGGGAAGCAATGCAGGATTACCATACAGCCTTGAAATTAGCGAAACAGTCAGGAAACGAAGAACTCAAATCCGCCATTGAGGATGTGATTCAAAGTTACAATAGAGAGCTCCAATTAAGACAGGAGTTAGAGAAACTAACAAGGTAGGGTTGATAAAGCAAATGACGAGTAAGCGAAACAGAAGAATTAGAAGTTTACTGCGCGGATATTTACAACCCCTTTCATCCTAAAGAATTCTAAAATCATGTTTACGATATTAAAAGACGAAATGTTAAGCTTTAGAGATTTTCTAACGCCCAGTTCATCTTCTGATGCAAACAGTGTCTCCTATCTTATAGGTCTCAAATTGCTTTTTGATACCTTTTTCAAGAAATCTTTTTATCTTTTTGCGTTCGGGCATTAAAGGATCTTGATTGTGTTTTGCATTCTCACGAGCAATCCCTAGCCATTCACCTTCTGCTAACTCCTCACATGTCAGCCATTTGTTCCCGTTTCGGATATCGTATTGATTTTGTTTCCCGGTCTCGTAACGTTTGAAATATGTTTTTATCTTTGGTTCTATATAGGGTAGAATGCAAGGGTCTCAGCCTCTCGGTAGATATATGAGACACTGCCATCTCCTGTGTTCAACCTCTCCATATTGGACTTTATCAAAGTGTTTATGGATCCTTGGTGCGCTATATTCTCAAATTTACGTAGTTTACCTATTCTTTTGTAAAAGGAATATAAAAAATCATACTTCCAATGAATGAATCTCCTTCCATAGCTCATCTTGTAACTTACGAATACGTAACCGATTGTGTATTCAGAGGAACGTGTTTCACTTCGCCCTAATTTGGTTTTATACCCCAAAGTAAATTCAGTTCGGTCACGTGTTTTGTTCCACCAAACTTTCAGTTTTTTCTGCATCCAAGGGGCAATAGCTATTGCGATTGGTACTATTATTGCTATGGGTACCCCTATTATCGTAGTTAGGTGGGCCATAGTTTCAAGTTTCATAGTTACTCCACGTACTTCAATTTCTGAAGAAAATTATGCCATTCCCCACAAAACACTCATTTCCAATTACATTAATCCTCCTTATTCTCACTATCGGGTGTGACCGCACAGGTTCCCTCATCACACCAAACAAGGAAAATATAGAGATCATCACCATAGGTCCCTATACCAAAACCTGCCAAGGCTTCATTGAGCAAGAATGTTATCTTGAATTCAATGAGGAGAGCAAGAAATGGGAGTTTTTCTACGAAAGCATACAAGGATTTGACTTTGAGCCGGGGTATATCTATACGCTAAAAGTCAGACTTGAAGATAGAGGGACAGATATCCAGGATGTCGGACGGTATGCCTATCATTTCGTAGAGGTGATAAGCAAAGAAGAAGCCCCCGTAGATGAGAGACCGCCGCGAATACCGCAGGTGTACTGACAAACACAGAAAAAAGTAGTTTTTATCCTTGGGAGGCTGACAACAATGCCTTTTCAACAGCAGTGGGCAGATGAAGCAGATAAAAACGGCTGGCTGCATAGGCGTATTCTTCACCGCTTTCATCTATAACGCGCAGATAGCCTTGAGCTTAACTTCGTCGTCAGAGATTACGCGATATAATTTTCCAGTTTCAAGAGAAGCAGCGTAGCCATCATTATTGAGGCATAATCCAAATTGATTTCCTTTACTGGGCATCGTTAATCAAAGAAAAACACACCGCCAAATGTGTGGTAGGAGCAGCGAACATTTTTAGAACATTTGTGTAGGTTCCATAAATCTAATAAATTTTGCTACGGTGTCCAATTCGGGAAACGCTAATTTCTCTCGTTTGCCTATTGAAAGTATAGATTATACGGTAATGTTT
>CAZGAW010000004.1:0-79404 GCA_964523645.1 uncultured bacterium | reverse complement strand
TCGGAACGGAATCCAAGTTTCCGGGTTGAAAGGATTGGGAAAATTTTGTAACAGCCCTTGCCGTTAAACCCCATCCCGGCTGATGCATCGTAAATGGCTGTGACGTGTATCCATTCCTTTACAGGTAAATCGAAGCCTCCAGTCGTCAATGACCCCGCTGCTCCCTCGGCATATCCCCATGCGCCCAATGGAGCATTACTGCCGTGAATAACCAAATTGAAACGTCCTTCCTGACCAATGATTGACCAGAAACTGCCGGGGGCGGGCAACTCTTCATAATAAATCCATGCTTCAGCGGTCAATCCTTTGAATTGTTCATCAGGGAACTATGCGTTCGCGGTAGCGACAAAATCGTGTGTTTCGTCCAATCTTAACATGCCACCTCCCGCTGGTGAAGGAGGCGGTAGTGCTTTGGCACTCAGTGGAATTAGTGTAATTAGAAAAAAAGATGTGAGGATGTGTCGGTATATCATTTTTAATCTCCTGATCTCATGTAAAATAGGTGATGTCAGCCTTAATTTAATCGCGCCCAGACTGCTTCAGTTTGCCCCATACGGTTGTATGTGCGTTCGTTGCTGGAGACACAGAGAGAAAGTTCTCCGGTACCCACGCAGGATAACGATCTCTTGCGGGGTGCTTTGTTAATTGCCGCGTTTCGATGCCATCAGGACTGATAAGATGGATATTTGAATCTCGATTTAGGTTGCCCCACGGACTTTTAACTTCTAACTCATAGGCGATCCACTGCCCATTCGGAGACCACGCGGGAACGCCACCCCATGTATTTTCCAGTGTGATTCTCCGATTGTTTTGTCCGTCATCTGTCATGATGTAAATGCCAACTCCCGCAAGATCGGTCATTTCATAAGCAATCTGTTTTCCATCGGGCGACCAGGCCGGCTCGCCTCCCCCGAACCTCCTTTCTCTAACGCGTCTGGTACTTTTTCCATTGGACTTCATCAGAAAGAGATCTTTTCCTTCTTCTCTGGCAGAGTAGAAAAGAATTCGATCTCCATCCGGCGACCACTTCGGAAACCGATTGTATCCGGTGTCTGTCAGTTGCTGCAGGTCTCCGGTGTTGACATTGATTTTGTAAATGTGCTTCGTAGACATTGGAACGCCGGGGTGCTTGGACGTAAAGGCGATCCACTGTCCATCGGGCGACCAATCGGGATCAAAATCTGATATTGATGCCAGATGGGTCGTTAGGGGGCGGAGTTCTGCCTTATTTCTATTCATCAGATAAATTCTGTTCGTGCCACTCCGATCAGAAACAAAAGCCATCCACTGTCCGTCGGGTGAGAATGCGGGTTGCCAATCCCATGCGGGGTGGTTTGTGAGATTCTGAAGATTTTTCTCGTTTGTATCCATGATGTAAATCTCATTGTTTCCCTCTCTCGGAGAAGTGAAGGCAATATGTGTCGTATCAAATGCCGATACACAAAGAGGGAACGCAAGCAGGAAGCACACAAATATCGCTATAGTCCGTATCTCTGTATAAGTCAATTTTCGTTTCATTTTTATCTCCTCAATGCGTACCATTTAGAAATACCGAGTTTGTGCGCGAAGGTCCTGAAAAAATACTGTGAATGTGCAAATGGAGGGAGCGATGCAAGCAATTGAGATATAGGAAAGCCTAATGCATCGCTCCATATTTTTCCAAGGAGGAAGGCTCTCCCAGTTGGTTCGCAGTGTTAATATATGTGAGCAATTTTCATGCCAAAGGCGATTTAGGTGAGAAAGTGCCTTTGAGAGCCAAATTCACACAATTCTACCTGATGGAGGGTTTTTAGTGTTCAATTTCTGGACAGTTTTGTTCAAAGTTAAGGAAGGTACTGCGGTGGGAAATCCAGTCTACATCTTGAATTCTATAGGGTATTTATGGTAAATATTAGAATTACCTATACATTGTGAGCAAGTTTGTGGGCAGCCACAAAGGCTATCGAAAATCCGCAGAAACACCCAAGCAAAAACCCCAAGCAAAAACCCCCTACAAGATACTAACATATTTTCATAATTCGCCATCTTATGGCTTCTCTTATTTTTTCTTTAGGGTTTGCTTGAGTGTTCCCCAGAAGATTGTCCGTGTGTTCGCGCTCGGTAAAACACTGAACGCCGATGGCACCCATGCAGGAGTAAATTCCAGTCCGGGATCTTGTGTCAATTTTCGGAGAGCACCACCGGCGGCACGAATTAGATAGATGTCTTTGCTCCCGTCTTGAACCGATACATAGGCGATCCACTGTCCGTCGGGCGATCCAGCGGGTTCTTCAGAAGCGTGTTCAGCGTCCGTCAATTTTTTCGGATTTTCTCCGTCAACATCCACTGCGAACAGTGTTGGCACTTTCACACCGCCAAGATTTTCTGTAGAAAAATAGATCTGTTTTCCGTTGGAAGTCCAAGCCGGACTTGTCGCGGAAACCTGTGTGAGTGCCCGTTGTTTTTCACCATCAGCGTTCATGACATGGATGCCGCCGATGCCGTCCTGTGTGGAACGAAACGCGATCCACTCGCCATCAGGGGACCAAGCAGGCGTTGAATTGTGTCCGCCTTTGTTTGTGAGTCTCTGAACCTTCTTACCGTTCACATCCATTATGTAGATGTCAGTGTCCGCTGCATGATCGCGCGCTTGGTTGGATGCAAACGCTATCCATTTACCATTCGGAGACCACGCAGGACTGACATCAGTCGCTCGATGGTTTGTCAACCTCCGAGATTCCTTTGTATTCATATCCATTACATAAATCTCTGGATTTCCGTCCCGATTTGAGACATAGGCGAAAGCCTGACCGTCTGGAGACCAGGTCGGCGAGAAGTCGTCTGATGGATGATTGGTTAAGTTGACGAGGTTCTTGCCGTTTATATTTATGATATAGATGTCGAGGTTGCCTGTCCTATCGGAGGTAAAGGAAATCCGCCCGCTACCCCAGGCATTCATTATCAAGAGACTACCATGAAATAGTAGAACTAAAAAAAATAATATTTGTCTCATCAATAAAATTGCTCCCGATTGAATTTAAGATTGCGGCTCTAATGTTCGCTTTAGAATTGTGCCGTGTCCGCCCAGCACAACTATGCCAACTCCCTCAACATACGCAACGTGATATAAATCTTCACTGGTACCGGATTTTTCGATTACCCACGTTGCCCCACGATCTTTGGTATGCAAGATGAGTCCACCTTCTCCGACAATCCAGCCTTCCATTTTGCTGATGAAAGTAACATCATAAAGATGTGTGCTTATCCCCGTGTTGACTGCCGACCATGCCAGCCCACCGTCTGACGTACGAAGAACGATGCCGTCTCTCCCGACCGTCCAGCCTTCTATGCGGTTTAAGAAAGAGACCCCGTGCAGGTCATATCCTGTGTGGGTCGTCTGAAGATGCCATGTGTCTCCTTGGTCGTTGGTCCAGAGAACCTTTCCCCACGAACCGACAGCCCAACCGTAATGCTCTTCTACCATCTGGATGTCGCGGTAGGATGCCGAGGTGTCGTTTTTTTGGTGTCTCCAGATTGTGTTTCCGTCTTTATTATGTAGAACAATACCTTCTTTACCCGCAGCCCACCCTTCACCGAAGCCTTGAAAATGGACGGTGTAAAGTTCACACGGCTCTTCTATAGGACGACGTTCATCGTCGTAGATACGTATCACTGGTTTCGTGGTTTCGTTTAGAATCTGCCATGTTTTGCCACCATCGGTCGTGGATAAGAAACTCGCATCTTGGGTTAGCACCCAACCGATCTCTGACGAAACAAAGTGAACGGCAATTAGCGGTGTATCTACAGGAGATTCAACACGCTTCCAAGTATTGCCACCGTCTAAGGTGTGGAGCATCGCGCTGGAATTACCGACCGCCCATCCTTCAATAGGGTTGATGAAGGAAATATCCGCTGATTTCACGCCGGAATCCCCGCCCATTATTCGGAAGGGACCGTCGTTGCGTAAGATGTTCCATCCCGCATCTACCGTCGGCAGCTCAGTTTCGATCTCCTCAAAGGATCGCTTGCGTGGTGTATATTTTGATATTGATGGAATCGTATAAGCGACAGCGATACCGTCTTCACCAACAGCAAATATTTTGTCCTCTGTGACGCTGATGTCGCTAAGTTTTTTGTCCGTTCCGCTGTCTTCCCGTATCCATGTCTTACCGCCATCGCGTGTGAGTAGGAGCGTGCCTTCGTCGCCAACCGCTATTCCTACCGTGGGAGAAGCAAAAAAAACTTTATTCAAATTTGCCTGTGTGCGGGTATATTGCGTTTCCCACGTTTTCCCACCGTTGTTGGTGTGAAGGATGAGTCCGTACTGACCGGAAACCCAACCGAGCTCGGCATCTATGAAATAAACGGAGTAGAGTTCGTTAAATGTTCCGCTTTCCTGCGGTTGCCAAGTTTTTCCGCCATCGACAGTGCGGAGGATTTTGCCGGGCCAACCGATCGTCCACCCTTCGTTCGGTGAGACAAAGCAGAGCCCTTTTAAAAGTTCAAAGATATAACCGCGTTGTTCGATCCAGTTTTCACCGCCGTTGTTGGTGTAGAAGATACCACCCATATCGCCAACAGCCCAACCGCGTTGACTGTTCAGGAACTGAACATCGTGTAGTCCAACCCAATCGTATCCTTTTTGCACCTCCCACGTTTTTCCGTCCTTGGTATGCAGAATGTAGCCCGAATCACCAATTGCCCATGCCTCTTGCTCGTTCACAGCGGTCACCTTATTTAAACCGACGGAGAGTCCGCTGTCCTGTCGTTCCCAAGAGCGTCCTTCATTCTCGGTTCTGAAGATTGCACCGCGACGCCCGACAGCCCAACCGCGTCCGCCTTCTGTCATGTCTACACCTGCTAAAGGTTCAGCACTACTTTCGGCATCAATCGTCCACGTTTTTCCACCATCAGTCGAATGCAGCATCGTGCCGTGGCTGCCAACCGCCCAGACGTGTTTAGCGTCAGGCGAATGCACAGCCATCAAATCGCTACGTGTGCCAGTCTGCTGTACTGTCCATGTCTGACCACCGTCTTGTGTGTGCAGCACTTCACCGGTTTGTGCTGCCAACCAACCTCTTTTTGTATCGATAAAGCAGAGATCATAAATGGCGTGTGTGTCCTCGATGCCGGGTTCCCCACGGGTCCACGTTTTTCCGCCATCGGTTGTTGAGAGAACGGTCGCCCCAATTCCAACAGCCCAGCCTGTTTTCTGGTCGCTGTTAAAGTATATGTTGAGTAGGCTATGCTCAGGGGCTACAGGTTCAATATCCCATGTTTTTCCACTGTCTGCCGTGTGTAATGTTGTGCCGAGTTGTGCAATCAACCAACCTTCGTTTTCATTGACAAAATAGACACCGAGAAGTGCTTCGCCGACACCGCTGGAACGGAACTTCCACGTTTTTGCGCCGTTTTCGGTGTAATAGAGTGCCCCGCCTTCTCCAGTGATCCACCCCCGCATCGCGTCCAAGAAATGGAGACTGATAAGGCTGCTGTCCGTAACAACCTGCTTCTGCCAGTTTTTTCCGCCGTTTTCAGTCTGTAAAAAAGTGCCTTCGTTTCCAACGATCCAGCCCTGATTTTTGTTAAGGAATTGCATCTTGTTCAGACGCGCTTCGGTATTGCTGTTTTGTGTTTTCCAATTTTTGCCGCCGTCTTCTGTGTAAAGGATCGTTCCTTTCTCGCCGATGACCCAACCGTGTTTTGCATCGAGAAAAAAAACATCTCTGAATTCTACCTCCCAATCGGCTTTTCTAACGATTTTCGCCTCTACAGGCGCGGGTTGTTGTACGGATTTCACACCACAACCACTGAGCAGTACTAGCAGAGATGTAACAATTATAACAATACGCATTTATTTCTCCTATCCTCGCCACCAATTTCTTTTTGCCAAATAACATTTTAGCACTTCCCAATGATTTTGCAAGTTCTAAAGACAATTTTCGGATTGATAGAGGGAGCGATGCAGCAATTGAGATATAGGAAAGCCTATTGCATCGCTCCATATACTTCCAAGGAGGAAGGCTCTCCCGGTTGATTCGCATTATATCAAATATTTGAGCAATTTTCATGCCATGACAATTCTAGCACAAAACACCTTTGAAAGCGCGTTTTCACTGAATATTATGCAACAACGTGTTTTGAGTGTCCAGTTTCTGAACAGTTTTGTTCAAAAATTTGGTGTTTCAGAAGTCCTTGACATCCCTCAATTTTTCAAATATACTTAGCGGTGAAGGAAATTTTTACCTTGGAAACGGATTGGAGATATTCATGCGAGTTTTGATTATTGGGGGTACAGGGTTGATTAGCATTGCGATTATTCTGATAATGATACCCATCAATTCCATAGCAGAGGATACCGAGAAAATGCACCCGAAAAAGATAATATTTGAAACGGATATGTCTACCGATGTAGATGATGTCGGCGCGCTTGCTGTGTTACACGCTTTAGCAGATACCGGAGAGGCTGAAATCCTCGCAATCAGTTTCAATGAAGTGCATCCGAGCGGTGCCAGTGCCATTTGTGCGATAAATACATGGTACAACCGGGGTGACATTCCGATTGGCATCTATAAGGGGGATCTCGCCGATCCTGATGAATCAAGTTATCTGGAAAGCCTCGCGAATTTCCCACACCATCTCCCAACCATTCCGTCCCCCAGTTCAGTGGAACTTTATCTACAAGTGCTTCGCGAACAACCCGATAACTCGGTGACAATTATCAGCGTTGGGTTTCTTAACAATCTTTACGATCTCCTGAAAGCGGATTCCGATCTTATTTCTCAGAAAGTCACAGAACTCGTGGTAATGGCATTACTTACCGACGACCCGTACAATACGGTTCGCCACGATCTGATTGATAAGTCGGAATATGTTATCCGAGATTGGCCCACACGGCTTGTTATTAGCCATTATGGAGAGTCTATCCAGACCGGCGCGAAACTTGCGAAGGCACCTGCTGAAAATCCTGTGCGGGAAGCGTATTATCGGCGGTTCAAAGGGCAGTATAAAGGGCGTTCCAGTTGGGATCAGCTGGCGGTCTTATATGGTGTTCGTGGTGTTAGTGACTATTTCACTGAGATTACAGAGGGTAAAGGTAGATTGTCGAATGGGTATGAATGGGAGATGCAGCCCGGTTTTCGGTCTTATCTGGATCCGAACTTGTCGGATAGTGAGTTTGTCCATATTATTGAAGACCTGATGATTAAACCGCCGAAGAGATAACCTAAAAAGCACGTCTGTATAATTCCAGTTTGTAGTCGCGCAATTCTGCGGCGTGCTCACCCAAATGCGACGTGCATTATTGCGCGTTGGTGTTTTATGAATCACCCAGTATGCTAACGATAAGGAGACCTTCATGAAGTTACAACTCACTGTCACCTGTATTTTATGCCTTTTGTTTCTGTCATCTTCCAATGCAACCGTACCTTCCCGATACGCGAAGCAATCCACCGAATGGTTTCAGAGCGAGGAAGGTCGCCGGATTGCCGACAATGTTCTCACCTGGCAGACACCGCACGGCAATTGGCCCAAAGGTCGAGACACGGCATCTGAGCCGTTTGATGGTAAAATGGACGATCTGCGCGGGACGTTCGACAACAGTGCCACCATCGGCGAACTACGGTTTCTGGCTCGTGCGTTTCGTGCGACAAACGAGTCGCGCTACCAACAAGCATTTCTCAAAGGTCTTTCCCATATCTTTGAAGCGCAATACCCGACTGGCGGATGGCCGCAGTATTATCCGCTAAGCAAACGCTACCATCGCCGCATCACGTTCAATGACAATGTTATGGTCCGCATTCTCGAACTTCTCCGAGATGTTTCTGAATCCTCAGACTATGAGTTCTTGGAAACGGCGTACCGCACTCAGGCGAAAGATGCTGTAACCAAGGGCATCGACTGTATCTTGCGCACGCAGATCAAACAGGGCGATAAACTCACTGCTTGGTGTGCACAGCATGACGAGAAAACGCTTGCGCCTGCGTGGGCGCGCTCCTATGAGCCGCCATCCATCTCAGGTGCCGAAAGTGTCGGTGTCGTCCGTTTCCTGATGTCAGTCAAAGAACCTACGCCAGAGATCATCGCCGCTGTCGAAGGAGCTGTTGGGTGGTTCAGGGAGGTCGCTATCCACGGGATGCGTTTTGACGAGTTCACCGATGCAGAGGGGCAAGATGATAAGCGGATCGTACCGGATCCGGACGCGGGACCGCTCTGGGGGCGTTTCTACGAGATCAGCAGCAACCGTCCCATCTTTCTTGACCGTGATTCGGTGGTCCGCTACGCGTTATCCGAGATCGGACAGGAACGCCGCGGCGGATACGACTACTACGGTGGCTGGGCCGCCAAACTCCTCACAAATGAGTACCCGCAGTGGAGAGAAAAACATAAGCCCCCAACGGAATGACCCAGGGCATTTAGCGAGAGTTTTAGTGATAAGGTACATTTTGCCAATAGCGATTTGTGCAATCGCAGTTTCGCTTGCCAACGCACAAAAATCGGAGATGAATATGATTGAACGTTGGGGAATATTTGAAGTAACTTTAAATGGACCAGATACAGGAAATCCGTTCACTGAAGTGGAACTAACAGCGGAATTTTCGCAGAACGATCGGACTTTTGAACCACATGGATTCTATGACGGGAACGGCGTTTACAAAATCCGGTTCATGCCCGACGCAGTCGGCGGATGGACGTACACGACGAAAAGCAACCGCGCCGAACTCGACGGTAAGACCGGGCGATTTACATGTGTCGAACCGTCTAAAGAGAATCACGGACCTGTGCGCGTCTATAAAGACTTTTACTTGCAGTACGCTGATGGCACACCCTACCATCAATTCGGAACGACCTGTTACGCCTGGGCACATCAAGGGGAAGCGATGGAGAAACAGACGCTCGAAACCCTCACCGAGGCACCTTTCAATAAGATGCGGATGTGCATTTTTCCAAAGGACTACGCTTACAACAAAAATGAACCCGTCTACTACCCGTTTGAAGGGAAACCGCTAAAGGATTGGGACTTCACAAGATTCGATCCCGAATTCTGGCAGCACTTTGAGCAGCATGTTCAAAACCTATTGGATCTCGGTATCGAGGCAGACATTATCCTGTTTCATACCTACGATCGATGGGATTTTGAGAATATGGATGCCGAGAGCGATGACCGATACATCCGTTACGCCGTTGCCCGACTGGCGGCGTTCCGAAACGTCTGGTGGTCCCTTGCAAATGAATTTGACATCATGCCTGCGAAAGTGGAATCGGATTGGGATCGGTTCTTCCAGATTATCCGCGATCATGACCCATATCAGCGGTTACGTGGGATTCACAACTGCAGGCGTTGGTACGACCACAGTAAACCGTGGGTAACACACACCAGTATCCAAACCTCCAATATGGCGCAGGGCATCCGCTATCGCACGCAATACGGAAAGCCTGTTATCTATGATGAGTGTCGCTACGAAGGCGATGTTCCGCAAGGATGGGGAAATATCACAGCGGAAGAGATGGTCCAACGCTTTTGGGCAGGGACAGTCTCTGGGTGCTATGTCGGACACGGAGAGACCTACAAACACCGCGAAGACCTTCTTTGGTGGGCAAAAGGTGGTGTGTTACGCGGTGAGAGTCCGCTTCGGATTGCATTTCTCAAAGACTTCATGGAAACCAGCGCGCCAGCCTT
Source organism: uncultured bacterium (assembly GCA_964523645.1). GTDB lineage: Bacteria > Poribacteria > WGA-4E > WGA-4E > WGA-3G > WGA-3G. The sequence continues at coordinate 69,746 of CAZGAW010000004.1, read as the reverse complement.
TGATACGCTTGAGCCGATTGGCGATGACAGGGGACGGTATATCCTCGCGAAACACGGAGAATACTATCTTGCTTACACAACGGAACCGCAAACGATAACACTGGACTTACGCGGAGAGCAGCCTTATAAAGTCGATCGCGTGGATACGTGGAACATGAAGATCATCCCAGTTGGCACGGCACAACCTGGGGAATATACATTTGCTTCATCACATAGCGGTTCTGCCTATCGCTTTACGCCGTATGCCCCAGATGAGAAACTCCGTCCGGAGGCGAGAGCTTCTGCCGATGTGCTTGAGGGGAGTGCTCCACTCACAGTGAATTTCTCAGCAGCAGGTGACTTGTCGTACCACTGGAGTTTTGGAGACGGCGCAACATCCACTGAATCGAACCCGACGCATATCTATGAAAGTCTCGGTCAATACGTTGCAACGCTCACAGTGATGGATCCGGAGGGGGACACAGCAACGACCTCCCTTGCAATCCGTGTATCACCGGAGACACCCGCTGACATCGGGACGCATACAGAATTTCCCGGCTCACGCGACGGACTCGTTTTTCTCTGGCATAGCACGCTTGAAAATAGGGGGGCGATTGAATCTCGCGGCGATGCGACAATCGGTGAAGATGGACAGATGGATCTGACCGGCGGGGCGTTTCTTACTAAGGATGTGAATGAAACCCTTCTCGCCGCGTGTCAGGCGAGCAACCAATTAACGCTTGCGTGCCTCGTTACGACGGATAACCTTGACCAGAGCGGTCCCGTACGAATTATCTCATTCTCAAACGACGCTACCCATCGCAACTTTACTTTGGGACAAGATGGTAACCGTTTTATCGTGAGGATCCGCACGCCGCGAACTGGAACGAATGCCACGGGCAGCGAGTTATCTTTCGGTAAGATTGAGCCCGGGAAGCCGGCGCATGTTATCGTCAGTTATTTTGATGGTAACGTCTACTGCTACATTGATGGTGAACTTGCCCACGTCAGCAACGGCACGCAAGGGGATTTCAGCAATTGGGAACTTTATCCGTTGCTTTTCGGCGATGAGGCGAGTGGTGGTCGGAATTGGGAAGGTAAGTTGAGCCGTGTGGCGATCTACAGCCGATTCATCGGCGCAGAAGAGGCAGCGCATAAGTTCAAACTGATTCAATAGTGAGGATTACACGCTATACGATTGCTGGCGAGGTTTGGAACCTCGCCAACGATACGTCTCCGTAAATTCCAGGGTGCTCTACAGCGATAGAAGACCTCAATCAGGAGTCCATGGAATCCTCAAAACGAAGGGACAATTGTTCAGGGGAATTCTGATTTGCAGTTAGAACAGACGCCGTGGTTTTAACAGAGATATGGTCTACAATCTCGTTTGCACCATCAGCTGGATCAAGACTATGACCGCCCAAGGCAATCAGGGCAGTATTACCTTCCTGTGGATTGTCAAGGCAGTTTGGATTGAGAACAAAAAGCGGTAAGTTCATGTCAAGAGCCGTTTTTGCGGCATTAAAGGTTCCACTCATTTTACCTCGTGCGTCCCGCTCAGGTCCTGACTCAATAACGACAACTGCTTTAGAAAGACCGCATACAAGTTTATTCCGTGCCATTGCGTTGCGTGCTAACCATTTCGCATCTGGGTCGAATTGTGAAACCGCAAGCACATCCCGATCCCAATTAAATTCCTTAAACGCTTTTTTCTGACGCAGCTGCTTGATGCCGTACGGAAGCACAAGTGTTGTTGTGCCTTCTGCCGCTAATGCACCTAAGTGTGCTTCTGAGTCAACCCCTTTAGCGTATCCAGAGACGACATTTATGCCTTCGCTTGCAAGATCACCTGCAAGTTTTCGTGCAATGCGGATCCCTTTATCTGAAACGTTCCGCGCGCCAACAATTGCAACGCTATCTGATATAAGACGTTTCTGTTGACCTTTAACAAATAGCATCGGCGAAATTTCAAGGAGTTGTGACGGAAAATCGGGATGCCTTGGATAGATAATATCAACTCCATGTCTTTTGAGCTCGCTATATGCTTCAGACACCTTTTCCCTATCCTCTGTACGAATTTTGCCATTGAGGATTTTGGCTAATTCTGGAAATTGTGCTGAGAGATCACTTTGGCTACGTGGTACCATTTCAGGATCAAGATTTTCCATTTCAAGTATCTCGGCAATGGAAATCAGCAGCTTGGGCCCTATACCTCGCGTTTTAAAGAGCCGGAACCAGAAATAGTCTCTGTTAATTCTCATCTTTTCTTCCTTGTTTGAGTGGGCATTGATAGCTCCAAAATTCCCAATTTCAATCTCTGCCTGTCCGAGTGCGGGTTAACGTTAGAATAAGCACGTGTTGTACACCGCCTTGTTCATAGAGAACTTTGGTGGCTTCTGTCAAAGTTGTCCCTGAGTCATAGAGGTCGTCAACTAACAAGACACAGCGGTTCTTCAAATCTTGGGATTGGACAGCAAATGCTCCATGGAGTTGTTCACGTTTGTTTTCTACGTCTGGCAGATTCTTGAGAAGTTCCGTCCGTTTTACCTTCATTAGATAGTCCGTTCGGACTGGTACATTCAGGAGTTTACCTATTTCCCGTACGACTTCGGTAACAGGTTGGAAAGCCCTATTTGTGTCTGAGGGCGGAATCGGAAGAATCGCCTTCAGATATGGAAGAATGGGGTATCCATCAACGGCAAATTTTTCTTTAACGAATTTGGCGGCAATCTCTGCGATAGGTTGAATCTTACTCCTATCATGACGATATTTCAACTGAAAAACCAATTCGCCAAATTCGGTTCGTTCTGTATCGTATCCTCCACCCGGCAAAGGGCGACTTGATAATGTATGAACATCCAAAGCCCAACCTGCTCGCCAATTTCCGTGAATTTCGCACGGATTGATATTCGGCCCCTGATGAAGAAAAGATTCAGTTTCCCATAGGAGAACTGTGCTGTCTTCGTTCCCACCAGTGACGATTGTTTTTCCATCCGGACTATATGCAAAACTGTAGACATCGCCGATATGCCCGATAAATGTGATTTTGTGATTTCCAGTGGTAGCATCCCACAAATGCACCCCCTTATCACTACTGGTGGTGATTGTTTTTCCATTTGGACTATACGCACAACTACTTCCTATAAGCGTAGCTTTGTGTTTCCATATAGTAGTATCCCACAAATGGACCTTACTGTCATAGGATCCACGGGACCCACTATGGCAGCTGATGGCGATAGTATGACTATCTGGACTATAAGCGACATTCTCAATGGTATCCCAAATATTGATATGTTCCGTAAGTGTGACTATTTGTTTCCCTGTGATGGTATCCCATAAACATACCTTTCCATAGCCCCAAGTGACGATCACACAACCATTTGGGCTATATGCAAGGCCCTCTTCTCCGGTAAATCTGAAGTCATATTCCTCTGTAGTGATATCCCACATATGTTCCCCGGTGACCGCATTCCACAAGCACACCTTTTCATGACTCCAAGTGGCGATTGTTTTTCCATCCGGACTATGTACAAAGTTATTAATACTATCGGTGTGTCCTCCGAGTGTAGCTTTGTGTTTCCCTGTGATGGTATCCCACAAACACACCTCTTCATTGCTCCTGGTAGCAATCGTTTTGCTATCTGGACTATACGCAACCTCTTCTACGCGATCAGTATACCTTGTAAGCGTAGCTATTTGTTGCCCGGTAACGGCATTCCACAAACGCACCTCTTGATTTTTTTCTTTTGTCCAACTCCAGATAGCGATTGTTTTTCCATCCGGACTATACATAAAATCCTCGATGTCATTGGTATACTCGCTAAGCGTGGCTATGTATTCACCAGTGGTAGTATCCCACAAACGCACTTTATGTTCTATAGGATGAGCCCCCAAGAAAAGGTCATCCTCTAGATCCTCACTCCGGATAGTGATTGTTTTTCCATCTGGACTATATACAATACTTGAGATTCTGTCGGCGTGTTCTGTAAGCATGGTTTTGTGTTCCCAAGTGATAGTATCCCATAAGCACACCTTTCGATTTCTTCCTTTTTCAAAACCCGAGGTAGCAATTGTTTTTCCATCCGGACTATACGCAACTTTATTCTGCGTGGTCTTGTGTTTCCTTGTAATAACATCCCATAAATGTACTCTCTCGGACAAATTCAGATCATAGCAATCGGTGGCGATTACTTTTCCACCCGGACTATACACAACATTCTTGACACTTTTGGCATGATCTGTAAGTGTGGTTTTGTGTTTCCCGGTATCAGCATCCCATAAGTTCACCTCCTCATAAGTTCCCATAGCGATTGTTTTTCCATCGGGGCTATACGCAACACTTTTAATACTATCAGTAGGACTTGTGAATGTGCCTCTGTGTTCCGCAGTAATAGCATCCCATAAACTTATTGTGAACAGACTGGCAATAGCGATTGTTTTACCATCTGGACTATACTCAACACTATCGCCACGTTCCGTAAGCGTAGTTTTATGTTTTCCGGTGGTAGCATCCCATAAATATACATCTCCACCAAAAATCCCGCTGCTGGTGGCGATTATTTTGCCATCCGGACTATACGCAATGCTTTCAACGCTACCGGTATGTCCTGTGAGTGTAGTTTCGTGTTCACCAGTAACAGCGTCCCATAAATGCAACTCTTGGTAAGTACCGGTGGCGATTGTTTTACCATCTGGACTATACGCCAGACTATAGATCCTGTGGAGAGGTCTTGTGAGCGTAGTTTTGTATTTTCCGGTGGTAACGTCCCACAAATACACTGAGTAATCAAAACTTCTTGTGATGGAAGTGGAACGTCCCATCTTGGCAGCGATTGTTTTGCCATCCGGACTATACACAACACTGTCAACCCTATCAACATGTCCCGGCAGCGTGGCTTTATGTTCACCTGTGGCAGCGTCCCACAAACAAACGTTCCTGCCTCCGGTAGCGATTATTTTGCCATCCGGAGAATAGGTAAGACTTTCAACATTATCTGTATGTCCTGTGAACAAAGCAAATTCTTCACAGGTGTCCGCATCGTAGATCCAAATTCCGATGGAACTCGCCACCGCCAGACGACTGCTGTCTGGAGAATACGCTATCTCGTTGATATAGCCTTTTCCAAGGCGCGCCTTGGCACCTTTGGGCAAATGCCATTTGGTGTAATCTTGGTTAGGCATGCTTGGATTGTCCTTTTAGGATTGTGGATTCACTGGATATAGTTTTGCAGCGAGGTCTTCCGGAACTTCAACCGCGATTTCTTTTTTAAGGTCTATAATGGTTGGGTAATATTGAGAAAAAAGATTGATGATGTTTAACCCGTTATTTTGGGCAATAGTTAGGTATGATTCGATATTTTCCCAATCTCCCTGATGTAGCCAAATTATGACGAGGTCGTGGTAATTGCTGACGTTATATGGGTTCAGGTCTATTGCCTTTCTATAGTCTTCTATGGCTAGATTAGTCTCGCCTTTTTTCTTGTAAGCACGGCCGCGATGGGAATAGTCAAGGGAAGAATCTAAATTGAGTTCAATTGCCTTGCTGTAATCCTTAATGGCTAGGTCGACCTCACCTTTTTTCTCATAAATCAGACCTCTATTGCGATAGGCAAAGGCAAAATTGGGATTCATTTCTATCGCCTTGCTATAGTCTTCAACAGCCAAATCGCTTTCTCGTTGGTCTTCATAAGCACTGCCCCGATGGAAATAAACTTCGGCAAAATCAGGTCTCAGTTCCAAAGCTTCGCTATAATGTTCAATCGCCTTTTCGCAATACTTGCGTTTTTTCTGAGGAGTTTCCGATTCACTTGCTGCCTGTTGACAAGTCATGCCTTTAAAAAACTCCGTGTAGGCACTCCGTCTGATAAATCCATGGAGATCGTTGTAGATGGTTCCAATAGATATTCTGTGGTGTTTCCGCAGGTACTCTAACATAGGAAATTTGAGGTCTGCTGGAATGGTAACCTCAATGTCAGGTTTCACAGAACCCTCGGGTGATTCAACGAATACACTCTTTTGGGATTCAACGCGACTGATTATCCGACGAGGTTTTCTGACTTTGTAGACCTCTGACCCTGATTTTCTTTTCAGCAAGATAACCCGCCCGGGGTTTTTATGTGAACCGTCGCAAGCGAAGAATAGCGCAATAAGATAGTCTTCCGTAAAATCAATCAGGTTGGTTTTACCGCCAAAGTGTTGGAGCTCGGTTAAGATTTCAATGCTATCTGTTTCGTCAATATCGTCTGTTTTGCTGATATACGCTTTCGCCTCTTTCAGAATATTTTCTTGAACACGTGCGATATCAAAGCGAATCTCTTCAAATTCAGGGAACTCGCGATAGAGATTTGAGGAGACTTTGTCGTAATACTCAGGCTCACCCCGGTAGATGTAGTCGCCAGTGGCGGATTCTTGCGCTATCTCGGTGATCTTTTCTAAAACCTTGTCGAGATCGGATGGATTTGGTATGTTCATACGCTTTCTTCTCTGGATATATTCAGATTTTCGCGTTTATATTGTAAAGGTTATTATAGCATAACGTATGTTGAGAGGTCAAGGGGTGTATAAATGTTTTGTTATCTGAACGCGGATTATCGCTGATTATGGGCAACCGCCTGTCAACGGCGTGTCTCATACGTGTAGAGTTTCCGAGAGCAATCGTGGTTAGAAACCTCTCCTACCCGAGAAACAGAATGCTTAGCCAAAAACTTTACGCATCCGAGTCAAGATGCATTAGACATCAAACGGATTTTGCGGTATACTAAACATTGAAAATTCTAACGCACACGGAGAACATTATGCCGAATATTAAGGAGATGAATCCTACTGAATTCCGGGAGTTGCTCCATACCCTTATTAACGAGGAGCTTTTCAAATCGCGGGAACGGCTTGCTGCACTACTTGCTAAGGATAGTCCGCAAGAGGAATTAGAGGCGGAGTTCTTTCATTTTCACGGTGACTACGTGGATTTCGCTTTTTGGTTGGAGAGCTACGAGGAAGACCCGCTTGAAGGACTCAGACCGGACACGCCGCTCGCGAAAAAACTAAAACGGCAACGCGAATATGTCCTCGCCAACCGGAAAACAACGCTCAAAGAGCGTAACTTCAGACGAATGGGGCTTTACCTCAACAGCGATCCGATGCCAGAGAAGAAAATTGCTGAGTTACCACCGGATGAATACCGAAACCTGCTTCGTTTCCTCGTCGCCCAAGAACTCTTCCCAGTGCGTGAGCGGCTCGTCGCGTTGCTTGAGCAGCATCCGACAGATCAGGTGCTGGATCTGGCATTTCGAGAACTTTACGTCGCCTATGAACTTTTGGAAGTCGCCTTTGAGGACTACCACTACGATCCGGACGCAGGGTTGGAGTTCCGCCCAGAGTTTGCCGAAGAGTTGGAAAAACGTATAGCCGATCACGAAGCTGGAGAAGCGGAAATGGTTACACTTGAAGAGGTGGCCAGAGAGTTCGGGGTGAAGTTGAAGTGTACACGTTAGCATTAGACTCGCGGGCACAACGGGATATGCAGCGTTTTCATCCCACTGTCAGGGCGCGGATCCTTGAAAAACTGGAACGGTTATGCGAAAATTGTGATAATTACCCACACAAGGCACTAAAAGGCAAATTCAGGGGTAAATTCAGCTTAACAGTTGCTAAAGATTACCGAATCGTTTATTCCTTTAACAGGCGCATTCGGGTGGTGAGCGTTCACCAAATCGGGCACCGTAGTAAGGTCTATTAATTTCGCTTGGGTCCGTAAAATAATAACATTCAGGACTTGCTATCTAAATTAAACATCTATCCGGTATACATGAGCGGCGGTGTCGTGAAATAACGCAGCACGTTCATTGTCCGAATACCCCGATGACAACCGTTTGAAGGCGTTATACATTACATTGTAGGAGAACGAGACTTTATCCACGGGGAAATTGCTTTCAAACATGCACCGCTCCGGACCGAACTGCTCGATACAGTAATTCATGAAAGGTGCCATGGATTTTGCTAACGCTTCAGAACCGATCGGTTTTTCCCGTTCATGCCAATCGAAACCCGTGCGTGGCATTCCGATGCCTCCGAGTTTCATGTGGACATTCGGACAGGCGGCTATTGCAGCGATACCGCTCCGCCAGTTCGCCAGCACTTCGTCGTCCCTGCCACCGTAAGGCCCCACGCGCAGCAAACCGCCGATATGATTTGAAATGATCGTGAGATCGGGGACGGCTCTCGCGAAATCAGCGAGTTCAGGGAGTTGCGGGGCGTACATCCAAGCCTCAAAAGACATTTCCATACCCGCCAGTACCCTTGCCCCTGCTCGGAAATCCTCACGCGCCAGTTGTCCTTCTTTTCTGTAAGTGGAAGCTCTTTCTATTTCAGGATGCGGATCCCAGGTAACAGAATGACGGATACCGCGAAACCGATTTGGACTCGCTGCCTGTAAGGTTTCCAAGACCGGCGCAACGCGTTCACCGAGGTTCAAGTTCGCATGCCCAACAATCGCAGCGGCAGCGCGGCTCTCGCCGTATAAACCACTCGCACTCGCAGCGGCTAACCCTTGCACGAACTCGACTTCACCCACAGGACGCATCTCTTCCGGTCCATCAGCACGGTACATCGCTCTCGCCTCGACGAACACGGTAGAGCGTACATTGTGTCCACTGTTGATGTCTGCGATCAACTCGTGGAGTAAATACCGTTGGTAGGGGATCCGCTCGGTTCGGAAATCCCAAAAATGGTGGTGTGGGTCGCAGATTGGCAGTTCCGGTTCCAGTGTCGGTTCGTCGGTTAAAGCGAGCCAGTCATTGTCTCCATAAGGCATAGAAATACCTCCATCTCTGTCGTCGATTCAGATTGTTTGTGCTGTGTTTCTATGGCATCTACTGTAGGGTATGAACGGATTTTTGTCAAACACTTTTTGGTTCCATTAGCGGCTTGGGTATGTTGATAATAGTTAGTTCGTTGGGTTTCACTGTATTTGTGATTCAAATAAAGTTCTCGAAAATTGGAATATCCGATATAAGATAGCGGGTTCTTGGTCTATGTCGCCCTCCTATCCATGGATAGTGTAATTGTAACTTTATTTAAGGGTGTATCATTAATAAACGTCTTATGGTAATATACGCGGTAACTTTTTGTTAAAAAATCTGCAGCGTGCGTAAACGCGTTTCAAACACTTACGTCTAAATCTATCTAAAGCGTCGTAATTGATTGTCAAACGGTGAATATAGTTCTTGTGTTGCAAGACGGACACTTAGGTGAAAAGGATGGCGATAAAAATGATGAACCCAGCAGATAAAAATAACCTTCGGCGTATCAAATTCAGCCTTAAATGTTCAGGCACTGCTTTTATTGCGTGTGCTTTGTTATTGCTTTCCTATTTTGTGATTATAGGGTGTGGACCCTTAACAACGGATCAGCAATCCAACCTTCCGTTTGAGAATTCCGATGCAGGTTCACGTTCCGAGAAGACGTGGCCCGTGAAACGGACACTTGTCAGCAATGAGGTCAATTGTATTGCTGCAGATTCAGGCAATGTGTGGATTGCAACAGCAAGAGGCGTTACGCGGTGGGACCGTCAGCAAGATAGGTGGATTCACTATACGATGGAAGATGGGTTAGCGAACGACATGGTGAATGCCGTTGCGGTGGATGGACAATGGGTTTGGTTCGCCACAGATGAAGGTGTGAGCCGCTACGATATGCAGACAAGCACCTTTGCAACCTTCCGCACTATTGATGGCTTGGCGAGCGATCAGGTTTCCTCCATTGCCGTGGACGGGAACTACGTCTGGTTTGGAACATCTGAGGGGTTGAACCGTTATGACAAAACGATTGACAGTTGGGCGGTGCGGACGCGAAAGGACGGCTTGGTCAGTAAAGTCATTACGACAATCGCAGTTGAACCAGAATACGTTTGGGTCGGTACTGATAGGGAAATAAATCCGGATCCGCATGGATGGGACGAGGATCCGAGGTTCAGTAGAGGTGGGGTAAGTCGCTATCATCGAGATACGGATTCTTGGAACAACTATACGAAATCAGATGGTTTGATAGACAGTGAGATCGCCACGATTGCGGTGGACGATGACAGCGTTTGGTTTGGTACCCAGAAGGAGGGTGTCAGTCAGTACAATCAAGTTGACCAAACCTTCATCAAAACGTATACAAAGACCGATCTACTGAAAAGCAATATGATTTCCTGTATCCGTGCGGATGGATTCCAAGTTTGGTTTGGAACTGCCAATGCGGGGGTACATCGGTTTATTAAGCCTGTCAATACGTGGGTGCATTACACCAAATCAGATGGATTGGCGAGTAATCATGTGAGTTGGATTACGACGCAAGGCGACGATGTCTGGTTTGCGAGCAAAGAGGATGGTGTGAGTCGTTTTGATAAGGTAACCGGTGAATGGACAATTTACAAACAAGCCGATTTTCTTGCGGATAACGATGTCCGCTATCTAACACGTGATCCGGACGGAAACCTTTGGCTGGCAACGGTTGCAGGAATTTCGATTTACTCGCCTCAAACGCGCAGCTGGGAAATCATCTCCAGAGAAGACGGGCTGCCGACACCATACGTCACGTCAATACATATTAGCCATCAGCCAAACAGTAGTCAGCCATCAGCAGTCAGCCATCAGCAAGAAGATTCTGGTTCATCAGAAACCTCTTTGCAGATGGAAACCGAAAGCCAAAAGCCGAAAGCCAAAAGCCGTTCTGCACAGGTCTGGATTGGGTCAGATCGAGGGCTTGGGGCGCGAGCATATTTAGGTGAAGAGTGGACATTCCATGTCTCGCCGGAAATGCAGACCCAAGGCGAAACTTTTGTAACATCTATTGATACTGGTACTGCACCACAGAATCACCGAATCTGGATTGGTACAAGTTCGGGTCCCGCGATGTATGATACACTTTCTTCGGCTTGGACACAACTATCATTACCAGGCACACCCAAAAACCCCCTTATAGCCTCCGCACTCGTTCATGATGAAAGTGTTTGGTTTGGCGGTGCAGAAGGCGTTTGGCGATATTCGATTGCTGATAAGCAGATGCACAGCGTTGTCGATGGTCTCCCGAATCCGTATGTTAATGTACTCCTTTCTACGAGCGAAAACGAAAAGCAGACACTTTGGGCGGGAACACGCCGAGGGCTCGCAAAATATGATAACACCCGCCAGCGTTGGATCCCACTCTCCTTTAATGACCGATTGCCATCGCCTAATGTCACGGCACTCGCTTTTCGAGATGGTATCCTCTGGATCGGCACTCCACTGGGGTTGGGAAGCTACACGATCGCTTCGGATACTTGGAATTCTCTCTCAAATGTGCCTTATAACGTTCGCGACATCCTGTGTGGTGTGGATGAAACACTTTGGTTGGCAACGGATAGCGGCCTCCTTGAATACAACTCGCAAAGTGCAAGACAGGTGTTACATCAATCTCGTCCAGTACGGGAGCCGTTTCTTGAAACAAGGGTTTCAAACATTAAATTTGATGGAGATTACATCTGGTTCAATAGTTGGGGTGCTTCGCCGAACGGTGCGCTTGTGCGATTTCATCGTCCAACAGAGACCTGGCGGCGTTTCACACGCTTAGATATTTTGCAGTCTACGCAGAAAAGGTCCATGACACTCGTGCGTTGGACGTATGTTGACACCGACGCTGTCTGGTTTACAACCGACTATGGCGTTCTCCGTTACGATAAAATCTCGGATACATGGCAGCATTTTACGACAGAGGACGGACTCTCTACAGACGATATAAGTAAAATCGCTGTGAGTGAGCAGAGCGTCTGGGTTATTCCAATGATAGGTTTGGAATTAAACCATTATAGGAAAGCAGCGGGAACATGGGAAGTGGTTGAACAAGAAAACATTCATCAGATTGAGCGTGTAAACGCCCTTGGGGTTGATGGTCCCGAAATCTGGTATGCATCCGGTCGGGGTCTCACGCGTTACAATGAAATCACCCGTGAGTGGAAGGATTTCGGACCCAGGGATGGACTGGCAGGTAGAGGCGCGGAGTGGATTACTGTAGATGCCGATTTCATCTGGGTTGCACGCTCGGAATGGGATAGAGATAGCAACCGTCCGTTATCGCGATACGATAAAAAAACAAAAGAATGGACGACGTTTTCAACGAATGACGTGCTCGCTTCAAGGACGATTAGACGTATTATTGCCACAGAAAAAGATGTATGGATACTCTACAGACCTTGGGAAGATGCGGGTGTTACTCGATACGACAGGCGTACAAAAGAGTGGACAACGATTAGATCCGGACGTGGAACGCTTGAGCTGGCAGCCGATGACGACTATCTCTGGTTAGCTGCACCGAACAATGGGCTTCGACGATTTCATTTCGCCTCTGGTACCTGGGCATCGTTTCGGGATATCAAAGGGTTACTCCATAACCATGTAGGTGAATATGGGCTTGCAGTGGATGAAGACTATGTATGGGTAGGCACCTTACGGGGACTTTCCCGTTATGACAAACGGAAAGAATCTTGGACCCCGTTGAAGGCACTGCCGACGCTTGTTGGACGCACGATTCGGACTGTAGCTACAGATGAGCGGTTCGTCTGGGTCGGTACCGATAAAGGTATGTCCCGCTATGACAAGGTCTTCGGGACCTGGAAGAATTATCAGCAGGAGGGTGGATCCGAAAACATAGAAACCCATGGCGGGCATTGGCACGAGCATCGCCGCAAAAAGAGAGACTGTCTCTCCGATGACGTTGTGAGTTCTATAGTGGTCGATGAACAATACGTCTGGGTCGGTACACGCGACGGTGCGAACCGTTTTGATAAGATCGCACTGGAGTGGGATCAATACAAGACTCACCATGGGCTGCCTGCCAACAACGTGACTTCTGTCAGTAGCGATGGCAATAACATCTGGGTTGGCACTAATTCTGGGATTGGAAAGTACCCCCGCACAGCGGATGACCTCAACGCTTGGATTACCTATACTTCGGGAACTGAGATTCAGCCTTCTGCTGTATCTAAGGAGTTTGCGGAATCATTGGTTACCGATCAAATTTGGTGTATCACGGCGAGCAAAAGGCACGTCTGGGTCGGGACGCGCAGGGGGGTCAGCCGATACGACATCAGTCGAGACATCTGGAAAACAATCACAGTGGAAGATGGGCTCGCCAGCGATGAAGTAAGTTGCATCGCTATTGATGGCGACAATGTCTGGTTCGGCAGTGATCTCGGTGTGACGCTCTATAATGAAAAGACGGAAGTTTGGGCTGCCTATACGACGGAAGATGGCCTCGCCAGCAATAAGGTTACCACTATCGGTGTTGATGGGACAGAGTTATGGATCGGTACTTACAACGCGGGGGTCAGCCGATTTAATCGGTTAACGAATAATTGGACGACTTACACCCGAGAGAGCGGTTTAGCGCATAACGGTATTCTCTCAATGGCTGTTGATAGTGACTACGTCTGGTTTGGGACATACCGTGGATTGAGTCGTTACGATAAGCGCACAGGCATCTGGACAACCTTCACAGAGTCCTATGGACCCGAGGACATTTTGAGGTGAGGAATGGTTGTCAGTTAACCGATAACCAATAAAATATGGAAATAAAGACAGACGACCGAAAATCCCGGATCCGTAATCGTTTTCCTGTTAAAAGTGTTCTCTTTCTATTAAAAATTTTACTCTGCTGCGCTTTCGTATTCCGTGCTGAAGCGGAGGATGTGTACAGTCTATTTGGTAAGTTGTTCCTATCTGGACGTGTCGAATACGATTTCACGAACAGACGAAATTTCCTCGCAGATACAGAAGATGAACGAGTGCGGCAAGATAGCTTTGATTTCGATCGCCTCTTTCGGCGTGGCTTTCATAGTGTCATGGTGATTGAAGAGACAGCAGGGAGTGTAAAAAATATCCTGAGTCTCGGAGAGGTTCCGACAACCTTCACAAAATTCACCTTCGATCAGATTGACCTAAGTGGTGTCCGTTGGGAGGTCCGTTCAAACCGCACCGATTGGACAATTTTAATGGTGCCCGGTTTGCTCAATCAACTGAATGGGCGTGAGGAAAGAGGAGAAAAATCGGGTATCGGCTTGCGCGAGGTCACAAAGTTCGGTAGATCTCAATTAGGACTCTCTTGGTACTTCCGCGAGACCCCCGTATGGGCAGTGGATTTGGAAACCAATATCACCAATTACGGTGTGAAAGCCGAAGTGGCTGTTACACCAAAAAGTGCGCTGCAGAAAAACTTGCGCTCCCGTTTCGATGCGACGACAACAGTGTTCAAGGCATTCCAAACCGTTGGTGACACGATCTTTCAGGCAGAAGTGTATCGTGTCGGTCCGAGGTTTGATGCCTCCCGTTCCGTTGGCGATAACGACGATCAAGACCGCTACTCCGATAACACAGTACTCGACCCGCCTTCCTTGATTATTCCTGGAGACCTTGATAAAAATAATAACGGTATCTTTGACTATGAGGATGACATTCTGCTTTTTGATGTTGATGAGGATTTCCTTGACGAAAGCGATCGGAACAACAACGGCATTCGGGACGAAGAGGAGAATGATAAGGATCCGAATTACGAATTCGATGTCGGACTACAGGGAATCCGGCTTTTCATGAACCGTAAGATAAGTCAGCAGACGAGTGTCGTCGATCTCGACCTTGGATTACAAATGGAAGAAAACCTCAGACTCAGAAATACGCCATCCTCAACGAAAGCGTTTGGCAATCTGGTTTATCGGAAAGAGCTCGCGCAGGCTTCTTCACTCGTTTTTGAAAACGAACTGAAACTGGTAAAGGATCGAATTCCTGACGAAACATGGTATTATGCTGGGTTTCTGAGCAGAACTGAGGAACAGGTTTATCGGACGCAACCGGAGGTCAGGAAAATGGAGAGGGCTGGTAACGTTGAATTTTTCGGTGTTGATGGTGGAGTCGAAGTCGAAAAACGGCGCAGGGACCCTCTCCTGATGCAGAACGATCTGATTAACACCGCCAAAATCACGTATGAATACTTGGGAATTGAACGGATGGTCACGACGGCGCGCGCTAAGATTCAATACGACTACGATTTTGAAAAAGACAACCAACATTACGAAGTCGGCATTTTCAAAACCCTGTACCGGCTGCGCCCGACCAAATCTCTGGAGATCAGCCCGATGTTCAAGACCACCGTCCGTAACGGGTTCCGAATGGCGGAGGATCGGCTTGAATACCTTTCCCTAAACGCTGAGATTGACGGTAGGGATGTCTTCCGTCGATTTCGATTGCGCGAGATTGAACGTGCGAATGTCCGAGATATGGCTTCCGCGCTTATCCTCAAGGTCGTCTATCAGTTTACGAAAACTATTAAACTCACTGGGGGTGGACAGATTCTTCTGTTCAACGATATGCTGAAGAACGATAACGATTTTGTGCGTCAGGCATTGCTGGCTGAAATGGAAAAGAGTTTTGTCGCTTATGAGAAGCGGATGTTTCTGCATATCGGTGCACGCTACATAGATCAGCGCGCAATCGGGGATGTTAATGATCAGAACTACATGGAAATTTTTGTGCGCGTCTTTGGAAGATTCTGAAAAAAATACGAAAATTGTAAAAAATTAACTTGACAACCCTTTTTTAGGGTGTATAATACTATTGATACGTATTTAGATTTAGTATTTACCTTTCGTAATTTGCAACATAAGCATCAACATTTTAGCGCATAGGTCAGATTCACCTTTAACTTATACCATTTCAAAAAATAAATATCGCATTAATGACTTTCTGAAGGGATACAAGGTGGCACAAACTAACAGTTTGTGCTACAGATCTCCCATTGAAAGGTATTCAATTAGAAATGGTATTATATTCTAAGGATCAACTAGATGAAAACCAAGAGATTACACCCATTAGAACTTGAAGTGATGAAAGTGGTGTGGAAATTGGGACGTGCCACGGTCAATGATGTTCTTGACAATATTGATCGAAAACTGGCTTACACCACCGTTGCCACGACAATGAAGAGTCTTGAAAAGAAAGGCGTTTTGTCGCATCAAGTGGATGGCAGAACGTTCGTTTACCAGCCTTTGGTCAAAGAGACGGAGATTACGCATAGGATGCTCAGCGATTTGCTGGAACGTCTTTTTGACAACTCAGCCGAGAAATTGGTAAACACACTCCTTGAAGTGCGACAAACCGGCGTAGATGAACACAACCGCTTACAAGCGTTGATTAACAATTACCAACCTGAAGGAGCAGAAACCGATGACTAAGCAAATCCTCCTTTCCTTGCTTAACTGTTCATGGCAGTGGATGCTTCTGAGCGGCTTGATATGGTTCGTCGTGACTCCCCTATTTCACAAAAGTCGTCGCTCCAACACCACCGTTCACCTATTATGGCTGTTGTCTTTGCTCAGTTTACCGATCCTGTTGGGTTTAAACCAGTTTGTGCCAGCACTCTCTATCAGCGGAGACTCGGTGCCAGAATTAGCACAAGCGAAACCAGTAAAGGAAGTTATGCATAACCAAGAGATCGCCAAGGAGTTGATTGTGGACATTGTGCGGGCAGCAGGCAGCAATTCCGAGATTATTGTTAATCCGCTGTTGGGTCGTCAGGAAAAATCGGAATCTATCGCAGCAGATGAAGGGATTAAAAAGTGGATTGATGAAAATGGGGAATCGCTCGTTGGTACTCGCGGCGGTCCTTTTGATCCCACAGACCAGTATGTGACCACTTATAAGGATGGCAAAATCTACGTTCATGTGCTTTCTTGGGATGGAGAGAACAATATCATGCTTCCAGCTATCACCGATCGGGTGGTGAAGGACGCATCGATTCTGGGAAATTCCGCTGCAGATGGTACCTCGTGGGGAATCGTGCGACAACATCCGTGGGGACTTTTGATTGTAGTCCCAGAGGAGTACCAAAACGGTGTTGATGATATCGTTGTTCTTGATATTGAGGGTGATCCCGCTACCCTTAAGAAGCCGCGATTGGTTGAGGCAGATCCTTCGTCGATTATCTATCTTTTCGGGGATAGCGCCAAGACAGATGGCGGTCTCGCGCACTTGCAGGCACAAGACTGGATTGAAGGTTGGAACAAACCATCCGCTTCACTTTCATGGAAGGTGAGACTCCCGGTGTCTTCTGATTGCGAACTCGCAGTGACCTATACGGCGGATACCGATGCGATAGGCACAGCATTCGAGATTATTGCTGGACAAAACAGGATTACTGGCACAGTCCGTCAAACGAGCGGATGGGCAAGAGATTCACAGAACTTTGAAAGAAGACCGCTTTCCGGAACATTGCACCTCTCGGCAGGTGAAAGCACAATTACGTTCCGTCTCATCGGAGAGGCGCAATCCAAGGCAAACGTGAAAATCCATTCGCTTGAACTGATTTCACCTGCCGCGGCAAAGGTCATGATTGCCTCAAGGGAGCGCGCGCAAAAGATGCGTGCGAGTACCGATTGGTTCGTTGAGGCGAAGTACGGTGTGATGTTCCATTGGTCGACAACGACACAACCTTTGCGTGGACCGCAGAAACCTTATCCAGAGGCAGTGGAAGCTTTTGACATCGATGCTTTCGCCGATATGGTGCGTGAAACTGGTGCGGGTTACGTCATTTTCACTTCTGTCCACGGAATTATGCACTTCCCAGCTCCGCTAAAATCGATCGAAGCGGTTATGTCGGAACGCACGTGTAGACGCGACCTAATCGGAGAGATGGCTGACAAACTGCAAGAATATGATATACCCCTTATTCTCTATTTCCATCATGGCGTTGGGGATATAGAGTGGATGAAAGCGGCAGGGTTTTTAAGTCCAGATAAGTCAAGATTTTTTAGAATTGAACGCGATATTCTCACTGAGATCGGACACCGATACGGTAAAAAGATTGCCGGATACTGGTTCGATGATCGGTATCCTCTCCAACCATTTGAAGAATTGTATGAGGCGACCAAAGTTGGGAATTCTGATCGTATCGTCGCTTGGAACAGTTGGATTCTTCCGAAAACGACTGAATTTCAAGAGTACTACGGTGGCGAGTTTGGCGGTGCTCTCGTAACGCCACCTGCAAGTTTCTTTTCCGAAAATGGCAGTGCCAGTGGACTACAACCGCACGGTATGATCTTTCTTGACGACCCTTGGCATCATGGATACCCAGACACCGATATTGCCGCCCCCCTATTTGCCACTCAGCGGCTTATTGATTATGTGCAGACCTGTATTGCCCAGAAGTTGGTAATTACGATGAATATGGGGATTACTCAGGATGGAAAGGTCTCACCTGCAACACTTGAACAGATGAGAACCTTACGACGAACGATCCGACGGGAATAATCAGTTAAAGGTGGTAATGGATGAAGCATGAACAGCACCCAAATTTAATAGGACTTATCTTTGCTTTCATATTTATCGTAGTATTTGTTAGCGTTGCTATCTCGGCAGACATCCAATCTGAGATTGACTCTGGCAACCAACTATCGGACGAATGGTTAAGTTCGCACGACTCAAGGAAGTACCACTGAATGTGGCATGGCTAAATAATGGTTCAAGAATTGTCGCTGCTTGTGCCGATGGTGCTGTTCGTCTCGTTGATCCGGATTCAGTGGAGGTTACGGGTGAGATTCAAGCTCTAAACGATTGGGCTTACTCGCTCGCTGTTCACCCAACCGACGGGAGTATTGTCGTTGGTGGCACGAACGGAAAGAAAATCAGGATAGAAAACCTATCTCACAGACAGAATCCTGAAAAATAATTGCTCTAACTGAACACCTCCGCATAGCATTCAAAAACTTGATTCAAACTGGCAAAAAGGGTATAATCGTTTATATCATTTAGAGCGTGGAGATTCACATGAAAGTCGTTGCAAAATTCGGACCTGAAAGTGCTGGCTTAATTGATAAACCCGACCCAGTTGCTACGGGTGAGTTCGTTGTCGTCAGAATTCATTCGGTGCCTATGTGCACAGAATACAAAAGTTTCAAAAATGAAGGTAAGAGTGACAGTTTCGGACACGAAGCCGCCGGTGAAGTGATAGAAATCGCACAGGAAGGCACTGTTAAGGTAGGCGCCCGCGTTGTCGTGATGCCACATTACCCTTGCGGAAAGTGTTACCTCTGTTTAGCAGGTGAATATGCCCATTGTCAAAACGACCATAAGGCTCCAAACGTTCCCGAACAGACAGGTGTGACGACAACTTTCGCGCAGTACATCCTTAAACGGGATTGGCAGTTAGTGCCAATTCCAGACGGAGTCTCCTATCATCACGCTGCAATGGCATGCTGTGGGCTTGGATCTACGTTTAATGCCATGCGGTTGATGAACGTCAACGCCTTTGATACCGTTCTAATTACAGGAATGGGACCTATTGGGCTTGGTGGTGTGATTAATGCTGTATATAGAGGCGCGCGCGTCATCGCTGTTGAAAGTCACCCGTATCGCGCTACCCTCGCGAAAAAACTCGGTGCAGCGGAAGTCGTTAATCCACAAGATAAGGATGCTGCCGATCAGATTCAGGATCTGACGGGTGGCAGAGGTCCAGACAAAGGGATCGAATGCTCAGCAGCTGCCCCAGCCGTCCGATTATTAATTGACGTAACACGTCCGAAAGGACATATCTCATTGATTGGCGGAATTGGTGAAGTAGAAATTCAGGGCGGTCATATTATCAATAAAGGTTTGACATTACACGGCACGCGGCATTACAACCTCGTAGACACACCTGCCATGATACGGATGATTGCACAAGTGAAGACCCAACTGGACACATTCATCACGCACACCTTCCCAATGAGCCAGATTCAGGAAGCGTGGGCGCTACAGTGTACACATAACTGTGGGAAAGTTGTCCTTGACGCATGGGCATAAAGTGGACACCAAATTAACCACCATACCTGCTTTGATCAAAAGGAATCGCTATGAATCCTACGACAAACAACATGCCTCTCTCGACACCACTGGATATTCGCCGTGGCCTTACAAATGCGGCAGATGTCGCTTTTCCTTTACGTTGGGGCATCCTCGGTGCTGGTAGAATCTCACCGATGTGGGTAGAGGCATTGCATGCCTGCGAAGGGGCAACCGTAACTGCTGTGGCGGCACGCGAAATCGACCGAGCAAAAGAATTGGCGAGGCAGTATGGAATTGCTACCGCCTACGGTGATTACAGAGAAATGGTCACAGCCGACGATGTGGATATTGTATACATCGGCACGATCAATCGCCTGCACAAGGAACACACCCTTCTCGCAATTGAAGCGGGCAAGCATGTTCTGTGTGAAAAACCGTTCACGGAGAATATCTCTGATGCGCAAGAGATGTATGCCGCTGCCGAAGAGAAGGACGTAATGTTGCAGGACGGGGTTTGGACCCGCTTCTTTCCTGCGGTGGAACACGCGCGAACTGAGATTGAGAATGGCACTATCGGTGAAGTCGTCCTTGTACAATCGGATTTTTTCGATCCGATTTATACGATCCAAGCTGTGCCACTCGGCTTCGGCGCGGATGCTATCCCGACATCAATTGTAGCGACAGGTAGATATGCGCGTGGTGCGATTGTGGAATTTGGCGAAGATAAGTGTGCGGTACTGACATTTCCGCCACGTAACTCCGAGCTGTCAGAGGTGACGGAACTCGTCGGCACAAAAGGACGTATCACGCTTGAACGTCCGGCACACTGTCCGACACGTCTTTCTATCCGAATACCACCACCGAATGGTGTGCCTTCTCAGTATAGAACAGGAAACGCCCCTGCGCCCTTACATTACTTTGAGTATCCTTTACCCGGTTCTGTAGCGATGGCGAGGTCCTCTCCGAATCAGCACGGCTTTCTATACCAAGCCGAAGCAATCCACCGTTGCCTCGCCGCAGGTCTGCGTCAGTGTCCCCAATATAATAAAGAAGAGTCGCTGCACGCTATGAACCTACTGACGGAGATTTACAAAGCAAACCCCCCTATACCACGGCGTTAGTGGACTTCTGTCCGTAATCCATGAAATTGACGGCTTTTTCTTCCACCTGAGACCTATAAAGCACAATGGAAACAGGCATGTTCAAACCGTCAGTTGCAAAAATTTGCTTGACATTTTTACGGGTTTAACAGATACTACCGTCATACGAAATTAACCAGATTCACACATTTTTCCACTTTCGCGCTGTTCTATAGGGTGGTATGTTATGGGAGGTGTACCATGTCTAAAGTTGTTAAAGCGGTGATTGATAGACAAAACGATGTGAAACCGATTAGACCAATTCGCTTGCCGAAACGCAGACGGGCGTTTGCAACAATTTTCAGCGAAGAGCTTCGAGTCCCTGAAATCGCCTTGCTAAGTGAAGCCGCGCTTGCAGAAGACTGGCATCTTCCGGAGGAAGATGCTGCATGGACACACCTCCAATCGGAGTAGTTCCAGGCTTTACACAGCGTTCTTGGTAAATAAAGAAGTATTTTCAGAATTGGCGCGCTTACGAGCGCGCCTACTTTATATTGAAGGTCACATTATATGAACAAACCAAATATAGTTTATATCCATTCACACGATACAGGTCGCTATGTTCAACCCTACGGGCATGCAATTCCCACGCCGAACATACAAAAACTCGCAGAAGAAGGTGTTGTGTTCCGAAACGCTTTTTGTGCCAACCCAACCTGTTCACCCTCCCGCGCCGCGCTGCTCACTGGACAATGGGCACACAGCTGCGGTATGGGAGGTTTGGCAAACCGAGGCTGGAGCCTTCCGGTCCCAGAGCATCTCATCACCTACACTTTGAATAAGGCTGGATATACTACTGCCTTGGCAGGCTTCCAGCATGTCGTACGAGATTTGAAAGAAACAGGATACCAACGGCTTTTATCCGAAGGCACCGTGCGTGCAGGGGCAGAAGAACGTGCACGCGACTTCATTGCGGAGCAGCATGACGCTCCGTTTTTCTTAGATGTTGGATTCGGCGAGACGCATCGCCGAGCGAAAGGATTTGATCCGCCACCGGATGGAGAACCCAAAACGGATCCGCGCTATGTAAACCCGCCCGCGCCATTTCCCGATACACCTGTCACCCGACAGGATATGGCTGAATATATAGATGCTGCTCGGACGCTCGATAAGAAAATGAGTGTGGTCTTTGATGCATTAGAAGAAAACGGACTTGCTGAAAATACGCTTGTGATATGCACAACCGACCACGGACTTGCCTTCCCACGCATGAAATGCCATCTTAGTGACCACGGCATCGGCGTGATGCTTATCGTCCGCGGTCCAGGCGGTTTTAGCGGAGGACAAGTTGTGGACGGGTTAGTCAGTCAGATTGACCTCTTTCCGACGATTTGTGAATTGGTAGGAATTGAAGCACCGGCGCGGCTACAAGGAAATTCCGTTCTCCCGTTGGTTCGCGGCGAGGCGGAGGATACTCGCGATGCCATCTTCGCCGAAGTCAACTATCACTGCTGTTATGAACCACAACGCGCTATTCGGACTAAACGGTGGAAATATATCAGGCGTTATGACAATGCCCAAAAATGGGCACTTCCGAACTGCGACGACAGCATCAGTAAAACCTTTATGATGGAACACGGTTGGGGAGATGCACCGGTTGAATCGGAACGGTTGTACGATGTCGTGTTTGATCCATCGGAGGCGCATAACCTCGCAGAGAACCCGGACTATGCAGACGTTTTGGCAGAGATGCAAGAGCGTTTAGGGCAGTGGCGTACGGAAACAGATGATCCAGTGAGTGAAAATCAGATTATGGTGCCACCAGAAACGGCTGTGTCGAATGATCCAACGGATGTGTCACCGGGTGATAAGCACTATCCTGCCCATGAAATGGTATAACAGAAATAAATAAGGGCGGATCCTCGTATCCGCCCATTACAGTTTTTTCAAAGTTGATTGCCTGCCCACAATGCGCCCCGTTGAATAACCGCCTGAAAACTGGGGTTCTCCAACACTGCCATATCGTGTCCGAGCGCAAAGTAAAAAACCCTACCCTCGCCATACGTATGGTGAAACGCCATGACGTGCGTTTCATCTTTCGTCTCATCGTATGCGTACATCAGGTGATGCGATGTGTCGGGATTGTGCTTTAGATAGTAGAGTTCATCGGTCACCCCAAAATCGGCTAATCCTTGGGTGATCGGATGCTCGGTATCACTCACATTAACGGTGAAGTCCATATACGGGCTGTGTCCGTCGAAGAACCCGTTGAGCATACCATGGTAGCCTTCAGCTTCTCTGAACGAAGCGGCTGCGGTGTGCAATCCGAAAAACCCACCGCCTGTTCGGATATAGTCGAGTAGACCTGTTTCTTGTGCGGACGTGAGGGCCCCAACATCAGTGTAGAAAAGCACGGTGTCGTATCCGTCAAGTCCATTGGCAAGTACGTTGTAGTCTTGCGAGAAATCGGCTTCAATATTATCGGTGTCGTTGAGCATCGCCGTCAGGAACTGTCCGTTCCCTGCATGGTCGTGGTAAATCCCTTCTGTTCCGACAAATATAAGCAGTTTAAGAGTTTCCATTTTCCCTCCCTAATTATTGGGGATTACGAGAACTTTGACGGAGCCGTGTTCATCGCGTCCGGCTGCGACGGCGAATGCTTCCGTAATATCGTCCAAGTTGAACCGATGCGTGATTAATGGATTTGGATCGAGTTTACCCGCAGCGAGTAGATCGATGGCAATTTGGAACTCTGTTTTTCCACCCCGTCTGCCGTAACAGAACGACCAGATGACCGTAAGCTCCCGACTCCGAGCGAACCGCTCTGAAAAGGTGAGCGGGGTGCGATGTCCACCAACCATACAGACCCTTCCGCGTTTCGCTGCAATTTCTGTCGCCTGTTCCAGTGTATTCGCAGTACCCCCGACGGCTTCAAAGACAACATCGGCACCTCTGCCGTCACTCCAATCCATGATAGCCTCGACAGCATCCATTTTATCTACATTGATAGGCACAGCGCCAACGACTTCGTGGGCGATCTGTACCGGACCATCGGGCTTCCCGATCATAGCGATGGAGGTTGCTCCGGCGATATCCGCTACCTGAGCGATCGTCAACCCGACGGGACCGCTTCCGATAATAGCGACACGATCTCCAGGTGACACCATGGCTCTGTTGACGGCATGAACGGCTACAGCATAAACCTCTGCTAATGCGCCGCCTTCAGTAGAAACACTGTCTGGTAATGTGTACACATTTGGCGTACGGGTGGTCATATACTCTGCAAAACCACCGCCACCGTGCCGTAGGTTCCCACAGATGTTGTAATAGCCGTTGAAGCATTCTGGACAATTATTACACGGACTGATCGGTTCAACCGCCACACGCATCCCTTTTTCATGTCCCGTAACGCCTTTGCCTATGTCAATAATTTTTCCTGTCAATTCATGTCCGCCAATGCGTGGGGATAAAGGCTTCTCTGGCTGATGATGGTACCCGTGCAGATCGCTACCACAGATGCCTGTTGCCTCTACTTGTACCAACACCTGTCCTTCTTCAGGCGTTGGATCCGGTACCGTTTCAACCCGTATATCTTTTCCACCGTAAAATTGTGCCGCTTTCAAAATAGGCTCCTCAAATGTAATAATCTGTTTGAAATATAGCATGGATTCGGAATTGTGTCAATATCAACTCTACGGAGCCTTCTGAAGCCCCTTTGCTGATGAGGTTAGAAAACTTCATCAATCTTCCTTGGAAGCTGCATCAAAAGATGTGTCGAGGAGAAAAAAGGTAATCTGGTTTGCAACTGTATTGGTTGAGAGATTCAAAATTTCACTTGACTTTCAAAGGCGAAAAGCTTAAAATCAAGGAGATACAATACCTAATGAGGAGTTGAAAATGAGAACAGTTAAATTAGGCTTGATTGGGGCGGGTGGTATCTCAGGCGCACACTGCCGAACGCTTGCTGAGATTGAAGGTGCCGAGATTATCGCTGCTGCCGACCTCGTCCCTGCAAACCTGGAACGTGCGAAAGAACAGTGGGGTATAGAGCGTACGTTCACTGATTACAATGAAATGCTTAAAATGGACGAAATCGAGGCAGTTTACGTCTGTACCCCCACAGGTGTGCATGCTGCACCTACTGTCGCTGCGCTGAATGCAGGCAAACATGTTTTCTGTGAGAAACCGATGGAGGCGACGTTGGACGCTGCAGCTTCAATGTGGCGCGCCGCAAAAGAAAACGATAAAATCCTCATGGTCGGTTTGAAACTTCGGTATTCACCGCAGGTCGTTAAAGCGAAAGAGATTGTTGACGCTGGCACACTCGGTGATATTTACTACGTCGAAACCGTAGCAGATAGACGACGCGGAAATCCGGGCGGTAGTTTCATCCGAAAGGCAACAGCCGGTTTAGGAGCATCTGCAGATATTGGTGTTTATGCACTGGATACGGCTCTCTACCTAATGGGACATCCCAAGCCGGTTGCGGTCTCTGGTATCACTTCTAACTACCTAAGCCTCCACAACACGTGGAATCCTGCTCTTAAAGAAACTGAAGTAGAAGATTTCGGTGTCGGCTGGGTAGTCTTTGAAAACGGCGCACGCATGGTATTCAAGACGTGCTGGTGCATGAACATGGACTCACTTGGTGGGACGATTTTCCTCGGCAAAAAAGCGGGATTACGTCTCGGCATCGGAGAAGTTCGCGGACCAGAGGAGGGTGTACGCGTCTACGGCGATAAAGACGGTGAGATTTTTGATCAAGAATTCACCGAATTTGAATCGGTGAGTGTCTTCCATGAGGAGGACTCAGCATTTATCGACGCTGTCCGTGAAGGAAAGCCCTCGCCAATTGATCCGTATGGCGTGCTGCTCACAAACGTTATTATTCAGGGGGTCATCGACTCTTCAAACGCAGGCGGCCGCGAAGTTGCAGTGACGGTACCGACTTTATAAAATTGTGAGGCGAGGTCTCCATACCTCGCCCTTCGTTTCCGGTGTTCATTTTACTATCTTTTCTCACCTTCATAGACTCTATATAATTATGTACAAAACGCGGTAGGATTCACAGAACTGATGTTCAACCGAGATCCATGCTGCGGTGCGAAACACTGCAAGTTTGTCTGTTTCAATCTAACACGCGAGATGTTCCCGTAGAAAGCGTAGAGGACTTTCAAGATGAAATTTATTGAAATTACGGGTAAAAAATTCAGATTAGGGTCTCGATTCGCGCGCTTATTTGCGTTTTTCATCGATGGCATGCTCTTAGCGAGTATCCTAATGGTTTTGTTCCTCTTTCTTGCAGCAATGAGTTTTGGCCCCATTCAGATTGGATTGCTCAGCGCATTATTGTGGATATTCGGACCTAAAACCAAACTACCAAAAAGTGTGTTGGTTGCCGCGCAATTACTTTTAGTTTTTGTTTTCGGACCGTGGACGTGGGGAAATAATAATCCGGATACCTTAGCCTCGGGCGGTATAGCACTGTGGACAGCCGGTTTATTTCTCATGGATGGCTTCAAAAATGGGCAAGGACTTGGCAAAAAACTGCTATCACTGCAGGTGCTGAGATTGAAAGATGGTAAACCGTGTACTTTCAAAGATTCTTTTATTCGCCGACTCACAAGCGTCTTTCAACCCTTGGATTCCCTCTGGACCTTTGGAAAAAAACGGCAGCGAATAGGGGATAAATTCGCAGAGACAGTCGTTGTGAAATATGAACCGGAACCGGAGCAGGTTGAAATTGAAACTGAAGACCCAGAACGGGTCTTAGAGAGTGTTATCGCTGAGATGACGAATAGGCTTTCAGAGGCGCGCGAAAAAGTTGATGCCTCCATCGGCGTTGAGAAACAATTTCAGGATGCTTATGAAGGAGCCGTTATCCAAGCAGAACGGTGGCAAGAACGCGCTATTATCTCTCTCAAAGCAGGACGTGAAGATCTGGCACGCGAAGACCTCGAAAAACGGAACGAGTATCAACGATTGGCAGATCAATACAAAAATCAGTGGGAAAATCAGAAACAGATCGTTCGGGAACTTAGCAACCTTCTTGAACATTTCCAACAGAAAGTAATGGCAGCGGAAGGGAAGAAAGCGGTTGTCATGGCACAACACAGAAACATCAATGCTGAAGCGCATCTGCGTGAGATGTTAAAAGAGATACAGGACAGCGGAAGATTTGATACGCTTGTAAAGACGGAGCAGGATGCGACTGAGGCGGCCACCTTAGCGAAAGCAGCGGCTGAAGTCGATGTCGCATATCAGGATATGAAATTGGAGCGTGAGTTTGCAAGTTATGCTGAAAAAACCTCGCTTGACAAAGACCTTGCTGAATTGAAAGCGAAAGTACAAAAATGACAGTTCATCGAGATGTGTATTGTACAAAAACAAAAAGATTTTTAGGATTCAAAGATGAAGTCTATTAAGATTGCAGGGAAAAAATTCAAATTGGCATCCCGAATGACACGCTTATACGCGCTTTTTATAGATATTGCGCTCTTAGGTACCGTGCAATCAGTCTTCGGACTCCTTTTATCGCTTGTAGCAGTCCTGTTTCTCGAACCCTTCAGTGCCTCCAGATCAATCTTAACCATCGGTTTTGTTAGCATATTTGGTGCTCTATTCAGTGGTGCCTTGTGGATATTTGGTTTGTTTTTTCTCGATGGTT
Source organism: uncultured bacterium (assembly GCA_964523645.1). Classification (GTDB taxonomy): domain Bacteria; phylum Poribacteria; class WGA-4E; order WGA-4E; family WGA-3G; genus WGA-3G. The sequence continues at coordinate 42,198 of CAZGAW010000004.1, read as the reverse complement.
TCAGAAAAGGTCAGGGCATAGGGAAGAAGCTGCTGTCACTGCAAGTGCTTCGTTTGAAGGATGGCAAGCCGTGTACTTTCAAAGATGCTTTCCTTCGCCGACTCTCAGGTATCTTCCAACCATTTGATTTACTCTGGTTCCTTGGAGAAAAACAACAACGGCTCGGAGATAAATTAGCAGAAACGGTTGTTGTGAAATATGAACCGGAACCGGAGCAGACTGAGACTGAAACTGAAGACCCAGAACGGGTTTTAGAGAACGTCATCGTTGAGATGAGAAACCGGCTTTCGGAGGCGCGGGAGAAGGTTGGTGCCTCTATTGGGGTTGAAAAACAGTTTCAGGAGGCTTATGAAGCGGCTGTCGTCCAAGCAGAACAGTGGCAAGAACGGGCACTCATTTCCCTTAAAGCCGAACGTGAGGATTTGGCGCGTGAGGACCTCGAAAAACGAAACGAATACCGACGATTAGCAGATCAATACAAGAAGCAGTGGGAAGAACAGAAACAGAGCGTCCGGGATCTCAGTGATCTTCTTGAGCATCTTCAGCAGAAAATGATGGAAGCGGAAGGGAAAAAAGCAGCTGTTGTGGCGAAAAACAGAAACGTTGATGCTGAAGCGCATCTCCGCGAGATGCTCAAAGAGATACACGACAGTAGAGCCTTTGAAACGCTTGCGAAGATGGATCAGGACGCAACGGAGGCAGCTACTTTAGCGAAAACGGCGGCTGAGGTGGATGTCGCATATCAGGACACGAAATTAGAGCGCGAATTTTCGAGTTATGCCGAAGAAGCCTCGCTTGACAAGGATCTTGCTGAATTAAAGTCGAAACTACAATAATGTGATATATATGGCAAAACCTACAAATAACTCTCACTGCAAGGCGATCTCAGTAAAAGCAAAACCTCCACTACCGCTGGCGAGGTGTTTTGCTTGGGTGTTTCCTTTACTAACCTCGCCTCTTTAGAAGGTCTAATTAATTCTAAAATCTATCATAATTATCACATCCCTATTCAGGAATTATAATGAATACACACGCCTCTCCGAACATTGTTTTTATCATGGCAGACGATATGGGATACGGTGATGTCGGCTGCTATAATTCTGACTCAAAAATTCCCACTCCGAATATGGATAAGCTCGCACAGGAGGGAATACGCTTCACCGATGCGCACTCTCCCTCTGCGGTCTGTACACCGACACGATACGGGGTCTTAACGGGACGATACTGCTGGCGAAGTCGTCTCAAACACGGCGTGCTTTACGGGTATGAGCCACCCCTTATCGAACCCGAACGCTTAACAGTTCCTCGATTGCTGAAAGATGCTGGTTACAATACCGCATGTGTCGGTAAATGGCATTTGGGGCTCGGATTTTCGACGGTGCCGGGATACGATTTTGATTTCAACGCACCGCTGCCGTGGCAGAACGCAGGACGCGAGTTGGAGGAACATATTGATTTCAATGCACCATTGACTGGCGGTCCAGTAGACCTCGGCTTTGACTATTTTTACGGTAATTCCGGTTGCCCAACCTGTCAACCGCCTTACGGTTTTATTGAAAACGATACGTTTGTTGAGGTCCCGTGTGTCTATCATGAAGTGCCAGAGTTTACGAGCCGTCCGGGAATGATGGTGCCGGGGTGGGAACATAAGGATGCCGATCCTATTATAGCGCAGAAAGCGGTTGAATATATTGAGCAACAAGCCGAGGCAGATGCGCCTTTCTTCCTCTATCTGACTCCCTCCGCGCCGCATGAACCTTGCACAGAAGCAGTCGTTCCAGACTTTGCTCGCGGCAAAAGCAGTGCGGGGCCTCGTGGTGATCTGGTGTGGCTTGTTGATTGGATGGTGGGTGAGGTCATGGATGCGTTAGAACGTACTGGCAAAACCGACGAGACGCTCATCTTCGTTACGAGTGATAACGGGGCATTGCCCGGCGACCGAATTCAAGACGATAATAGTCCAATGCCGTATCATCTCTACGACCACAAGTCGTGCGGTGACTGGCGCGGCTATAAGGCGCATATCTGGGAAGGTGGACATCGTGAACCGCTGATTGCGCGCTGGCCCGGAGTCACTGCACCCAATACGCAAACCGATGCGTTAACCTGCCTTACGGATCTAATGGCGACGTGCGCTGCTATTGTTGGGGAGGAAGTCCCGGATGATGCTGGACAGGACAGTTGTAATGTCTTGCCTGTGTTATTGGGTGAAGAGACAGAAGTTCCTTTACGCGAAACTATCGTGCATCACTCCAGTACCGGTGTTTTCTCTATCCGACACGGCGGATGGAAGCTGATTCTGGGTACGCAAGGTTCAGGTGGATGGCCCCCTCCTCGCGATGGGGGTCCGAAATCGGATGTCCCCGGGCAACTGTATCAGATTTACGAGGATCCAGCCGAAACAAATAACCTATGGGACAAACACCCAGAAATTGTGGAACGTCTGACGGGATTGCTGGAGAAGTTTAATCGAGATGGACACAGTCAAATGTGAGGAGACTATAAACCTGTTGGAAAGGGTAAAAGACGCATTCTTCCTCGCCCTTCGTCCACGGTAAGTAAAGCACCACGTTCTAAGGCTGCTTCGTGCTGATGAAGAATATTGACGAACCAATCTTCAAAATTGTGAGGAAGCGTGTTCGGTCTCCGAACCTGAATTACACTTGGACCTTGAGCACGGGTGGTTGCCAGAAACTTTCCAAAGTCAAGATCACGTGTAAACACAACATAGTTATTTACCCGTGCCCAATCCATAATGGTGCTATCTGGCGCGCGCGGATCACCAATCTCTTGCCAGTGAACAGCATGCCACCCGTGCTGTTCAAAAATGTTGACCCAGTCAAGAGAAAGGTTCATATCAATCAGTATTTTCATAGATATCTAGGGGCAATTCAATTTCTTCAACGCGCCAGGCAGCGTAAGTAAGAGCTTGACGGATGTCCTCTTCTTCTACATAAGGGTAGGCTTTCAGGATGTCTTCGACGGAATTGCCGCTAGCAACCAGGCCGACGAGTGTTCCGACAGTGACCCTCATGCCGCGGATACAAGGCTTGCCGCCCATTACATTTGGATTAAATGTTATACGGTCGAGTTTTTGCATTTTTTTCCTCCTATTGATCTCACATAAGACACTAAGGGTTTGCAGCCTCAGAAACCGAAAGAATGGTAGAATTATACTTTCAAATCAACCAAAAGTCAAACCAAACTTAGGGAATGCAATTACGAATTGTGTAAGGAGTTATGGCTATGGAAACGACGACACTTGATTCACTTTTCCGATTATCGGGTCCGTCGCAGGCGGATATCGACGCTTTTCATGACAATGGTTACATCGCATATCCAGATGTATTCACAGACGACGGGAGAGAAGGATTGATTGAAGAGATTACACAGCACTTTGAGCCAACGCGTCAGTACATTGAGTCTTTGAATAACGGGCACACCCAGGAGCACTCCTACTTTATTCGCCCATGGAACGATCGTGGCGAATACAGCGATCGGCTCATTGATGATCCCTTCATTACGGCACTCATACAGACGACTATTGGCGACGCATACCATTTCTGCCACTCTGCCCTTAACATCGCACCCCGCGGGATCGGTCCACTTGGATACCACCAGGACCATCACCATTGGAAGCATGAAAACCCCGTTAACATCGCAGAGCGAGATAATTATTATATCCAGATTCTGTACTATCCGAACGGTTTCACACGTGGAGATCGGAACCTCAAAGTTATTTCGGGCAGCCATAAAGTAGCACCCACGAAAGAAGCAACTCCAGAACGGATGCTCGCAGGTGATTTCGACGAAGAAGCTGGACGCAAACTGGAAGAAAAACGGCTTGAATTACCGCCGGGTAGCATGGTCTACATTGACGCGCGCATCTTCCACGCAGTGGAAGCGAAACCTGTGGATTCTCCGCAGCTTTATCGTATCTTTGCTATTGACATCTTCAAAGAGGCGGGACCACCGCACCGTTATACGCAAGAAATCCCTGATGAGTGGATGGTAAACGCGACACCGTTCCGTCAAAAGTTATTTGATCGTGAGGCGTATACGGAAGGGTGCTGGTGTTAAAGCTTTGTTTAACGAGGTTCTTATATCCTGCCTGTCAAGCTGGATTTTCCGTTGTTTAGGGTACAATCATCACCAAAAATAGGGATCTATAATGAATACATCAGACAGCCCAAACATTCTTTGGATTTCTGTAGAAGATACGACCCCGCGTTTCGGTTGTTACGGGGATACCGTTGCGCGGACACCGAATATTGACCGACTTGCTGCTGGCGGGTGTCGGTTTCCGAATGCGTTTTCGACTGCCGGTGTCTGTGCCCCGAGTCGTTCCGCTATTATCACCGGTATGTATCAGACTTCCATCGGAACACATCACCATCGGACAACGCATACACACCCAAGTACACCTAACCTACCTACGCCGTATTCTGTTGTTCCGCCACCTTATGTGAAAACCTTCACCGAATACCTGAGAGGGGCCGGCTATTATTGCACCAACAATAGTAAAACAGACTATCAGTTTACACCACCCATCACAGCATGGGATGACAATAGCAATCAAGGGCACTGGCGAAATCGTTCGGAAGGGCAACCCTTCTTTTCCGTTTTTAACCCAATCGTTACACACGAAAGCGGTATGTGGGAAAAGGAAGATCGTCCACTGACAACGAATCCAGATGACGTGGAGTTACCGCCTTATTTACCAGATACGCCTAAAGCCCGTGCTGCATTGGCTCGACAGTATGATAACCTCGCCACTGCCGATGCACGTGTCGGAGAGTTGTTAGATCAATTGGAAGAGGACGGGCTTGCAGAGAATACCATCGTCTTTCTCTGGAGCGATCATGGCGAAGGACTTCCCCGCGGTAAACGTTGGATATATGATGCGGGGATTCGAATTCCGTTAATTGTGCGTTGGCACGAAGCACTTAATCCAGGGAGTGCAAGTGATCAATTGGTGAGTTTGATTGACCTCGGGCCCACTGTGCTTTCGTTATGCGGTGTTCAAGCCCCGCAGCACCTACAAGGACAACCCTTCCTTGGACCACAAAAAGTAGAACGTGAATATATTTTCGCGACGCGCGACCGCCTTGATTTATCGTATCACATGCTGCGCGCTGTACGTGATAAAAGGTATAAATACATCCGAAATTATTATCCCGAAAAGCCGTATCTCCGCTGGGATCCTTACCGCAATAGCCATCCTGTGATGCAGGAGATGTGGCGACTCTATACCGAAGGCAAATTAGAGGGAGATCAATTGGCCATGTTCCAATCACCGTGCCCCACTGAAGAACTCTACGATGTGGAAAATGACAGGTATGAACTCAACAACTTAGCAGAGAATGCCGCACATGCAAATGTGCTTAAACGGATGCAAGAAACGTTGACAGCATGGCAATCGGAATTCGGGGATATGGGGCATATATCTGAAGAAGAAATGGTGGCGAAGTGGTATCCTAATGGCACACAGCCGCAAACGGCATCACCACTTTTCATTCCGATTAACGCGTCTAACCCCGGCATGGAGACTGCTCATGAAGATGGAGAATGGGATGCACCGTTGCTGCTGCAACTCTACTGTTCAACACAAGGTGCCTCAATTGCGTATACAACCGAACAAGGTGAGGATGTCCGATGGCAGTTGTATACAGAACCTTTGCGTTTACCGAAAGGTGAAACCGTTATAAGAGCAAAAGCAATTCGGATCGGTTACAAAGAGAGCGATGAAAAATCTCTAAAATTCACAGTTTCAGACAACTATGGCAAAACCTATAAATAAATAGACATTTCGGTAGAAGCAAAACCTCCACTCCCGCTGGCGAGGTTTTCAACCTCGCCTCTTTAGTGTATCTAATTAATTCTAAGGTTTACTATAAATGCCCCTGAATGCTTAGATGCCCCCTATTGACTTAAACCGCTGTTTGGGGTACAATCGTTGCCAAAAACAGGGAGTCACAATGAACACACCAGACCGTCCGAACATTCTTTGGATTTCTGTAGAAGATACGACCCCGCGTTTCGGTTGTTATGGGGATACACTTGCTCGGACACCGAATATTGACCGACTTGCTGCTGGCGGGTGTCGGTTTCCGAATGCGTTTTCGACTGCTGGCGTTTGTGCACCGAGCCGTTCCGCTATCATTACCGGCATGTACCAGACCTCTATCGGTACGCACCACATGCGGACAGCGCATACGAATGAAAACACCCCGGATATGCCTACGCCGTATTCCGCAGTACCACCGCCTTATGTCAAAACCTTTACTGAATATCTCAGAGGTGCGGGCTATTACTGTACAAACAACAGTAAGACCGATTATCAGTTTACGCCGCCAATTACAGCGTGGGATGAGTGTGACAACACTGCGCATTGGCGAAATCGTGAAGCCGGTCAACCCTTCTTTTCGGTCTTCAATCCGACCGTTACGCACGAGAGCGGTATGTGGGAACGGGAGGATCGTCCCTTAACGACAACTACGAATCCAGATGATGTACAGTTACCGCCCTATCTACCGGATACACCAAAAGCACGTCAGGCGTTGGCGCGTCAATACGATAATCTTGCAACTGCTGATGCGCGCGTTGGTAAACTACTTGATCAGTTGGAAGAAGATGGACTTGCAGAGAATACTATTGTTTTTCTCTGGAGTGATCACGGTGAAGGACTCCCGCGTGGAAAACGGTGGCCCTATGATGCCGGTATCCGCATCCCATTGATTGTGCGATGGCCCGGAACGCTAAGTCCCAGCAGTGCCAGTGAACAACTCGTGAGTTTGATTGACCTCGGTCCAACAGTGCTTTCACTCTGTGGCGTGGATGCCCCGGAGCATCTACAGGGACAACCGTTCCTTGGACCGGAGACTATAGAACGCGAATATATCTTCGCGACGCGTGACCGTTATGATGAGTCTTACGATATGGTCCGTGCTGTCCGCGATAAACGGTATAAATACATCAGAAATTATTATCCTGAGAAGCCGTATCTGCTCTGGATTCCTTATCGAAATCGGCATCCGGTCATGCAAGAAATGTGGCGGTTGTATGCCGCAGGCGAATTGGAAGGCGACCAAGCAGTGATGTTCCGTTCGCCACGTCCCGCTGAGGAACTCTACGATGTGGAAAATGACCGATACGAGCTCAATAATTTGGCAGCGGATACTGAACACCAAGAGGTACTGGCACGGATGCGCGGTGCGTTGGCGCAGTGGCAATCCGATTTCGGGGACATGGGGAATATACCCGAAGAACAGATGGTGGCAACGTGGTATCCGGATGGTACACAACCACAAACGGCGGCTCCGATTTTTATTCCGATTAACGCCGAACATCCCGGCACAGAGGTGGCACATAGGGTTGGCGAATGGGCGGCTCCCCTTGTTTTACAGCTTCACTGCTCCACGCAAGGGGCATCACTTGCTTACACAACGGAGCAGGGCGATGATGCGCGTTGGCAATTGTATACCAACCCACTACGTATATCGAAAGGTGAGACCTCTGTGCGTGCAAAAGCAATTCGCATCGGTTATCGTGAAAGTGAAGAGCGAACAATTCATCTAAAAGTTTCATAAGGAGATTATTCATAATGGCGCAACAAAACAGCCAAGACTATTTCGTTTATGTCGGCACCTATACGCAAGGGGATAGTGAAGGGATTTACGTTTACCGCTTAGATGGTGCGACCGGTGCCTTGGAATATAGCAGCAAGATGACAGGTGTTGAGAATCCTTCGTTTTTGGAGATACATCCGAGTGGGCGGTATCTCTTTGCTGTCAACGAGTTAGGGGAGTTTGAAGGGAAAGATAGTGGCGCGGTTACGGCATTTTATATCCATCAGGAAACGGGGGAGATTAGTTACCTAAACCAGCGAGCGACTGGCGGTGGTGCCCCGTGTCATCTGAGTGCGGATGCTACCGGTAAATGTTTGCTCGTGGCAAATTATGGGGGTGGCAGCGTCACTGCTTTCCCAATAGGGTCAGACGGGAGGCTCGGTGAGGCTTCTGATTTCGTGCAGCATCAAGGATCGAGTGTCAACCCACAGCGGCAGATGGAACCGCACGCACATGCGATTATGATTGATCCGGGCAATCGCTATGCCTTCGCGCCTGATCTGGGGCTTGATAAAGTCCTCATCTACCAATTGGATGCGGAAAATGGGACGCTCACGCCGAATACACAACCGTGGGCGCGCGTGCAGCCCGGTGCAGGACCGCGGCATTTCGATTTCCATCCGAACGGACAGTACGCATACGTGATTAACGAAATAGATTCTACGTTTACGGCTTTTCGGTACGACGCGAGTGCGGGAACACTGGCTGAATTTCAGACAATCTCTACGCTTCCTGATGATTTTGATGGCACCAGCCATTGTGCCGATATTCACGTTCACCCTTCTGGGAAATTCTTGTATGGTTCAAACCGTGGACATGACAGCATCGCTATCTGTGCGATCAACGCGGAAACCGGGATGCTCAGCCCGATCGGTCATGAGTCAACGCAAGGGCAAACTCCGCGAAACTTCGGGTTGAATCCAGAAGGAACGTTCCTTTTTGCCGCTAATCAGCAGACCGATACCGTTGTTACGTTCGCTATTGACGCTGAAACGGGTGAATTAAATGCGACAGGGGATGTGGCAGAGGTGCCAATGCCGGTTTGTCTGAAGATGTTACCGTGTGTTTAGTTTTTTATAAAGCTGGGCGGGTGCCGCACCCGCCCAACCATATACATAGTTTTTACGCTATTGACGTTGTTGTCTGCGTTTCTCTTGAAGTCGGTCCCACGGGTAGATGAAACAGCGGTCCGCCCAGTCTTGATAAAGCCCAACAAGCTCTTTTAGTTTTTGCGGATGCTTGGTAGCAAGATTGTTGATTTCTGTCCGTTCGGCTTCCACGTCGTAGAGCTCCCAATCGCCGGGGAACTTGCAAACCAATTTCCATTTACCTTGGCGGACTGCACAATTGCCTTCGTGTTCCCAATAAAGCACCTCTTTACTGTTATCTTTTCCATCAAAAATCGGCACTAAACTTGTTCCCTCTAACGGCAAAATCGGTTTTCCATTATGTTCTTCAGGATAGGTCGTGCCTGAAACTTCGAGACATGTCGCCATGATGTCTGGCAATTGCCCAGGCTGATGACGCAACTCTCCCGCCGATTTTATGGCATCTGGCCAATGTGCGATTAGTGGAGTCGCTATACCGCCTTCATGCACCCAATGTTTGTATTCACGGAATGGCGTATTCGATAAATTTGCCCACGGCACCCCGTAACTCTGATAGGTAGTCTCCGGACCGGGCATGATGCTCGGATCGTTACCACGATAGACGGGTTGTCCATCGGAGGTCGTCTCGGTACTGATGAGTGAATCGCTGTCGCGTATAGCGGGCGGTCCTCCGAGTTCCTCAGCACAACCACCGTTATCGGCTAAAAACAGGATGAGGGTGTCATCGAGTTGTCCGGTCTCTTCCAACGTGTTAATAATCTGTCCAATCCCTGCATCCATGCGGGTAATTTGCGCTGCATAGACTTCCATGCGGCGTTGATTCCATTCTTTGTATTGTGCATCGCTCCAAGGTGGCTGCGAGGGATCGCGTGCGGTGAGCGGCCATGTCTCGTCTAAAATTTTCATCTCCCGCATCCTTGCGAGCCTTTCCTCTCGGAGTTCGTCCCATCCAGCGGCAAAACGCCCGTTGTAATAGGCGATGTCTTCTTCGTGCGCGTGTAGGGGCCAATGCGGCGCGGTGTAAGCGACATAGGTGAAGAATGGACGCTCAGGGGTCTTTTGAGTGTGATTGCGGATAAACGCCGTTGCTTCGTCGCTGATAGCATCTGTAAGAAAGTAGCCTTCAGGAAGCTCATCGTGTTGGATACGGGTATTATCCCGCGTTAGTGTGTTCGGTTTCCAAAAATTTGCGGCACCGGTGATAATACCGTAGTAATGGTCGAATCCGCGCTGACGGGGCCAACTATGCTTGGGAGCCTCAGCACTGGTATGTCGAGAAATATGCCATTTGCCGCTCATATAGGTGCCGTAACCTTCTGAGCGAACAACATCGGCAATAGTGACACAGCTGTCATTTAGGTCTCCACGGTAGCCTTCTAACCCATCATCGCCCATCATGTGTCCCACCCCAGTTTGGTGCGGATGCAGCCCAGTAAGCATGGAGGCACGGGATGGACAACAGCGTGCGGTGTTGTAAAATTGTGTAAACCTCAGCCCGCTTTCGGCAAGCCGATCCAGATTTGGCGTGTGGACTTCGCCGCCGTAGCAGCCTAAGTCAGAAAAGCCCATATCATCGTTTAGGATAAGGACGATGTTAGGTTTTTTATTCTTGGTCATCTAATAAATACCTCTTTCATTTGAAAAATTGATATTGTTTTTGAGGGTTCAGTATGTTACCATTAAAAGAGTAACGCTTCGCCTGAAAATATGCAGTCTTTATGAAAGCAGATAAAATGCCTCACACATCCCTGGAGGTAAAACCATGATTGCGAATTTGATTACACTCTTCCGCCTGATTCTGGTCTTCGTTGTGATTTCCCTTTTCGGGTATCACCTTTATTTAGATATTTTGCTTGTCGCGCTGATTGGCTTAATTCTGTTTCTTGATGCAGTTGACGGTTATGTTGCCCGTAAACTGAATCAGACTTCTGATTTCGGTGCGTTATTCGACATAGTAGGCGATCGGATTGTCGAATGCATTTTTTGGGTTTACTTCGCCGTTGTTGGGTTGATTCCGTTCTGGATTCCAGTCATTGTGATTGCGCGCGGCTTTTTCACAGATGGCTTACGGAGTGCTGCCTTTGCGCAAGGCAAGACAGCGTTCGGTGAAAACACGATGATGGCTTCCAGATGGACTCGTGCACTCACCAGTTCGAGAGTGAGTCGGAGTGTCTATGGTATCACAAAAACCCTTGCTTTTCTCTATCTCAGTGGCGTTATTGCCTTCAAAAATTCCGGTGTCTATCCCGAATTAGTTATCAGCTTAGAATTGGCAGGCGTAATTCTATCTTCTATAACTGTCGCTATGTGTCTAATTCGCGGGCTTCCTGTCATAGTTGATGGCTGGAAGTACGTCAAGAGTTGATCCCACTGTATTGTAGCATTGAATTATCATCGTTTTGACATGCGACTGTAACTACCCATATTTAGTAGCAAGCGACTTCCATCTTCACTCGCAAGCGAAGTGAAAAGCAACTTCGCTGCTTGGTATGAGGCTGCTGGAAGTATCTTATTTTTAAGGGTAAACATAAGTCGGTAAGTAATGGTATTCTCAATTTGCCTATATTGCCGCGTGAATTCTGCACTCTCCATGCTATGATGACTGTCTTCTGGCAGGACAGCACTCCATCCGTCTGGAATCTGGATGCGGATCGTTTTTTCGACCTGTGTTGGATAGCCGAAGTCCAATGAATAGATGCGTTGATCGTTAGCAAACACTTCAGCGTAGTCCCCGAATTCATCAATTGGTAACGGTAGCAACATGCCGTTGCTTAAAGGTGTTGCGTAATTCTCAACACGAAAACCGAGTCTAACCTCCACTGGCACATTGAGTTCGCTGAGGTCGGACATCTCGTGCCATACTATCTGGATTCCCGGAAATTGATGACTGAGTTCAGTCGCCAAAGTGGATTGCATTGCCCAGGGCTGTATCTGTTGGTATGCCCACCGTGTATTTAGATTATATTGCCCGCTTGTCTGAACGTGCAGTGTTCCTTCCACGACACCTTGATTGTTTAGTATCAAATCTGTTGTGCTTACAAGCCTATTAGATTCGGGTGGGAAAACAGGTATTTCCACAAATTCACCGTGTGTGTCGGAAATGAGAAATCCTGTACGCCCCTGTGCGTTGTAAGGTATATCACCATAACTGCAAGTTGCGGAGGTGGGATCCAACCAAATGTAAGTATTTCCCTCGATACGGATGGCGGCAATCATGTGATTAAACTGGCTGAGCGAGGGAAGCGTTGTGTCAATCCGTTCATAGGGTGCCATACTAATCATAACAGGATAAGCCTTGATCCCTGCCAGATCCAACATTGAAATTAGGAGTGTCGTTTTATCCTTACAATCGCCGTATTGCATTTGAAAGACTTCAACGGCAGGTGAGGGCTGATAAGCACTCTGCCCAAGTTCAATGCCAACGTAGCGGATATTTGTAGCAACAAAATGGTAGATAGCACGTATCTTCGTTTCTTCTGTCGTCAGGTTTTGGGTTAACTGCTCGACTTTTTCCTCAATCTCAGTATTCGGTGTGTATCTCCCTTTCGCGAGTTCTTTATACCACGCATAGACATCGTCCCAGCCAGTAATTGAAGAATAACGTAGGCGCGGGACGATGTCATTAATATGTGGCATACCTTCCTCGATTGTCAGTGCTGGTGTTTCACCGTACCTCCAAATATACACAACGGTATCGTTTTCTGTATAGGACACTTCAGGTTCTTGTGCCCTTGTATGGGATGTGTCGTTCGCAATTGTCCATTGAAGATGCCATGTTTTCGGCATTTGAAGGGCGTAACTGGTTTCAAGCGTAGCCTCTGTTGCTTGAAAGTTGTATCCGCCTGTAATCCACGTCTCACCGCCAGGGACTTTATCTTCAAGGGTTACCTGATACTCAATGCAGACGCCCGGTGTGAGACCGACCATGGAAATCACCTTCCACATCGCGTCGGAATAGAGGTTTTGGGACAATAACCCAGGTGGTGTTGCATCGTTGAACGCCTCATTGGGCGGATATAGCACTGTACCGTTCGCTGTAATTGTTCTCGCTATATTGACACCGATGTTTTGCGCATTCGGTTGGTAAGGAATGGCAATATCCCCGTATTTTTGGATGCCTCTTTCGGTGAAGATTTTTACGACCTGATGTGTCGTGTAGCGAGACCGCCCTGTCGGCAATACATCGTGACTGAAATGGTTAAAGAGGACTAAGGTATCGGCATTAGGATAATCGCTCGCATCTGGGGCATTCGCGATGATGTGTTCAACATCGGGATTGAGAAGCGTGACCGGAGGTACATCAATAATCTCTGTGGGACCGAAGTCCTGTCGAGCGAGGAGCTGGAGCCGTGTTAAAGCAAGAAGATTATCAGGAGCGATTTCTAAAATTTTTTCATATTGAAGCTGCGCTTCAAAGTAACGCTGCTGATTCTCATAAAGTGCGGCAAGTTGTTCCATTGCCCAAGTATCGTTTGGGAATAACCGAATCGATTCTCTTAGTTCTGCGATAGCCTCACCTATTTCACCACGTTCCAAGTAGATTAATCCCAAATAGTTGTGCAAATTTTCGCTTTCAGGACGTTCACATTCGGGATCAAACGACAATGCCCTGTGAAGCACCTCAATTGCTTCATCGAAACGCTGCAGTTGCTTATAAGCCAAACCGAGGTGATTCAGCGCATAGAGGTTATCAACTGAAATATTGAGGGTTCGCTCATAGTATTCGGCAGCGGCTGCATAGTCATGCAATTTTTCAGAGATATATCCGGTGTAGTTTAGTGCTGTGATATTATTAGGTTCCAGCACTAAAAATGCTATAAACGCATCTCGCGCGTTTTCATATTCTTCAAGTTGAAAATATATCTCCGCGATTTTGCGTTGTGCTTCACTTGAATCGGGACGAATTGCAACAGCGGCTCCGTAAGCAGTTAACGCAGCTCTCAAGTTTTTACGTTGTAATTCACTGTTGCCGATCTCAATCTGTTCGCGCCACTCACGATTCCGTTCAACGAGCGGATCGACCGTCAACGAAGCAGGTGGGCTTTTGGACAAAATTGCGCATCCGCTGATGATAAAAATTAAAATTAAAAATACGTAGCCTTTATAGAGCATCATTGTCCATCTCCTTCCCGGGTTAGGTATTTGATACTCAGTGTTTCAGAAGTTTAGGGTTTTCGCTGTGTCGCTTCTTATCTCGTCGTGTCTTTTTTTCCATTGACTTCTCGAATGCCTCTTCAAGTTTGATACCTGTTTGATTTGCGAGACAGATAAGTACAAAGAGAATATCAGCCATTTCCTCACCAAGGTCCAAGTCTTTCTCATTTTCCTTGAAACTCTGTTCTCCATACTGGCGTGCCATAATCCGAGCTAACTCGCCCACCTCTTCCATGAGAATAGTGGTATTGGTTAATTCTGAAAAGTAACGGACCCCAATGGTGTGGACCCAATCATCTACAATTTTCTGGCAATTTTCAAGTGTGTAGTCCATATCAGTTTAACTCCATTTTACAGTGCACATTCGGACCTACAAAGCGCGCAGTAACGCGCTTTATAAGAACCGCAACACTTGCAAAGCGATGATGTATCAATTAATTTTATCAATATCTTATCAAGGTTTGCAATGAAAGTAAACTTTTTTCTCTCAGGCTCCGTTCAAGTGCACAATTTTAAATGTAAATCCCTTGATTTTTCTGGAAGCGTATTGTATACTTTATATTTAGAAATGCATATCCTATTAAGAAAAAAAGATTTTTACCATTTAGTGATTATGCTGGGTGGGCAAAGGAGAAATCGTATGGGACTTACAAATGAAGAACAACAGTTTTATAAAGAAAACGGCTACTTTCTGAAAAAAGGGCTTGTCTCTGCAGAGGACATCGCGCAAATTCAGGGAGAGATTAAAGATATACACAATCGTATGGCAGAACAACCTACTGATGGCATCGGAATTTCTTGGGAAGTCTACGATTCGGATGACCATCCGCCGCGTATCAAACAGTTGATGCACAGTGAGTTAGTGAGCCCGACGTTGAACCGTCTGCTCCGTTCTGACGAAGTACTGGATATATTGGAAGTAATGATGGGTAAAAACATATCGCTCTATCACAGCAAATTACTTCCAAAAGCAGGTGGTGATGGGACAGCCATCCCGTGGCATCAGGATTACGCCTATTGGAAAAATGATAACAATAAACCGGTTATGATTAATTGTCAATTAGCTATCAGTGAGGCGAATCTTGAGAACGGATGCATTCAGTTTGTACCTGGCAGCCATAATTGGGGCTTGCAAGAGCATGAACGGAAACACCAAACATTCGGCGTGTTTTTACCCGGACACTATCAAGAACGGGAGGACGCTGTGGCTGTTGAGATGGAGCCCGGAGACGGTGTTTTCTTTAACGCTCTGATTATCCACGGCTCCGCACCGAATAATTCATCGAACGATCGGCTTATGAACACCTTCGCTTACAATGTGACGGGAAACGGTGAGACTCAATCTCGTGAAGTCTTACGCGGCAAACCTCTTGAGGCGTGAAAAAGTGTGGGTGTTGTTTGGTTAATGGCACTTCCCAGCGAACCTGCCACCGAAATTTACGGGGATTGTGTGAAAAAGGTCGTATCTGGGGAAAGATATCATGGAAACTAAAAACATAGTTAAGGCTTGGAAGATCTTCTGGCTTTTGCTTATTGGCGTTGCAGTAGGTTGTGGTGGTGATGAAACTGGTAGTACAAACGTTGCACCGCATATTTTGGTATTTGAAGCAGAATCAAATATAGTTCCGCCAGGGACAGAGGTGTCGATCCGTCTGGAAGCTTCCGACCTTGAGGGACACTCTCTATCATATAGTTGGTCGGTTACGGGTGGTGAACTAACGGAGAACGCTTCTGGCGCGCTCTGGCGCGCTCCCGAAACTGAACGGAAGTACCAAATTGAAGTTACAGTAAGCGATGGAGAAAAGACTACGAGGAGTACACTTGATATTCAAGTGTGGCGAACCCGACCAGGAGACTACTATCCATTGGCTGTCGGGAATGTTTGGCATTACCGTGATGCAAGCGGTGCTGAGATTACTTTTGAAATTGTGGATACCATCCAGATTCAACGCGCAGGTGGCGAAACCATTGAGAGTTTTGTCCTCCAGAAATCGAGCGAAGCTGAGGGTTTGGAGAACATTGTAAACTACTCGTACCTGGGCACAAGTCTTGATGAAAAGGGTGAAGTTTCAGCGATTGTACAGCACGCACAGAATACAACATCTGGCACAGGTGATACGATTCTGTTTGTGCCGTATCTCCCACTGTACCAATTTCCGCTTATTCCGGGTGAGAGTTGGGAAGTTAACTTTCAGGCACAATTGGTGCCTGAACTTTTTCCGATTGGCGGTGGTCTCGACGAATTTGAGGTGGTATCGGAGGAGACTGTGACCGTGCCTGCTGGAACCTTTGAACATGTCTTTCAGGTTCAGGAATCCTTTCGGTGGGGATTTGATATTGAAAATCAGAATGTGCCACTCGATATCACTGTTGTAAAAAAGTGGGTCGCGCCGAATGTTGGGATTATCAAATTTACACAGTCCCAGACTCGGGGTGATGTGACAGTTGAAACGGTATTTGAACTTGAGTCCTTTGAATTAGTCAGAAATTAAACCTATGAAAAATATAACAAAAAAACCAGAAATTTTAACCACGACTGTTGGTTCTTATCCTGTGCCAGCATGGCTTTTATCAATGCCAACAGAGCAAACTCTGCTTGATGCGACGCGGGTCGTCGTAGATATCCAGCGTCAACGGGGTATTGACCTACCGACAGATGGTGAACTCTATCGGTTCGATGCCAACCACCCTGATACCAACGGGATGATTGATTATTTTATCCGTCCACTTTCTGGTGTGAGATCGGAAGTAGGAAGACAGGAATGGCATGAATTTCGACAGATGCAGACGATGTCATTTCGTGCAAAACCTGCAGGTGTCGTCGAGAGTGCACTCGGAGAAGGCACGTTAAACCTCATTTCCGATTGTGAACGCGTAGTGAGCGTAGCTGGGAAGGATATTAAATTTACGGTGACGAGCCCTTACATGCTCGCACGGACCTTGTTGGATAAACACTACGGCGACTTTGACAAGTTGCTCATTGCTTTGTCAGAAGTATTAGCGACCCAGGTCCGAGAGTTGGATTGTGCATGTCTTCAAATTGATGAGGCAAACATACCCGGCAATCCAGAGGATGGCCCTCGCGCTGCTGAAGCAATCAATATTGTCCTTGATGCTTTTAGTGGTGAGAAAGCTGTTCATTTCTGCTTTGGTAACTACGGCGGTCAGGTTATCCAAAAAGGTAACTGGCGGGCTTTGATTGACTTTTTGAATATGCTTCGATGCGACCATCTCGTTTTAGAGTTGCAACATCGTCCTCAAACAGACCTTGAAGCCCTCAGGGAAATCACATCGGATATTGTCCTCGGTATTGGCGTAATTGACGTGAAGGTTAATCCGATTGAGACGCCAGATGATGTGGCAGCCAGCATCGAAACCGCAGAAAAGACACTCGGGGCTGGACGGATTGGCTGGGTGCACCCGGATTGTGGCTTTTGGATGCTCCAACGCTCTGTAGTAGATCGAAAGATAGAGGCACTTGTACAAGGCAGAGATAAGTACTTGGGGCATACCTAACGAGAATGACATAGAAACGAAGGGATACAGATGTTTGAAGTTCAACTGCCGATGTTGAGAAAACTTCAGAATGTTGCTGGTGCCGCTGCGGGAATAGGATTCATACTTGGCACTTTGATTTCCGCCGTGGCTATTTTTATTTTAGACTGGCACTGTCCATTTGGAGATGGGATTCTTCGGATCGGCGGTTTTTTGGTAATTGCCGGGTTCGGAAGTGCCATTGTTTTCGGTAACATCGTTGCTCTTGTTCTCATCGGTTTTGCGAAATATCGCCAGATGCTATCCAATTTTAAAAAAAAGAGGAAACAATAGGGGAATAAAGTGGAAGAACTTAATCTTTTACACATCGTCTTGCTCTTTGGTACAGGTATTTGCGCGGGTTTCTTAAACACGGTTGCCTTTGGTGGTTCGCTGCTGGCACTGCCTGTACTTATCTTTCTTGGGCTCGAGGCTGCAGTGGCAAACGGAACCAATAGGATCGCCATTTTCTGCCAAAATTTCAGTGCCATCATGGGCTTCCGCCGTAAAGGGGTTTTTGATTTTAGTTACAGCATCTTACTCGCTATACCAGCGGTTGTCGGTGCCGTGATAGGTGCTATGATCGCAGTTGACATCAAGGATGCAACGTTCAATCTAATACTTGCTGTTGTGATGATTACTATGTTGGTTCTAACACTCCTCAATCCAACAGAGCGGTTGAAAGATAAGATTAAGAGTGGACAGACAGGTTCCAAAATCATCACAATGATTGTTTTCTTTTTTATCGGAATTTACGGTGGGTTCATCCAAGCTGGGGTGGGATTGCTCATCATAACGGGTTTGCGCCTTCTTACCGGTATGGACCTGGTTCGGACAAATGCTATTAAAGTTTTTGTTATCTTCTTTTATACTGTTGTTGCACTGGGTGTTTTTATTCTGGAGGGCAAAGTTAATTGGTATTTAGGACCGACGCTGGCAGTTGGTAACGCTTGTGGTGCATGGCTTGGAAGCCATTGGGCAGTTGAAAAAGGGGAAAAGTGGATTAAAGTGGTACTGGTTGTTGCTGTTCTGGCTTTTGCCGTTCGTCTTATTTGGTTGAGTCTTAGTGGAAGTTAGCGACTCAATTCCTGATATGAAAAAACGAGACGATGGATAGCGGTGATATGTGAGGTGAGTGTGAGGATACCAAGTGTACAGAGCAAAATCATCCCAGTATTTTGAAGCGTCGGAAATTTGTATAAGAGTGCTCCTTGCAGCAAAGTTCCTGCCCCGAGTAAGATAATACGTTCTGGTCGTTGCATGAGTCCCACCTTACAAGTCACTTGAAGTCCCTCAGCTCTTGCCCTTACGTAACTGACGAGTATTGAACCGAACCAAGCACTAAACGCGAGAACTATCCCTATTAGACTTTCCAAACTGTAAAAATAGATAAGAGCACCGAGGAAGAGAAAGCCTTCTGAGTAGCGATCAATGACGGAGTCCAAGAGTGCACCTGACGCCCGAAGGTTTCTCTGTGCTCGGGCAACCGCCCCATCTATCATATCAAAGCTTCCCCCAAATAGAATTAAGATCCCAGCAGTGACAAGACGTCCAGTTGCAAAGTAAAAGGTCGCGATAAGGTTTACGACGAACCCAAAGAATGTGACCATATTCGCTGTAATACCGATTGCAACCATCTTGTTTGCGACAACAGACAAAATTATTTCGAGCTGGGGTTTTAATTTTGCTTCAAACATGCGGTTTCCTCAGGGGGGTAACGGGTTTAAAGAGAACTCCGTTCTACTTTTTGCCGCCAATCGTAACGATTCCTGCCGATTTTTGACTAATTCTGTGGCAGGAATCTTTTCTGCTTGACAGAGGAGTTCCAAAATTGCGGATGCAATGTCCGTTGAACGCCGCACAATTTTCACCTTTTCGTGTTCAGAAACCTGTGTATCTGGTGGTGTAACGAGTACAACCCCGTCGTTCCATATCAGTTCTGGGTACGCGTAAGTACTGTCGTAGGTTCCATCAAAAACCGTAATGATAGGGTGTGGCAGCCTTAAGAGTTCCAATTCAGCATTCTGAATTGCCTGTGCGCAGTCTAACGAAGTCCGGCGCTGTATTGTAGCAATGTGTACAACGGGCAAATTCCACAAAACAATAGGCTTTTTGAGGCGATGTGCCAGGGCAGTTAGACGTAGAAAACATCGCCACTCCGCAGCACAGTCCAGGCTTTGGGCATCACCTTGTACCAAGATGACTTTAGTGTCCTGTATCCACGCGAAGCCAGCGAATTTAAAAGTGCCTTTACTGCCCGCCCTATCGCCATAAAGTTTGATTGCCTGAGTGAAGGGTGGCTGAGGATATTTAGTGCTATCTGATGACATACACCCAGTACCTTTGATCAGTGGCGAATTCTATAAAAAAAGCAGGGAGGTGCTTGAAACACCTTCCCTGCCTAAGAGGTGACGGGTTTCGCTTATTCGCCGCTGCGTCCACCAATGGTGTTGATGGCAAACAAGCCAATCCCTGCTGCGACGGTTGTTAGAAACACCAAAGCACGTTTGGATGAGGACAGTTCCTCGTGGACACCTTTGGCATCCTCAAGTATCATCTTGACTTCGTTGATTGCCTTTTGATTGGCTTCAATTTGTGCCAAAGACATTTTCACGTTCTCTTGGATTGATTTAACGAGTTCGTGTGTTGCTTCCGCTGCCATTTTGTGCGCTTTGACCATTTTATCCAACTCTTTAAGATACATGTCGAGATGGGCAATCTGGTCAATAATAGCCGCCTTGTTCGCTGCAAGACCTTCTTTAATACTCGAGGAGATTGCATCACCAGATTGACTCACAGCAGCCATTAACTTTTCTTGTGATTTTAGACTTGCTTCAAGAGCCTCGATTTGTGCCTTGAGTTTGTCCATACTCTTATTAAGTCCGTTAATTTCTGCTTCAAGTTTATCTCGCGTTGCTTCAGATTCAGCTAATTCTACTCTGAGTTTTTCAAGTTCTGCCTGCTGCGCCGCAAGTTCTTCTTCAGCAACGACCTTAGCCTCTTTTAACATAGCGAGCGGAATACGTAACTTTTCGCCTGGGTAGATGAGGTGTGGGTTAGTGAAGTCGTTATACTTGCTCAGTTCGCGCCACCGCAGCGGGTCCTCGAGATGCTCTTGACAGAGATCCCAGAGGGTATCACCCTTTACAATGGTGATGAGTCTTGTATCATCATCCCCCTCGTGCGGTGTGATTTTTGCGGATGCGGATAACACATAAACACCACTGAGTGCTGCGCAAATATACAGTACTAGTGCCAACTTCAGTGTGCCTCTTATCATTTTCATTAGTTATCTCCTTTAAAATCTATAAGAGAGGGACGCAAAGTGAGTTGATCCGACCCCGTTAATTTCAGTTGCCATACCATCTTGAATAGCATAATCAATCTGAAGCCCGCCGATGTTCACGCCAAACCCTCCGAAGAGGTTTTGGGTGTCGCGTGATGCTTTGATTCCGCCTCGAATAGCAAGGGCAGTGGACTTGTAAGTAACAATGGTGTATTCAGTACCGAGCCTTAAGCCTGTCGCGCTCTCGTCGAGATTGACCATCTCTTGCTCAAGATCGGCTGCGAAAGTGACGACGTTACCGACATATAGGTTATAGGCGGCTCCGACACTAATTACCATCGGTACGGTGTCTTCCCCGAGGGCTGCGCCCAAGTATTTAGCAGCAACACCATAATGGAAAGTTGGGACTTTTTCTTCGCCTACATCTATGTGTAAAGCATGCCCCATCAGTCCGACATCTACACCACCAAAACCACTCTGGCTTTCAACGCCCTCTGCGCCAAAGTTATCCGCCAACATGCGACCCGTTAAACCGATGCCGAAGCTTCCGAAACCAATGCCGTAAGAGAGGGAATAAGCATTTGCGCTATAGTTGAATGTGCCACCATAGCGTTCATTGGTATCATATTGTTGGATACCACTGACCCCTGCGTTTGTGACGGCCAGTCCGATGGATCCGGCTGAACCGAGAGATTTCGTCACTGCGATAAAGTTATGGCTTCTATCCAGATCAAGCTGCTGGGTTGAAAAATTGAGACTTAAATCCGCTGCGGAACCGAGTCCTGCCGGATTCCAAACGGTGGCAGTGGCATCATCAGCAATTGCTGTGAAGGCACCACCCATACCGATTGAGCGGGCACCTGCACCAAGCCGTAGGTGTGGCATGGCATCCACGCCAGCAAAACTGACCGGTGACACCGCTAGGATAAGAAAGA
The DNA here is from genome assembly GCA_964523645.1 of uncultured bacterium. Taxonomy (GTDB): domain Bacteria; phylum Poribacteria; class WGA-4E; order WGA-4E; family WGA-3G; genus WGA-3G. The sequence continues at coordinate 20,552 of CAZGAW010000004.1, read as the reverse complement.
AAAGGGGTATTAAACCACATAGCAATTTCGGGCCCTGTCTGGAAGCCCATTTAGCAATTTGCTTTGTTATTAACATTATATCCTCCAAAAGACTGTCCACATCGGGAATTGGACGGATGCCCAATTCCCGATATGCAGACTGCGGTATACTTAGCGCGTCAGTGCGAGTTTAAGAATGGCATATTCTGGCTCGAAACCGTCTGCGACCATAATCTGACAGAAGTAAACGCCTCGAGCTAAGTCTTCGCCAGCGGTGGACGTTCCATCCCAACCGATAGCACCTTTGCCAACGTACTCGCCTGCATCCCAAACCTCGTTATCCACAAGAACTCGAACCGGTCGGAGTGTCATATCATAAATAATGATACTGACTGTAGACTGTCGAGTCAATGTGAAGGAGATACGCGTATTATCCTTGAACGGATTGGGAGCGTTAATCGGACGCGATGCCAATACTGGGCCTTCCTCACTCTCAACAAAGAATGTAAACTCATGGACTGCCATGTTCGCCTTACGGGCACCAGCACTCTTCTCAGAGACGTTCCCCTCTTTATGCGCCATGTCAGATACTTCGAGTTTAACCGTATGTTGCCCGAAAGCGAGTTCGGCAGGTGGGGTATATACCACTTGCGATGCCGACTTCTGATTCGGTGCGAGGTTAATCAGCTGGTCATCAAGAACGAAGCGGATAGAATCAGTATCTATACCGGATTCAGCATCGGCATAGGTTATCGAAATCTGCGGTCGGCGTTCAGTCAAACGAGCCTCATTCTGGGGCGACGACATCGTGATAACCGGAGCGGCAGTATCGAAGTCGATTGTGAAACTACCTTTCGCTGTCGCAGAGTTGCCGATCGTATCCGTTGCACGGACTTCAATCGTGTAAGTTCCCTCACCAAGAGGTGCTTCAGGAATGAAATCCAAGCGGGTGATACCTGCCACATCATCTTCGCCATCATCTTCTGTGGCACCTTCCACCTCTTCGCCATCGCTATCCATCAGGGCGATGTCCATTTCGTCAACGCCTGATTCATCGTTGGCACTCGCCGAAATTACCGGGAGTCCAGCACGGATAGTACCTGTTGGCGTGATCGAGGTGATCGTCGGTGCGACGTTATCGACTTCCAACGTGAAGGTCCACGTGTGTTCCCGTGTACCACCTTCACTGACGGCAATGAGTTTGATGGTGTGCGTACCTGCCGTGAAACTTTCAGCTGTCTGAACTCGCCCTTCAGCGATTTGTGCCGGTGCGATCGAGCGGAACGGTTTGTCGTTTATACCGAACTTTACACTTATAACCTTAGATTCCGCGTCGTTGACAACTGCTGAGAGCGTTACCCAACTTTCACCCTTAATGACCCCTGATGGAGCCGCCTCAGTGATGACTGGCGGTGTTGTGTCTGCGGGCGTTCCATTGATAGCGAACTCAGCAGAACCTTCACCGACGTTTCCGAGAATATCGGCAACTTGCACAGTGACTCGATATGCCCCACCTGGAAGTTCCTCAGTGCGGGTGTAGACCAATACTTCTTCATCTTTTTCAAGAGAATTCTGGTCAACATCTACTGAAACTTCGTCGGGTGGATGGAGGCGTGCGAGAGCGAGGCTTCCGCTTGCACCGTTAACACCACTACCTTCACCATCGTGATAGGTTGCGTGGAAGGTTGGTAAACTATCTACAGAGTCATCTTCCGAAGGTGTTTGAATTTCAACCATCGGACCGGTGTTATCCAGATTGATGGTTTTCAATGGGAAGCTAACCGAACCGTTACGTTTGGTAACAACGGCTTCTGGTGTGTAAACACCATCGGCTAACCCTGAAACATCTACCTTCAATGAGAAGGAATTTTCTGGATTTTCTTCACTTTCGCTTGATACTTCATTTCCAGGAACAGAACCGCTGAGTTCTTCTGCATCTAACGAACCGTTGTCAACATCAAAGCCTACAGTAAGTGAACTCCGAAGTGGAATCGGTTCAGGTGGTGTTCTCGGCACATCCACACCGTCAACGGCTGTAACGACGAGCCTTGTAACATCAGTGACTCGGAAGTTCAGCACATGCACCGCGGTTTGTGGCGATTCATCGGTTTGGACATTACCGGCTTCGTCAACTGCTAGAGCGTGAAGCATGTAAACTCCATTTTCAAGCATTCCGACATCATCCGTAAGGTCCAAAGCACCGACTTCACCGTCAATCGGGTCGATCTCGTTGCCGTCGGCATCTACTCGAACTATCTTAACCGAGGCATACGTGCTTGGATCAGCAGTCGGTTCAACGGTATAAATTGCTATCGGTGATTCAACTGTTTCATCAACGATTCCACCGACTGTGTAGTTGCCATCTGCGTCTGCTTCAATCATTCCAGCGACATCTGCCACAGCGACAATGTTTGTGGGACCTAACGGTGCGACATCGTCAACGTTGTCAACCGATAGATATGTCTTGGCACCCGGCTGTCCCGGTACTTCCTCAGCACTGCTGGTGATTGCGATTGCAGTTACCATGTGCTGACTGTCATCTTTGGAAGCATCGCGTGCTGCATCACTCTCTGCCGTGATGGTGTCTTCGAGAGCCGTAGTATCTATCTCAACCGCCCATTTCAGGTAGGTTGGGTAAGCGATCGGTTTTCCTGTGAGTCCACCTGCGGCTGTTGATTGCGCTGCAACTGCAACAAGGTCGGTAATGAAGTCGGTATTCTCTTGTAACGCTGCGATTTCTTCAGCGGTAGCGAGAACGCCTGTATCACCTGTGCCAACAACTTCCTCACCGATTACCAATTGGATGGAGCCAATCCCGGGGTGGGTCCGTTGTGGCGTATATGCATTAACAACGACCGTGCCTTGTGGTCCACCACTATCTGGATTCGTTTCCGTAATCGATTCAGGGTCAAGAACGAGTGCTAACACCTCAAGGTCAACCGGGTGAACATCATCATCCAATTTTATTGAGAACGGTTCGGACACGTGTGTCAGTTGGAGGTAGTTCATTGCCACGGCGCGTACCATGACGGAATCACCTGCGCTCGCTAACGCATCAAAATCAGTGACATCCCAACTCACTTCAAAGGTTGATCCTGTTTCACCTTCGCCTTCAGCGAACATCTGTGCTTCACCGACGGGTTGCCATGCTCCATTTGCGTCCATATATTCTACATGGATGGATGCAGGATGTGGTGAGCGGTGATCAAGATTGACCGTTAGCATCACGCCATCTGTAGTATTGGAGAAGATAGTTCCACTTTCATAGGGTTCATCAGCATCACCATCGCCGTTTCGGTCGCCGATACTGGCAGCTGTAATGCTCGCTTTATCTTTCTCTGGCATGACGATTCTGACGCGAGTCGGTTCAGCGTAGGCACCGACGTTAAAGAGCATATCGATTCCCATTGCCCGAACACCATAGTCGCCATAAACCCCTTGCGGGACAACCATCTTCACAGTGTGTGGTGCGTCAAAGGTAACCGGTACGAGTTCATCAAGAATTTTTATCGAGCCGCCTAAGGCTTGATGTATCGTTGCCGCTTGGGCATCGGTTAAGTTGAAGTTCCTTAACCCTAAACTTTTGAAAAATGAATTAGCGGAAGTTTGAATAGTTCCTGGCGAAATTAGTGCCAAAACTGCCTCGGGACTGGTAGTCTTTGCGAGACTCAGTATTGACGCATCATCAAGTCCACCAACAAGTTGTGGAAAGTTTTGCTTCAGGAGAGAGATAATCTGGTCTTCATTTCGTTCAAGGACGGAAATCCAAATCCTGGAGGACAACATGGTAGACTCAATTGTCAGTGGCATCCAATTAGTGTGTGGCACGCCATGGGCATCAAGTCCGATTTCCTGATAGAGCAAATATCCTTCGCCTGGACCTACACCTTGACCTGCATAAGCATGTTTCGGCTCGCCTGTAACATTGAGTATTACGTTACCCGGGTGATGGGCGGTGGCAACGTAGATACCTTCGTTATTCGAGTAGCCAGCAGTATTTGCATCACCGGGTGTAATGTGAATGCTTGCTTCCGGTGCCTTGGTGTCAACGGTGAAGGTTTCAATAATCTGATCTACTGGTACTCCGTCAGCATCGAGTACTAAAGCCTCTAATTGTTGATTGGGCCCATCAGCAATATGGTCAATGCGTTTAAACCAGAACGATGTTCCGGGGCTAATTTTTGGCAGCGTAAAGACAGAAGCCAGCATCGGATCAAATGATTCTTCAAATTTCTGCGTCAGTCGATTCGTGTTCCGGAGCAACAGGTTCTGAAGTGTACGCTGTTGTTTTGGTGAAATGATCCCCAGAACTTCATTTAAGGTAACCTGCTGGCCACTTAGCACTTTTGCTCTTAGGGCAGCTGCCTGAGGTGAACCAAACACACTTAGAAATGCAGCTTGTACATCAGCATCGAACAACGCGTCGATAATACCGCGATCCGCTAACTGAAGGTTACGCGGGTCAGGCATTGCCCAACTCGTAACATCAAGTACCGTGGTTGCGTCTAAGATCGCTGCCAGAGACATAGTGTGCGGGTCCTGAAATATCTCGGCGAGTTTCTCGCGACTCAACGTCATGAATTCCACGGGTTCAGTGAGTGTAACTTCAAAGTAGTAATAGGTACTGCTACCTGTCTGGATAGGGACTTCTACTTCCCAAGTGTCCCCATTTCTCTGCATGTCAGCAGGACTGTAATTTCCGTTGGGACCGGTGTTTGAATAATGGAGAACAACACTATCGAACAATTGGGTATCTAAACTGGGCCATGCGGGTAGGTTTGTAGCAGCGAGTGTTTCTTCCAATCGAAAGGTATATGGGATCATGCTTTCTGACGTAATCTCCATACCCTCAAAAGTTCTACCGTCTGTAAGGTTAAATACAACACCGCCAACATTTGCTGATGGAACACGGGTATAAACGTGCATGCTATCGCTGGTGAGGTGTTTGCTGCTCTGCTCTAAGTAGGTGAAATCCGCGAAATTCGGCGTTATAGCATTTCCGAAGTTATCAGCATCTAATTGGCTTGCTTCATGTGCAAAAGCAACAGATTGGTGGCTTGAGGTTAAAATCTGCCGAATCTGCTTTTTAGGGAGAAAGCCTCTTGGCACTTGTTCAAGGATTGCATCCACGAAAGCATCTGCTTGAGAAGCTGGCAGCCCTAATGCAGCGACTATCTGCTCCACAAATCGCCTTCCAGAAGCTGTATTTAGGGAAATACCACCGAGAAGTGCTTCGCCACGAGGCATTTCAAGCAACTCAAATGGTTCTGGCGATGGAGCTTCCATTCGTGGCGGTTCAACAACGGGTGGCTCAACAACAACCGGAGGTTCAACAACCACAGGTGGCTCAACAACAACCGGAGGTCCAACAACGACGGGTGGTTCAACGACTGGAGGTTCTGCGCCAACATTCAATAACGCTGCAAGCTCATCAATCGCCGCCGGATCTTGGAGCAATGCATGCACCAATGGATCGCTGAGCAGTGCTTGAAGTTCAGCGTCCTCTTTCAGAAGGGTTACGAATTGGGGATCTATATCTGGAACGAATTGCGTTAGGAGATCCGGATTGTCAACGACGAGACCAATAGTCGCGGGGTTCAGAAGGGGTTGAATTTCTGGGTCTTTGAGTCCTTCCAGAACCGCTGGTAGGACTGCTTGAATATCCTCACGTTGAAGCGTCTCGCTGTATTTTGCGGCTACCTGTTGTGCAAGAGAAGCTTCTTGCCCGAAAACAGTATTCGGGGTTGAAGTGTAAAGAACACACAATGTAAAAATCAAAAAACAAACGAGTGTTCGTTTTTTCATTAACTCATCCTCCTCGTTAAGTCTGCGCGCTCGCAAGACTAAGTACTGAGTTTCTTAGATGGGCAAGCGAGAATACAACAAAGACGACTGGGGTAGATGTCCGCCCATCCAATCAACATCCTACCAACGAGCGTTAAAATTTCCCGATACCGATGTAGCCGTAGGATAGGTTTAGTATAGCCTATGGCAAAGGTCAAAAACAAATGAAAAGCGGGCATTTAACTTTAACGGTTTGACCCTGCGGGAATTTTTCTATTATTTATTTTAACATAAAGTGGCAAAATTAAGCAAACATTTAATCGTTAAATGTCAGAGGTATTGCGTTACACGGACAAGACCGGTAAACGAAATCGTCCTGCAGTTACGTGATGTTTTGTGCAATCGGTAAAAAATACGTTCCCGCCGCATCGGTATATCATCGATATAAATTGCAGTCCGCCTATATAATAATACCACAATTCTCAAAATATGTCAAATCAAAATTTCAAATTTGTCTGAAGATTTCTGGCTATTTTCGTAGAAATCTTCAATCTGTTTGACATATTAACAAAAAACGCTTAAACTGTCAAGAAAAATAACATCGGAGAAAAAAAATGGCTATCTTGACTGAACTTGAAAAGCAACAATTAGATCAGCACGGTTTTTTGCTGCTGGAAGGTCTTATACCTCCAGATACAACGACGCGGCTCCGAGAGTGCGCTTTGGCACTCGCTGCAGCGGAACAGAAAACCGGCAAAAGCCATACATATCTTACGAATGACACTGCCCAACGCGTCTGGAATCTTGTTGACAAAGGCAAGCCGTTTGAAGAAGCTATTCAGGAGCCAAAGATGCTCGCTACGATGGAATATTTGCTCGGTGCTGATTGCACACTGAGTTCTTTCACCGTAAATGTTCTTTACCCAGGTGCACCTGATGCCGGCCTCCATATTGATTATCCATTATCTGGGCTACCAACACCGCGACCCAGTTTTCCGATGGTTGCCAACAGCGTGTGGTTTTTAGACGACTGGACGCTTGAAAATGGAGCAACCAGTTGTGTACCGGGGAGCCATCGACGGCTTGAAGCCCTGCCTGAATCAGGTGTAGCATATGCCGACGAACTACAGATCTGTGGGCCGCGAGGTTCTGTTTTAATTGTCAACGGTGCGATATGGCACGGTTCTTCAGAAAATAGAACGAATGTACCGCGTGTTGGGTTACTCGGTTTTTTCTGTCGTTCTATGCTGAAACCGCAGCAGGCACATCTTGAATTGGTCTCGGACGAAGTAATCTCACGTGCAACACCGACCTTAAAACGGTTACTGGGCTTTGATTCGTTGCCGAATATGAATGATTAGCACTTTAAGGGACGAGGTGGGTTTTTTCTGCCATCAATACCCACTCGGATTCTGGTGTTTTCGGTGTTAGTTGGTACATCAACCGAACTTTGATTGTGTCGCCAGTCGCTCTGGACGAAGCGTCAAAAACGTAAGTTCTGTGCTCGTTAGGGAGAAGCCTATTTTGATTTCCAGATGAAATTGAAGTTCGATCTTTCTGCCGCTCGGTACCATCTGGAGAGAGAAATTTCACTTCAAGAACGATAGTACGCAAGGTCCCACCCGGCAAGATGTGCCCTGTCTTACTTTGGATTCCTAGATTCAGTTTTTCGGAGGCGATTTCAAATTGAAGCGTGGCAGCGCGCCTAAGTTGTGCAACACTCCGGCTACCGCGCCACGTATGTTTCCTACCTTTAGTGCTTTCGTAACTGGCTGTGCTTTGTAGTCGGTTCACAACTGGCATGTGACACGTTGTACAACTCTTATTTTCCTCAGCGAATTTGCTATTCAGAAAACTGGAAACTTGGTCATGTTCAGGTACGGTCGGTTGACCATGGCAGGTGCCACAGAGCGTTGTTGGTGAAGTATAAATGGCATTGGTTACGTTAGCGTGAAAATAGGTTTCTGCACTTGCTGGCGGTCCGTGCATCGCCCCCTCAGCATCAAGGTGACAGACAAGACACGAAACACCTGCTTCCCGCTGTTCGTTTCTCAGTTCTGGAATTTCTCCAATACCTGTGATGAGGATCGGTTGAGGAGCATGACATCCGTCACATTTTGTTTCTCTATCTTCAATTTGATTTGCAACTTCTTGATAGATTTCGTCAACCCATGCCTTCGCATGCATTGAATTTTCCCATTCCCTCCAGATTGCGGGGTGACAGCTTTTACACTTCCCTTCCTGAAAACCCTGATATGCTTCTGCCACGGGAGCTGTGGCGTTTTCAGCACGAGACACGAGGTTTCCGAGTAATATCACTAACAGGCATCCAAATAGTCCCAAACTTGCGACAGCGATACTTCGACGCGTTATCGTAAGATTCATCACGTTCCTCATAGTTGATTTAAAAGGGAAAGTGCCGCCGCTTCGCCGCTCCGAATACAGTCTGGAATACCAATCCCGTGGTAACCATTTCCTGCAAGTGCAAGTCCCCGCAATTCGTTTGTAAACTGTTCTATACCCTCAACAACTTCTTGGTGTCCTACCTGATATTGTGCCATTGCTTGGGAATGCTTGCTAACGATGGCAAATCGTGGAACATTTCTGAGTCCGAGAAGTGGCTTTAAATCTGCTTGACACAATTCAATGAGTTCCGCTTCGTTTTTTTTCGACGTGGGTTCACCAACGAAGGCACGCAATAAGACATAATCAGTTGGGGCGCGGTCTTCAAATTTAACACTACTGAAGGAACACCCAATAAGAGACAGATTTTCTGTAGCAGGTACAACAAATCCCATGCCGTCTAAGGGGTGTGTGACATTTGTTCGGTGGAATGCTAAATTGACTGTTGCCGAGGAGGTGTAGGGAATCGTGTCGAGTTTTGTAGCAAGAGGACTTGATACACCTTCAATGAGTGTGCTTGTTTGTAGGGCTGGAAGTGCCAGGCAGAGAAGTTCTGAACTTAGGGTTTCTCCATTAGCAAGTGAAACGCGCCACAGGCTGCTATCGCTCGCTTGCTGAATACGTTCTACTCTGGCACCTAATCTGATATTGCCAGAGAATGCTTCGATAAGCGTATTGATTAGGGTCTGCATTCCGGATTTAAATGAAAGAAAAAGGCTATAACGTGCTCCGCTTGTGTCTCGACTGGTTTGAGCGGCTTGCTTTTTCTGTGCTCGGAGTGCCTTGATAATACTTCCATGCGCTTTTTCCATTTCCAAGAATCTGGGGAATGTCGACTTTAGGCTCAAATTTTCGGCATCCGAGGTATAGATACCTCCAATCATAGGTTGTGCCATCCGTGTGAACGCTTCAGTACCAAGACGGCGCCTGACGAAGTGTGCTACAGCCTCATCTGTATCTCTTTCCCTGCGCGGAATAAAAAGGTCCATTGCCATTCGCAGTTTGCCGCGCCAGCTGAAGAGCGGTGTCTTTAAAAACGGCACGAGCGATCCTGGCGCCATCATATAAAACCCTTCAGGGACAGGATACAACGCCCCGTTTCGGATTACAAAACTCCGACGGACCTTTGGGTTGGTTCCAATGAATTGATCTGCGATATCCAGTTCTTCGCACAACGCCTTTGCCGCTGGTTTAGTGGAAATAAATGCATCGGGACCGTGTTCAATGAGAAACCCATCGCGATGTTCGGTTTGAATAACACCACCGACACGGTCACTTGCCTCAAGGAGTGTAATATCAAGGGGAATACCACGCGCGGCTGCCTCACGCTGTAAGCGGTAGCACGCCGCTAAACCCGTGATACCTCCTCCGATAACGATGGCATGTTTTTTCACCGAGTTCTCCGACATAATTTTTGGGAGGGCAGGCACAAGACATACCCTACAGACATCGGCTCAGTGCGGTTAGATGAAGTAAAAAAATAACTCGGTAATGTGACGAGATTAGGAGGGAAACACTCCAGCAAAAACACCTCGCCAGCAGCAGGGGTAGTTTTGCTTTGTGCGGATAAGAAATTACCGAATTAGTAAAGTTAATCTTCATGAAACCGCACCTACCAACGAAGTACGTAAATTCTAATTTATTCTTTTCTCGCAGCTGCCTCAGACACAAAATCTGCTAACATATTGATAAATTTCGGATGGGCACCGACCGTGCCTGCTCGAATAAAGTCGATACCGCACGTTTCGGCTGTTTCTGCCGCTTCTATATCCAAATCGTAGAGCACTTCAACGTGGTCACAAAGAAAGCCGATTGGTGAAGTGACAACAGTATCAATGCCTTCTTCCTTTCGAGCTTTAAGCCAATCGTTAATATCGGGTTGTGTCCATGGGATAGGGCTATTTTCTACCTCGCTCTGGTATGCTAAACCGAACCGAGGCTTTCCGATTTGTTTAGCGACTGCCTCGCCAGTCTTTCCAAATTGTTGTGTATAGGGTGAAGTATCCGCCGCTGATTGCGGAATTGCGTGTGCCGTGAAAACAAGTTCGGCGCGTGCTAACTTGTCCCCACATGCGTTTTCGATGATTTCGGCGATGGCACCAACGTAACCTTTGTGTGTGTACCACGGGTCGAGATAATCAATAGTCGGTTTCTCACCATCAACTGCATCGATTCCTTTTTTTACGGTTTGTTGGTACCACTCCCAACTGACTTTGGATTGGTGTGGTGCCATGATAATGCCGAGTATTTTTCGGTGTCCTTTTTGCGCCATTTCCGCGATAACTTCTTTTAAATACGGATTCCAATGCCTGAATCCAGCGTAAACGGGTAGTAGTAGATCGCGCGCTTGCAGTGCGGTTTTTAATGCATCGGCTTGTTTGAAAGTGAGTTCGTTGAATGGCGAAAATCCGCCCAATTTCACGTAGTGAGCTGAGATGTCTTTTACGCGTTCTTTTTGAGATTCAGCACTCCCAGCAATCCCCTCCACAAAACAGTAGGCTTCACCGGGACACGCATCGCCGTTGTATTTTTGGCAGCAACCGGGTGTTGGTCCACCGAATGCAACCAATAAAACGCTATCGTATTTCATTTTATTTCTCCTATGCCATATTTGCTAACTGTGCTGGCATATATCTTGGGTCAGCGGCAATTGCCTTTGCAAAAGCCTCACGTGCCAGGGTCTCGTCTCCATTTGTGCGGTGTGCGAGTCCGATACAGAAGTATGCTTGTGCGAGTTGTGCACCTTGAATTCCGAGGACAAGGGCTTTATAGATGGACTCCAATCCTGTTTTTGTTTCATCGCCATTACGATAGGCAGAAAGAATGTGGTTGTATCCGCGCAACAGATGTGCCGGTGCGTGATTGGGGTCTAATTCAAGAGCAATATTAAGTGCCTTCTTGGCTTCGACGAAGAAGTCGCCTTTCTCAAGGACACTTGACACAGTACGCGATGCTTGTGTAAGTAAGTTTGCATATTCTGTCCACGCGTCGGGTAGGTTAGGATACTTTTCGGTTGCGGTTTTTAAGATAGCAATTGCTAAGCCAAAGTCATTGCCCTCTGCAACCTCTTCGGCGGTTTCTCGGTACGCCTCAAAGTCTTCGAGTTCATGTGTTTTTTGGTGAAGTTTTTCGGTGTCCGCAACAGGAATGACTGAAGGTTTCAGATGTTGCCAGCCCGGCTCTGGATCGTCGATTAAACCGCGATATACTCTTAAAATTGCATAACGAGGTGTTCCCCACACTTCGGCGATAGCGCGAATCCAGTCGGGTAAGTTAGCTTCCATTTCAGTTAGGAGTCTGTCTAAGGGCATACCTTGTTCAACACGTTTTCGAACCTCTGTCAGGAAATAAGATTCAATCTTAAGCAACAGATCAATTTCAGCGTCATGCGCCAAGGGACCGTGCCCCGGCAGTACAGATTTAGGTGCGTATGTCTGGAGTTCCTTAATTGTGTTAACCCAATCGTGGTTCGCCATGAGCCCTTCATTCATAACCGGTTGTCCAAAGATAGGGAAACTACCTGTCATGACAGTATCCCCAGAAGCGATGCAATCTTCTGCTGGAATCCTGATGGCAGTGGCATCATCCGTTTCTGCCTTTCCTAAGTGAACGAGGTGTAGCGGTTGATTACCTAAATCGAGTTCAGTTTCGTGTATGAACGTCTGTTGTGGTAGAAAGGGAGGATCGCCCAATGTAAAACCGCGGGAGCGCAGGAATGCTTCCTGGCGTGGTGACCTGTTCACCATAAAGTCTTTGGTCATCTCGCGCGCGACAACCGTTGCGCCGACTTCATGAAAAACAGTGTTTCCGTTGGTATGATCCCAGTGGTAATGGGTGTTAATTGCGTACAGAATTGGTTTGTCTGTGATAGTACGGATGGCATTGCGTAACCGTCCTGCCATCATTTGGTTTACCTGTGTATCAATTACCGCGACCCCTTTATCTCCAATGATAATAGAGGAGTTTACAATATTGCGAAAGAGATACACCCGTTCTGTTACTTTAACAAGTTGCCCATATTGGCGTGGTGCGAAGGGATTTTCGAGGATGTTTCTCATTAATTTTCCTGCAATGTTTTTGCGATCTGTATGAAGTGCTTAACGTTTTCAAAGGGTGTGTCTCTGTGCAGACCGTGGCTCAGGTTCAAAATATGTCCAGTTTTTCCGCCCTGTTTTAGACAAGTTTTCACGGATTTCGTAATGTCGGCAGGCGTTCCATCGCGAAGGATGTCGTTATCAACGTTTCCTTGAAAGGCGACGGTACCGTTTGTATCTGCTTTGGCTTTGCCAAGATCCACACATTTTCCAATACTTAGAACATTTGCGCCGCTCTGATGCATGAGATCTACATAATTGCACTCTTTTGCGAACAAGATTCCTGGTGCTTCTGGATTGAGTTCGGCAAAGACTTGCTGGTGATATGGGAAAGCGAACTCTTCATATATCTGCTTAGGTAAAATATCCGCGATGGACTCGAAAAGTTGCACTATTTGAACGCCCTCGCTGATTTGGTAGTTCAAGTAGTTAATAGTCATCTGGGTTAACTTGTTTAATAAACGGTGTAAGAGTTCGGGCGCCTCCTCCATCATTTGGAAAACTGGCGTCGCTTTTTCAGATATTCCTATACCACGTTTGATGGGGCTTTCCCCTGCGATTAGGAAAAAGGCAAGTGTCAAAGGTGCTCCAGCGAAACCGATGAGTGGTAGTTCCTCGTTCAAGGTTTCACGTAACTTGCGAATGACTTTCCCTGTGAATGCTAATTGTGTGGATGGTTCATCAACGGGTCGAAGGGCATCAATATGTGCTTGTGTTCGGATCGGTGGGCTTAAAATGGGGCCTGGATCGAATCGGAAATGCGCGCCCATAGGGGCAAGTGGGGTAAGAATGTCTTTATAAACAATGATGGCATCAACACCGATGCGCTTAGGAAGAAGCGAAATTTTGACGGCTGATTCAACTTCGGTTTCGGACATTGGTGCGGGACAGGTCCGAAAGAGCCGTTCCAACGGCAGGTTAAGCTCACGTCGAATTCGACGGTAAACAGGATCTGACCTGCCTGCCTGTCGCATCATCCATACTGGAACACGTTCTACGGGTAGACATCTTGATGCGCGCAGAAGTAAATCGTTTTTTAATTTTCGTTTCATGTTGACAGGAATTACCTCTTTAGCGCGTTTTCAAATTGCCCCATGTCGTTGTCAATTTGCTTGTAGGTTCTACTGGAGCAACGCCAAGAACTTTGCCCACACCTTCTTCCATGAGTGTTTTCAAATCACCTTCACTCAAGGTATCGCTAAACATTGCTACGTCATCAATGATGCCTTTGAAGTAGCCACCATCGCATCCGTGGCCTGCTGGGCAGAGTCCACTTCCAATAAGCAGCCCTTTTTCAGGTGCCCCGACTTTGTTCGGTCCTTTTGCCTTAAATTCGCCATCAATATAGAGTTCATATTCGGTACCGTTGTAAATACCGGCGACAAAATACCATTCGTTTGGTGTATTCATTGGGGTGTTCGCGGCAGCACAACCGGCTTGGCAGCTTTTGAATTCAAAATTGCCGCCGTTCCAGTATTCAAACCACCAATTCGCGCCCCCACCGTCACCGGGATTACCGTTTGCGATGATGAGGGTAGCAGAACCTTTCCCGCCTGGATTATTACCTCCAATAGCCGTTGGATGCATCCAGAAGGTGACCGTGAATATCTCTGGATTAAACAGCGGTGAAGGAAGAATTTCGACGTAATCATCTTTTCCGTCGAATATAACGGCTTTTCCGAATTGTCCGTCTTCCCACTTTGCGCCTTCCATGAGTTCGCCATCGTTGCCATTCCCGGATAAATCTTCGGTAATTTTCCCATTACCTTCATCGAAAAGCCAAATTCCAGCAACTGCCTCTGGGTCAATTTTGGCATTGCTGGTTGCAGCACAGCATATTGTGAAGAGTGCAATCCCAAACCCAATTAATATCCAACATTGATTGGATTTTTTGACAAAGTATCTTATGAGAGAATTCATTGTGAAAAGCCCCCCTTCTGATGTCGTTCAAGGAACTGCCGTAATTTAGCGAAACTTTTAACGTTTTTCATGATTCTGCCGCTTTCTCGTTCTTCAAGATAGAGAAAGAAGCCCATAAAGTAGAGGCTCACTAAAAACAGCAGCAATCCTGTGAAACACCGTGCAATTGCCCAATAGTTTGGTTTCAAACTTAGGTAAGGGGTGACAGCCCCGGCCCCGCTTTTTGCCTCAGCTGAGGTTTGCTCAGGCCATTCCACCGACACAAAGCCACCCCACCCAGTTATTCCAAGTGATAAGAAAGCGATTGAAAGGACAAAAAGAATAAAAAATGGGATGCCCATGTTATTTACCGGTTAGGCAGAAACTTTTATCAAGCCTTTGGTGCAACCGTCTTCGCGATTGCGTACCTTTGTGATCCCTTCAACAAGCGATTCAAGTGGGAATTCATGGCTGATGATTTTGTCCATGTTGACATCGCCACTCGAAATGAGCTGCACTGCTTCTTCCCAAGTATCCGGTGCGAGCCAAGAGAACCTGATGGTTTTATCCATAAGTATAGTATCAAGAATAGGAACTTGCATTACATCTGTATCACCAGGAAGTCCGAAAATAACGATAGTTGCATGTCTGCCTGTAACTTCTAAGGCTGTGTGAATTGCATCAAGTGAGCTGGTAGCGGTAATTGCCCGGTCTGCCAATTCGCCATTGTTAAGTTCCTGAATCATAGTACCCAGGTCTTCCACATAGTGTGGAGAATTGGTATCGCTAACGTTGACGACCACGTCAGCACCGAGTTCCTTACCACAGTCCAAGCGATAATCACGGGTTCCGACGAGTAGAACGTTTTTCAAACCGCGGCTTTTTAGAACCTGTACCATCATCAAGCCGATGGGCCCAGGTCCAAAAACGACGGCAGTTTGCCCTGCTTCGGCGTTGAGATTGTTGACAGCATACAATCCGCATGCGAGCGGTTCAGTGAGTGCGCCTTGATCGTATGTTACATTATCGGGTAATTTGACGGTCCAGCGATAATCAGAGACTGCGTATTCTGCGAACCCACCATCAACACCTACACCTAAGACACGTTTTTCGGGACACAAGTTGGACAACCCTTTTCTGCTCCAGAAAGAATCGGGATTCGATTGCACAGGATTGACGACAACCCGGTCGCCTACTTTGAACCCACCTGTTTTTCCAGCTTCGTTACCAACATCAACGACTTCACCCGTAAATTCGTGTCCAAGGATAAGAGGTCCTTTTCCGTCGTCGGTTTCGAGTGAACTATTGCCAAAATAATATGCTACATCCGAACCACAGATCCCCACTGAACGTACTTGGACTAACAAGTCGTTGTCTCCGGCTGCTGGTACGGGTCGATCTTCAAGGCTCATTGCTTCGGGTTCATAGAAAATTTGGGATTTCATTATGTGCCTCCTTAAACTTGTCAATGAATGTGATTATTTTAGCATATCCTATATTTAAATTACAACGAAATTCAATCCTAATAATTTCAAAAAATAAATCGCATTTCCAAAAGCAGCATCCGACTGCAAAACTCACCGAGAAACACTGTGATAATGGCAATAAAAAGGAAACCGGTCGCAGCTCGTGTTGCGCCAAGCATATCGCGGGCGACTGATTTCGGGCGTAAGCAGTCCCATGTAATGAAGTAGAGGAACAACGTGCCAGCAATACCTATAAGTACTCGCATGCTAAAGATAATTTGATAGAAAAGGTTAAAAGGCGTAACATTTGTGGACTGCTGTCTGAAAAGGAGGTTCAGACAGAGGAGTAGGGTCATACCTAAAAGTGTCCAGAACAGAAGGGTATTAAACCGTTTCAGATGGATCACTGGTAAATCAGGTACCACGAGGTACCAATGTCCAAACCACATTCCACTATGGACTGCTCCAAGCAGTGTAGCTGCTGTTAAAAATTGCAGAGGTAACAGGAACATTTCACCCGGAATGTGTAAGATGTGAAGGTATCGCTGAGCACTCAAAACGATCCAAGTCACGCCGCAAATTAATCCACTATAGAAAAGGAGCTGCGTGAGACGCGGTGCTTTGAACCACCAACTCAGTGTATAAACGAGGAGGATGAGAACGAAACAGATAACGGAAATGGACTCAGGGTTTTGCCAATATCTAAAGAAGTTGAGAAATGTGACAGGCTGCTCGTGGAGGGCAAGATTTGCGCATCGTGACAAGCCACTCACAAGTAGATAGATGCTACCCATCAAACGATAAAAGTTCGCACCCACTAACCCTTTCGGGACTAAGAGGAGGAGAGCAACCCCCCCAACTGCGAGTTGACTAAAAACAATATAAAAGACATCGACGATACTGAACATCGGTGGTACTTGGTAATTCCAACAAGTGAAGCGGATCACTGATAGGTTGGTTTTAATCAAACTATGTCAACACTTGTGGTGTATATTTTTACAAAAACGGAAACCCATTATAGTTCGCCATAAAACGATGAATTGGTGCATCGCTATGCCCAAAAACCATAACGGGTTTACCTGTCGTGCGCGGTTTAAGCGCGCTGTGCGTGATATAAGACAGTAGATTTTCGTCTATATAATTTCGACTTCGGCACCGAGGGCTTCGAGTTGTTCTTTCGTTTTCTCGGCTTCCTCTTTGGCAATGCCTTCTTGAATGACGACTGGCGCGGATTCGACTTTCTCTTTCGCTTCCTTCAAACCGAGTCCAGTGATAGCGCGAACCTCTTTGATAACTGGAATCTTCTTAGAACCGAAGTCTTTAAGTTGGACATCGAATTCTGTTTTCTCTTCAGGTTCAGCGGCTTCTTCTCCACCAGCAGCAGAGGCTGCTGGCATCATTCCAGGCATAGCAATTGCCGGTGCGGCTGATGCACTGACTCCGAATTTATCCTCTAAAGCTTTGACCAGTTCAGAAAGTTCCAAAACGGTCATATTGCTAATTTCGTCAATCAATTTTTCCATATCTGCAGCCATGTTTATATCCTTTCTATTTCTATATGTAGTACCAAATTAACTTGATTAGAGATCATCCGTTCAAGCCGTGCGGGGTTAAGTCACGCGGACTTGGTTACGCTACGATATTTGATATAAGCGCGGTATGCGCTTCGCGTTAGGCGTCTTCCGCCTCTTTCTTTTGGTCGGCAACCTGTGTCAACACGGAGGTTACCTGACGTATCGTTCCACTGAGTACGTTCACCATACCTGTAATAGGTGAACCCTGATTTAAGGTGTTGACGAGTCCGGTGAGAGGCGCGCTGATCATTCCGACAGTACGGGCGATCAGAACTTCTCGTGACGGCATATCTTGAAGGGCTTCAACGCCTGCAACATCAATGACTTGCGTCCCAAGAATGCCACCTTTAACCTTAAAATTTTCGTGTTCCTCGCCAAATGCGAACAAGATTTTTGAGGATGCCGCTGGATCTGTGCCGGTAGCGAGGGCTGTATTTCCTTTGAGATAAGGTGCTAAGCCATCAATACCTCTTTCTTGAGCGACGACGTTTACCAATGTGTTCTTACAGACCTTATAGCCGATATCGGCTGCTCGGAGTTGGTTTCGCAATTCGGTAATTTCTGCGACGCTAAGCCCCTGAAAGTCTGTTAGTAGAACAACATCGGCACTGTCAAAAATCTCACGAATTTGTTCTGTTTGCTGAACATTTGCCTCATTCGGCATGTTTCAGTTCCTTTCTACATTAGGTTGTATAGTAACCTGAATACGATGTCGTGGCTTTCTATAAACATGTGAATTGGGTATACGATTGCATGCAAAAAGCCTCCAGGTGCGTGGAGGCTTACATCCAAAAAGAGCAAACAACGAGTAGCGAAATTTCACGTACGCTTCAATCGTACACCACTCGTATCTGTTCCATTCAAGCCTCGGTAGGCAATTAAGCCGATGGCACCTACGTTCTACGACTCTATTCGATTGTGGACTATTCCATATCGTATCCAGTGCGGATTAGGCAAATTGCTGTGGGTCTATGCGGATAGCGGCTCCCATTGTTGCTGATATAGCAACACTTCGAATGTACCGACCCTTCACCGCTGACGGACGAGCGGCAACGAGTGCCCCCATCACTGCGTTGAGATTCTGTTTAATACTTTCTTCCTCAAATGAGACTTTACCGATTGGAACATGAACGATCCCGGAGGAGCGCTCTACTCGGTATTCGATTTGTCCGGCTTTGATATCCTGGATGGTTTCGGCGACATCCATTGTGACGGTGCCTGCCTTGGCGTTAGGCATTAAGCCTCTCGGTCCAAGCACCCGCCCGAGTTTAGGCATGATACTTCGCATCAGATCGGGTGTTGCAATTGTTGCGTCAAAATCGAGCCATCCATCAGCAATTTTATCGACAAGTTCATCTGTTCCAACGAAATCTGCTCCAGCTTCTTCGGCTTGTCGTGCCGTGTCACCTTGAGCGAAGACGACAACACGAACAGATTTCCCGGTTCCGTGTGGCAGTGCGACAGTCCCTCGAATATTCTGGTCTGACTGTCGAGCGTCTATGCCGAGACGTGATGCCAAATCCACGGTTTCATCGAATTTTGCCTTACCTGTTTTCTTGACTAACGAGACGGCTTCGTCTATCGTGTAGAGTTGAAGTCTGTCTACTTGTTCGTTGATGCTGCGGTATCGCTTCCCTCTTTTCGCCATGTTGTTCTCCATGGGGCATATCTCTATGCCCTGTTTCAAAGCGAACTTACCCTTATGTTAACGATGCTGTGCTTCGTCAAATGGATAAGCCGTGCTAATTAATCGTCAACCCCATACTCCGAGCGGTCCCTTCTACCATTCGCATTGCCGCATCTAAGTCTGTTGTATTTAAGTCAGGTAGCTTCGTCTCCGCGATTTCCCGAATTTGCTCCATTGTAACAGAAGCAACCTTGTTTCGGTTGGGTTCGCCAGAACCTTTGGCAATCTTTGCTGCGGTTTTGAGTAAGACTGCGGCGGGCGGTGACTTTACGCTGAAGCTAAACGACCGATCACTATAACAGGTAATGAGGGTTGTTACCACCATTCCGGTTTGATGCTGCGTCTGGGCGTTAAACGATTTGATAAACTCCTGCAGATTAATCATATAAGGTGCAAGACTGGGACCAACGGGCGGCTGTGGTGTCGCCTGCCCGGATACCAATTGGAGTTTAACTTCACCTGCTATTTTTTTTGCCATTGTTTTTCCCTATGTCTGGGTTGTGAACGTGCCAACGTGCATTTTTCTTGTAGTAAAGGATGCGCTCACAATCACGATTTTTTATTTAAACAACGCCGTTTGAGTTCAGTTCAGTTCTTCCACTTCGAGTAATCCCAAGTCCACAGAGGTAGAACGTCCGAAAAGGGAAATGCTAAGGCGTAACCGTTGGTGTTCCATATCAATTTCCTCGATTTCGCCAGGAAATCCACTGAACGGCCCATTTATTACCTTGACTTTATCGCCAATTTCGTAATCCATTGCTGGTACTGGTAGAACTTCCTCTTCCTCGGTTGACATCTGGAGCATTGCTTCGACATCAGTCGGACTCAGAGGCGATGGATGTGAAGTGGGTCCTAAAAAGTTCATAACGCCGGGCGTTTCTTGTATAAGGGACCAACTTTTCTGTCCAATTGGGTTGTCAACGTGTGGACCGAGTTCATGGGTGGTGTTAACAAGGACGTACCCTGGGTAAGACGGTCGGAGGCTAACTTTCCGTTGGCTATCTTTAACCTCTACGATTTCAGTCTCTGGAACATTAACTTGCAGGATTTCGTCCTGCAATTCTTCCCTTGCAATCATGTTATCAAGGTTAAGTTTAACCTTTTTCTCATGCCCAGTGTATATTTGAACAACGTACCAATATCCATCCATATTCTGATTCACCAGCGTGTCACATTATCGTTAACGAATAAAGAGAGTTCTAAGGAAAGCCATACCAAACCCTTCAAGCGAATCACCCAAAACGTACTGGCTTACAAGGACGGCAATTAGGGGAATACAAGCTACTACTGTTGCTATTACTTTCCGACTTCCGTCGTTCCCATCGGATAATTCGGCTTCTCTACTGCTTTGTGGTTGGTTCTCCCAACTTCGCACAATAAAGAACACAACGATTGGGAGAGCCACCAAAAACACTAAACCTAATGGGTTACCCCACTCTGGAAAAGCGGAGTTGCCATCAACGATTCCGATGAAAAGCCCTAACAAAGCGGAAGCGACAATAACGGTAATGGTGCTACCTTGGACTTCTTTCGCATCTGGTTTAGATACTCTCTGCCATTCTTGGTTAATTCCTTGAATGTAATTTTTAAAACGAGTTATCATAAGGTTATAAAGGCAGGCCAGGAGGGATTCGAACCCCCAACATTCGGTTTTGGAGACCGACGC
>CAZGAW010000003.1:43329-91213 GCA_964523645.1 uncultured bacterium | reverse complement strand
CAAAACTTGGATTAAATTTGCGAAATTGTGGCCCGAATAAACGGTGGCACTTCACTTGCTTGTAAACCTTTAGATGGGATCAACAGTATTGCTGAATTTGTCACGACGCAATTGACACCGAAAACGGATTCCGTAACCCTTCGGATTATGGATAAGTATGGAAACTTCACACAGAAGAAATTCCCATTCAATTATCCATCATTGGAAGATATGAACATGAATGGGACAAGCGACATCCAAGATTAAGTGCTGCTTCCGTTTACAATAAATAGGACTTACGTGTTTCCTCTTATAGTAAATCGTAAAAATAAGCGCACACTTTAGAAAACACAAGTGCCCTTCCATCGCTGGCCAGGTTTCTAACCGCGTCCTTTCGTTGGTGTATAGAATCGACTAAGATTTTTATAAAAAAATGATGGTTTCTGGTAAAACTGCGAAATATCCAAAGAGTACTTAGGTAGAATTAACTGGCAGGGCATAGGCAGTCACTGCGTCAAATATTTATGAGATAGTTCTAAATTCTGGATTCTGGTTGCCTAAAGTTAGTGCCCAATAATAAAAGGAGAATTCATGAGACCGATATCTTTTTTCATATCAACGATCCTCTGTGTAACGACTCTGTTTTTCGCTTACAACAGTTTTGCTCAAGATTCGCCACAATGGCATTTACCGGAAGGTGCCACGACCCGCCTCGGCAAAGGTTGGCTGTATGAGATTCAGTATTCACCCGATGGTACACGACTTGCTGCTGCAGGATCTCTCGGCGTTTGGATATATGATACGGCAACCGACGAAGAGATCGCACTTTTTACCGCGGGTGGATATAGTGTGTCGGCGCTCACATATTCCCCAGATGGAAGTATGCTCGTCGGAGGCGGTTTGGATGGCACTATCCGCCTATGGGATCCTGCGACGGGTGAAGTTCTACATTCGCTTGAGGAACATACGAGAAGTGTTCGCAGCCTTGTTTTCAGTCCCGATGGGACTATACTCGCCAGCGGTGGTAGAGACAATGCTATCCGGTTATGGAATCCTGAAACAGGCGAACTTCTGAACACGCTTGAAGGTCATACAGAAGGGGTTAACGGTCTCGTCTTCAGTGCTGATGGTGGCACACTTATCAGTGGAAGTCGAGACGATACGATCCGTCTCTGGGATGTCACTACAGGCGAATTAAAGGAAACACTTGAAGAGCACCGTGATAATGTTGGCAGTATCGCACTTAGCCCTGATGGGACAACGCTCGCCAGTGGTGATTTAAATGCAATTATCCACCTTTGGGACACCGCTACATGGACGGTCAAGCAAACCCTCATTGGACATACATCTCATATCTACCACATGACGTATAGCCCCGACGGGAGCATTCTCGCGAGTGCTGGTGAAGACGATACCGTGCGATTATGGGACGCAGCTACAGGGGCACACCTCATGACCCTAACCGAGCACACCGCTGATGTCTACGGAATTGCTTTCACGCCTGATGGTAGTATGCTCACCAGCGGCGCATGGGATGCTTCAATCCGTTCATGGGATCCCACCACAGGTGATCCTCTGAAAACCATCACTGGACACACCGACGCTGTCGCGAGCGTTGCCTTCAGTGCTGATGGCAGTATCCTTGCCACTCGGAGTTGGGACAAAACCATCCGCCTCTGGGACGCTGATACCGGGCAACTACAACATACCCTTATCGGACACCAAGATGATGTTGACGTTGTTGTGTTCGGTCCCGATGGACGAACTCTCGCCAGTGGCAGCCAAGACAATACGGTCCGTTTATGGGATGCCGTTACGGGCGAACACCTAAAAACGCTCCGAGGACATCATTCCTACCTCATAAGCCTTGCGTTCAGCCCCGATGGTACGCTGCTCGCCAGTGGCAGCGAGGACGATAGCATCCGGTTATGGGATGCCACCACAGGCGCACACATAGCCACACTCTGGGAACACGAGGCGGGCGTGGAAACCTTGGCGTTCAGTCCCGATGGTAGTATGCTCGCCAGTGGAAGTAGAGACGATACCATTCGCTTCTGGGATGTCGAAACACATGAAGTCCTCCACACTATTACTGAACATGAAGACGATGTTTGGACGGTCGCCTTCAGCCCCGATGGCGAGACCCTTGCGAGCGGCGGTGGCGACACGGTTTCACTTTGGGGTGTTGCGACGGCTGAGCATCAGCAAACCTTCATCAAACCTATCGATCCTGAGGTTGTCGTTGAGACTACGGAAGAATCGGGGGGTGATGCACCGACAGAGGATCAGGCGAATGCGACCAGTATTGTTTTCAGCCCCGATGGTGCAGTGCTTGTTAGCGGTAGTTATGACGCTACTATCCGCTTATGGGACATTGGCACAGGGGAGCAGCTCGAAACGCTTGAAGGTCATACATATTCTATCACGAGCGTCGCAGTGAGTCCTGATGGTAGCACAATCGCGAGTGGGAGTTTCGATGGAACGGTGCTCCTATGGAAATTCCCAATTGTAACGGCTGCCCCTGAAGTCCTTGGCGACCTGAACGGCGACGGTATCGTCAATATTCAAGATGTTGTTTTGATCGCAGCGAGTTTCGGAGAGGCTGGTGAAAATGACGCCGACCTGAACGGGGACGGTATTGTCAACGTTCAAGACCTCGTTGTGATTGCGAATGCCTTTGCAAATATCGCAGGGGCACCTTCTGCTCACTCGTTGTCAGCGGCACAGGTGGAACAGTGGCTACGTCTCGCCAAGCGAGGCGCATCACAAACGCTCCATACTTCAAGGCCGGATCGTTTCTCCTATGAGCGAGGGATTTTGGTGCTGGAACGGCTTTTGAAAACATTGGCACCACAAGAAACAGTATTGCTTGCCAACTATCCAAATCCGTTTAACCCAGAAACATGGATCCCATATCAGTTGGCAGAACCGGCAGAGGTCAGTATTTCTATCTATGCTACAGATGGTCAGCTGGTTCGGACGTTAACATTGGGACTTCAGCCAGTAGGTATTTATGAATCTCGGAGCCGTGCGGCGTATTGGGATGGCAGGAATACGCTCGGTGAATCCGTTGTGAGTGGCGTATATTTCTATACGCTTACGGCAGGCGATTTCACCGCCACGCGTAAAATGTTGATTCTGAAGTAAGGTGTTCTAAACCTTAGAAGCATCTCAGGGGAAGGCTGCTGAGCCTTCCCCTCAATTTATACCTACACGATCTTTTCACCTACCACCCAAAAATCCTGAATCTTCTCTCATTCCCCCGAAAACTGCATCCATCAATGCGTAACAATAAACTCGAACATTTTTTGTCAGTGACAATTTTTCCGCTTTTCCGCAATCACTTTTGCGTATTCAAACCTAAGGCATCACATAAGGAGCAAATTTAATGAATTTGAGTTTATTGTTATCTGCCGCTATTTCGACTGTATCGGTAAGCGAAATAGGTGGAAGGAAAATCCGTATAGGTCCTGAAAATGAATCCCTCATAACAGAACAGGAATCCAAAAATCTGAAAACTTGCACGCATAATTTGACAGAAATTGGCAAGGCACTCCAAACCTACGAAAAGGAACATAACACGTTTCCTGAGTGGCTTTCCAAACTTCACCCACCATATTTGATAGATGCAAAGGTCCTAATCTGTCCCGCAGACGAGGATCAAGGCGAGTCAATTTTGCCCTATAACACTGATCCGAACCTCCCTGTGAGTTACGATTACGATTGCGACCCAGAATATTATCAACAATGGCTGAAAAAAGAACGTCATGTCTATAACGATGCAAACCCGATCGTCCGATGTCCGCATCATGTGAACCCAGAAGCAGATAGTCCCTTAATTTCAAATCTTTATTTAAATTTAAGTTTCTCCAATACTATCTATTTATCAGAAAGTGATTGGAGGAAGTATCCGATAAAAATGTACGGAAGCCTTGAAGCAGCAATCGTTGGATATGAAAAAGCACTTCAACTCGTACCTGAAAATCCAGATTTTTTCTCCCTCTACTCTGAACTTATGCGTCTGTATGTCAGGGCCGGACGAAATGAAGATGCTGAAAACCTCATTGATCGTTTCAAATCTGTCATGAAACCTCATGAAAACATCATGCGATTTAGAGACTATTGGACCCTTGTTGACCTGCTAAAGGTGCTCGACAGGCATGAAGAAGCCCTTCAACTTCTACAACACCTTGAAAATACCGAGCAGGAAAACTATTTCATTAGAAGTATCTTCAGAGAAATCGCCATGATTCATGAAGAGCAAGGCAACGCTAAACTCGCAAAAACGTATTTTCTCAAGGCTGACGCAAAATTGGGAATGATTGGAAAGTACGCACCAGATTTCTCTACAACAGACATTGATAGCATTCCGATTTCCCTTAAAGACTATCGGGGGAAAGTCGTTTTACTCGATTTTTGGACAACCACATGCGGTCCATGTATCGGAGAAATGCCTAACGTGAAAAAAGTCTACGATGTCTATAAAGATGTGGGATTTGATGTGATAGCGGTTAACCTTGACGCTGATGAAGCAGATCTACATGGATTTTTAAAAGTGTGCGACCTACCTTGGCGGCAGGTCTTCGGTGGGCAGGAGAGTCCCCTAAAAAATTTGTATCATGTTCGCGGTGTTCCGTCACCGTGGCTTATAGATAAGGAAGGGAAGGTAATTTCGTATCAAGCCAGAGGCGCGGCGTTAAAAAAATTGGTGGCAGAAGCAGTCAAAGAGAAATCATAGGGAGCAGAAGAACGGTATTTTACGCAAGGGGTGGTTGCTCAAAAACTTTTTCAGTGCCTACCGCAATCCGAACTGATGCTAAATAGGGACGGATAGCTTTCGTATCCACACGCACACCGAGTCCGGGCAGCTCCTTCACTCGAACCATTCCATCAGATTCAACTTGAAAAGGTTCCGCTATCAACCGCTGCGACAATTCCGATCCCGCCGCTGGGTATTCTAATAGGTTGAAATCGGGATTCGTCGCAAAAACGTGAAGTGAGGCGGCAAGACTCAGATGGCTCTTGAACGTGTGATTGACGTACTGGATGCTGTGCTGTTCCGCGAGTTGACGCACCTGAAAAGAAGGCATAATCCCGCCGATACGTCCCGCGTCAATCTGCACAAACTGAATACCACCGTGTACGATAATATCTTCCGCCATCCGATAGATATTCGAGCCTTCGCCTGCAGCGATTGGGACGCTCGGACGCTTTTCTGTAAGTGCACCATAGGCATCAATGGCATCAGGCGCAAGCGGCTCTTCCAACCATGTCGGGGAAAATTGGGCAAATGCCTCAGCACGTTGGTAAGCCGTTTCATGGTCAGTGTCCCAGACGACACCCGCATCAATCATAATTTGGGCATCCGTTCCCATGCCCTCACGCGCTGCACGCACAAGCGCGATATCGTTTGCCTCGCCGAATTTACCCATCGGTCCCCAACCAAACTTCGCCGCACGGTATCCTTGCTCGCGCAATTGCCTTGCTATGTGATAGGTCGCTTCAGGCGTATCACCGAAAAGGACAGACGCATACGGCAGCTTAGGATGTGCTATGTCAGATGTTCCTGACATTTCGGCGAGGAGCCGGTAGATCGGTTTATTTAAATGTTGCCCAATGATGTCCCACAACGCGATTTCGGCACCACTATACGCGTGCTGTATCTGTTGAATATCCAGACCGTTCCGTAGCGTCTTTTCACTCAACCGAAGCACATCATCGGGACCATCAAGCGTTTCGCCGATGAGTGAAGTGCGAATATTGATGATATTTCCGTGCGACATCGGACAGCAATAAACGGCAAGACTTACTAACGGCGAGGCATCACATTCACCCCATCCTTCAAGCCCTGTATCTGTCTGAATCCGTACTAAAAGTGTGTCTTGTGTCCCATCTGCCGCGCTTGTGATGTCTGGCATCCGAAAATAAAAGGGATCGACAGCGGTAATTTTCATTTTCTACTGCCTGCTATCTTCTGTCGCGGCAATTGGAGAAATTGCTGCAGAAGCGTCCTGTTCCTTTCGTGGGTTTGGAAGAGAACGCATCACTGTCATCAAGAACCAACCGAACAACCCGACCCCCGCACCAACACACATCGCAATCCCCGCACCTTTTGGCGTGGCGATCCGGTCTAAGGTCTCTCGATTGAGTTCGCATGAAAGGTTCTTGATATGTCTGACGGCGATTGTCCGTTTCTCGCCCTCTTGTGCGTACTCAATAGTTGGTGCTGTATTACTATCTATTTTAATATCCGTGCTCCCTGAGGATGTGTTAATCTCCACCACGTTTTCCCCTGGGTCGCCTATCCAATAGGCTTTTAAACCCTTCATACCTTCTGTATCAAGAATCGGTTCTACTCGCGTCCGATACAGCATGCTTCCCAAGAGATTGACGGCAATATCTTTAGATTTTACTAAAGCGTTTCCCAACTTTTCTGAATTCACGGTTTTCTCCAATCGTTTTGATATTCATGGCATACATAGGGCATGCACAAATATCTATTCTGATTAAATTTCCTAATTTCCTGTTTAAACAATTGTATTATTGCTTAATGGAATTATAGCGGAAATCCTTCTGAATGTCAAGATGTCGACATTGGATAAAAAACTATTGACGAATCAAACATTTTGTGCAAAAATATAAAGAGGGCGTGCCTGAAACAGATGCCTAATATACTACAAACAGAAGTTGGCCCTTTGCAGGCTACCCGTTACGGTGCTTATAGCACTAAAAATAATATCTATCTTGCAATCGAACAGCGTGCAAAGAGGAGTTTCACATGCGGACTGCCCCAGTTTCATCGAAAAGTCAAACGCCTAATGAACGACAAATTCCGCTTTTTCCGTTACAGACGGTCTTGTTCCCCGGCGGGTTTTTGCCACTGCATATCTTTGAACCGCGTTACCGAACGATGGTTAAATTCTGCTTGGAACATCAGTCTGAGTTCGGGGTTGTGCTTATCAAAGAAGGGGAAGAGGTAGGTGATGCCGCCACACCGTATGAAGTTGGCACAGCCGCCCGTATCCTTCAAGTTGAGCATTTAGACGACGGCCGCATGAATATTATTACAGCTGGCGAATACCGCTTTCAGATTCTGGAGGTTCAGGAACACCTCTCTTATCTTACAGGTCGAGTTCGGATGTTGGATGATTTGGATACAGAAATTGAAGCCGTATCGGACTCACTGACAACCGAGACCGAAGAATTGTATAACGCCTATGAAAAGTTATCCAGTCGATTAATTTTCGCCTGGAATCCACCTGAAGAACAGCCCGATGATCCGAGAGAACTAGCTTACCAAGTTGGCATACGGCTTCGGATTTCGCTTGA
This sequence comes from uncultured bacterium, assembly GCA_964523645.1. Taxonomy (GTDB): domain Bacteria; phylum Poribacteria; class WGA-4E; order WGA-4E; family WGA-3G; genus WGA-3G. The sequence continues at coordinate 83,905 of CAZGAW010000003.1, read as the reverse complement.
AGAAAAACAAACTTTATTGGAGACAATTCCTTTAGAGCAGCTCCTCACACGCGAAATCGAAATTCTGACCGACCAGAATCGGCGAATAGCCTTTCAATTGGAGGCGCAGAACAATTAAGATTGTCACGTTCGTGTTGGACGGTGTTGGCAGACTTCCATATTCAAACGCTCACTCCTATAGCACAAAATCCTATCTGCACACAATAACATAATGGCACTAAAGGCTCCTATCCACCAATTTACCGAAACCCAGTCGATCCAGTTTACACGTCGGGATTTCTTCTATGTAAGCAATATTTTGTCGATTTTTCGACTCCTCACCGTCCCTTTTATTTTTTACTTCATTTACCGGGCACAGTGGATCGTCGCGATAGCTTGTGGGACAGTCGCTGTTATCAGCGACCTGTTAGATGGGTTCTTCGCCCGGCGTTTAAAGCAGCACACCGAACTCGGTTATATTTTAGATCCAGTCGCAGATAAACTCGCGCTCTCCGCTGGAATCTTTGCACTTGCTATATTCCATTCCAGGTTCCCAATGTGGGCGTTTCTGGTGATTGTTGTCCGTGATACCTTCATTGTGCTTGGTAATGTTGTTTTAGCATATAAGGCGAAAATGATCACCCGTTCTAACTTGTGGGGAAAATGTACCAGTTTCTTTTTATCAATTGTTGTATTGCTTTACTTACTCCGTCCGATAATGCCTCGTTTACCGAAGAATATTGAATTTTACGGTCTTTGTTTCGCCCTGGTGTTTGTTTTTATTTCAACCCTAAGTTATGCTCATCACATGTTCCGCGTGTTAGAAACACAAAACCGTAATGAATCCTGATGGAGACTGGCAAACTTGTAATTCCAAGGCTGTGGAACGCAGTTCCAGGCGTATGTTCGTTAGAAGGAAGTACCCTGATGGCTTACAAAGAACTCGCAACGAAGAAACCTTTTATTGTTAATAAAAACTTAGGCAGCGCTGTTGAAGTTGAACCTGAAGATCTGACAAAAACTAATGCTGATGGAGTACCAGTCATTGCACCAACCCAGAAGCAAAAATACAATTTTGACCGAAATGGCTGGCTCCTGATTCCGAGCCTTTTATCGGAGACTGACATCGCTGAGATGCGCGAATTCTGCCAGCATTTATACGTGGCACCAGAACGCATCCCAGAACTGGAACGTTCTGCGCTCGGCGGTCCGCTCCAAAAACTCGCTGACCATCCAGTCATCGTTGGATTCCTGAATGAGTTTTTGGCATATCCACCCGTTGCAAGCGAAGATTGTTACGGATTTCGACTCGAAGAAACAACAGCTGTCTTCGGGAACGCCTCAACACATACGCAAGTCCAGTCGGTCTTTCAAAAAGGAAATGGGCTATTTCGCTTACCTGGAGATTCTCATCTCTATCGTTGTGTACCCGGGCGTGCCTGGAGTGGACTCACACGTGCTATATGGGAACTCACCGAAGTTACCGCGCAAACAAATAACATTCGGTTTATTACCGGAAGCCATAAAGCCGCATATCCGATACCGGATGCCTTGCAGAATCCAAGCTCATCGTTGTGGGAAACTTATACGTGTCCACCCGGTTCCCTCATTCTGTTCACAGAATCTATGACGCAAACGCAGGTTCAAGTGGATGCTGCCAAGCAGATCTCCATCTCGAATTTATACAATACGGTGGCGAGTCGCTGGTCGAATTGGCTACCGCACCCGCAGCTTCTTGAAGCGATGCCGCCCAAACGGCAGACGCTTTTTCGGGAAACCTACGCAGGTGGCAACGTCGTCAATGGGAATTTTAACCAGCGCACATCCGCCTATCCCACTGAAGTTTAAACGCTTAAAGCCGTGAGACTTTATTGACCTGACCGAACTGCCAGGAAAATTAAAAAATGAGAAAACAAACAGATAGAAATCAGCAACCTTGGCTTGGCGCGTTATTACCACCAGATACATGCGAATTTCCCATCCGAAATGCCGACGGTTTAGCTATTCCTGAGTTAACACCGGAACAGCGATATGCTTTTGATACGCACGGTTGGTTCTTGGTGCCAGAGGTGTTTACTGGATCAGAACTCAAGGATATGCGCGATTTCGGCTACCGCCTCCACCACGATCCAGAATCTATTCCGGAGCATGAACGCAGCCCGCTCGGGGGGCCGCTCCAGCAATTAATCGACCATCCGCTTGTTGTTTCACTTCTCAACGAATTTACAGCGCATCCTGCTGTAACAAGTCCAGAGTGCTACGGTTTTGCCGTTGAAAGTACGAGCCTTTTTTATCGTGCGCCCGGCATGGGACGATTCGGACCGCACAACGGTAACGGTTTACTCCGTTTTCCGGGTGATGTTCACTACTACAACGCATTTCCCGGTAAAGGCTATAGTCCACATACCCGTATTGTTTGGGAGTTGAATGAAGTTAAAAAGGGACAAGGTGGTACACTCTTAGTAACCGGCAGTCACAAATCGGTTTATACCGCACCGCCTGATATTCAAAACCCTAAATCCGATATTTGGAGTACCTACGGATGTCCAGGCGGTTCACTGCTATTTTTCACAGAAGCACTCACCCACAGCGCGACGGAGTGGACAAATACCGATAATGATAGGATCGCTGTATTTAACTTGTACAGCCCTGTTGACAGCGGTTTCGCGAAGGTGTATCAACCACATCCGAAACTTCTCGCTGAAATGCCACCGATCCGGCAAACGCTGTTCCGTAATCGCTATGTAGTGGACAAGGGCAATGACACAATGGAGTCGTCTAAAGGAGAAACCGATGGCTGATAACAATTTTAATGAACTCCTTATCCATACCCTAAAACAGATCCAAGTTCGTTTAGATCGCTTGGAAGCAAAACTTGATGAGAAAGCCGATAAGGAAGATGTCAAGGCGATGGAGAAACGCCTTGACGGCCGCATTGACGGTCTCGACGGCCGCATTGACGGTCTCGACGGCCGCATTGATGGTCTCGACGGCCGCATTGATGGCGTTGAAAGCCGCCTTGACCGGATCGAAAGCGAAATTGGAACGTTCAAATGGGTGCTTGGCGTTGGGTTAGCCGCCATGGGCGTTCTTATTGCCCTCCTAAAACTGTTTTGATGCGTACGCGCTGATATTAAAGACGAGGTAATCATGCCCACAACGCAACCGAATATCCTCTGGATTTATGGTGAAGATCTCTCGCCAGATCTCAGTTGTTACGGCACTCCTGCCGTAGAAACACCAAATGTTGATCGACTCGCATCGGAAGGTACTCGCTACACCAATGCTTTCGTTACCTGCCCGGTCTGTTCACCGAGCCGTTCCGCACTGATCACAGGGACCTATCAAACACACTTTGATGCACACAACCATCGTAGCAACCGTGATAAGCCGTTACGAGCGGATATGAAACTTATCACCGATTGCTTCCGAGAAGCAGGTTATTTTACGTGTAATAGCCCAGGACCGCCCTACGAGCGTCCTGGGAAAACCGATTTCAACTTTCAGCGAGAGCAGCCCTTCGATGGCATCGATTGGAGCGAGTGTCCTGAAGGACAACCCTTTTACGCGCAAATCAATATCCCTGACACACATCGCGTCTTCAAGCCGGACCCAGAACGTCCAATTCCGCCTGAGGATGTCGAATTGCCACCTTACTATCCCGATCATCCGCTTGTCCGAAAGGATTGGGCACTCTATCTCGAAAGTATTCAAATTTTAGATAAAAAGGTCGGACAAATTCTTAAACGACTCGATGATGAAGGGCTTTCAGACAATACGATTGTTTTCTTTATGAGCGACCATGGACGCGCGCATATCCGTTGCAAGCAGTTCCTCTATGACGGCGGCATCCATATCCCGCTCATCGTCCGATTGCCCGAACACGTTGAACCTGGTAGCGTTGATGATAGACTCATCAGCGGTGTTGATTTCGCACCCACAACGCTATCTCTCGCCGGTATTGATATTCCTAACTTTATGCAAGGAGAGGTCTTCCTCGGAACCGGTGCAACATCGCGCGACACCATCTTCGCGGCAAGGGACCGGTGTGATGGAACTGACGATAGAATCCGGTGCGTCCGGACGCATGACTATAAACTCATTCGTAATTATCAACCTGAACGTCCCTATATGCAGTTCAACGGCTACAAGAAGCAACAATATCCACTTTGGAGCTTGATGCCGCTGTTAGCCGCAAACGATGCATTGTCCGACGCGCAGCAGCATTTCATGAAACAGGTACGTCCGTCTGAAGAATTATATGATTTGAAGGCAGACCCTTATGAGGTTAACAACCTCGCCACGAATCCACAGTATGATACCGTGCGAGGCGAACTTGCTGCGCAACTTGACAGATGGATGACAGAGACAGGGGACATGGGTGAAATACCTGAATCATCAGAGGTCACCACATATTGGGATGACAATATGGTGGAAAGATTCAAGCAGGACATGGAGAAACGAGGGCTTTCACACGATATAAGCGATGCGGATTACGTCGCATGGTGGGAAGACCATCTGTTAACGTAGGACTTACCCACAACTGAATATTAAGGGATGGATCGAAGGAACGTCTTTCATCCGGACACCACTTTCAAATTCATGAAAAACACGGAAGGCGAAGTTTTTCACCCTTACTTTTCTCACCCGCGTCAGTAAATCGCAACTGCTGATAGTTGATGGCTAATAATACGGAGGTTCCCAATGAACGACACGCTTTATGGGCACGGCGATGGATTTCTTACACAGGATGGACGCCGCCTCTTTCCAATTGGGTTTTATGAACATCCCGCTGAGGATGACGCACTTCGGGATATGGCGGAAGCAGGCGTTAACCTCGTCCGGTGTGGTAACGTGGATTTGCTGGACCGCGCACAGACACACGGAATGATGGGATGGGTCCCGTTGGGGCTTTCGTCCGGCGCGACTCCTGAATTTCAAGAGCATATTCGAACCCTTAATACGCACCCTGCCCTTGCTGTTTGGGAAGGTCCAGATGAAATCGTATGGAGCTTTACCGCATACAGTGGTCTCTGGAAACAAGATCAGTTAGCAGTGTTCCCTAATAAAGGGGAGTGGTGGATGCAGACACCGCTCGCTATAGAGTATTCTGAGGAACGCGCAGCAGATATTATGCCTAAGATGCGGGAAGCGATTGAGTTCATCCGCAGTGTTGATCCGCACAATCGGCAGATTTGGATAAATGAGGCGCGTGATAGCGACTTAAAATTCGTCCGGCAGTATATTGACTGTGTAGACATTACCGGGTGCGACGATTATCCGATTCGGGCAGATGGCAGACCGGCTATCCGTCTCGCTGATTCCACGGATCGTTGGAGGCAGATTGGCAAGGGTAGACCCGTCTGGATGGTGCTTCAAGGATTTACGTGGAGCGATTTGGATGATGGAGATACTGACATCACGGCGTTTCCGACCTTTGCTGAGTCACGCCTCATGGCGTATGCTTGCATTACGCATGGGGCAAGAGGTATCTTGTATTGGGGCTCCAGCTATCTCAAGGCTGATGGAAAAAAAGCATTTCGCCAATCGCTTTACGCCTTAACGAGCGAACTCTCCACTCTCCAACCTTTTCTCACCGCACCCGTTGAACAGTATGTTACAGTACGTCTGATTGATGACGGACGCACCGATATACCGCCTCCGGTTTCCGTGCGCGGTGTGAGCATCACAGCTCGTAGAATTGGACGCGACTGGCTCGTTGTCCTTGTCAATGAAGATGAACATGCTCACATGGGCGTAGAGGTTAATGGATTGGATGCCCTTAACAGCACTGGGTTTATAGAACTCTACGGTGAGGAGGAAACTACCGTCTCAGGAGGGGCGTTCGTGACTCGGATGCGTCCCTTTGAAGTCAAACTGTTCGCAACACACCGAAAATGGGAGACTGCACAACGGGAGGGCAGAGAATTTGCAGGGTAACATAAAGGAACACTTCGGATTTGACGCAGCCAAAAATAGACCCATCGAGGAATCGATCCAATGGGCGGCGGAAAACGGGTTTGGATATATTGATTTTCAAGCGGATGTCCCGCCGAATAACATCGCTTCATTTGATGCCGCACGCGTCCGTAGCGTGCGAGATTTGTGCGAAATCCATGGGATTGTTATGGGTATCCATCCATCTTCAGCGATCAACAACGCCGAGTACGTCCCCATCATGTCCAAAGCGGTTGACGACTACCTTTTCGCAAATTTAGAACTCGCACAACGGCTCGGATGCGGCTGGCTCATTGGGCACGGGGGCTATCATTTTGGGGATGTTGCCCAACGCCGTGATGCCGCAATTGCGCGTATCCAGCGATTACTTGAGCGGGCGGAACAGGCAGAGATCGTTATCTTCTTTGAGAATCATAACCGGGAACCGGAACACGCTGAAATCCATTACATTCCCCATAATGTTGAAGAGACTCACTGGTTTTTTGACGCGCTTCGTTCTCCATATCTCAAATGGGCGTTCAATGTGGCGCACGGACATCTCGTCCCGGAAGGATGGCAAGGGTTTTTAGAGGCATTTGGCGTGGAAAACATCGGTCAGGTACGCCTCAACGACAATACCGGCGAGTACGAAATTCATCTCGTCCCCGGCGAAGGAACGATCGACTTTGCGGACTTATTTGCGGAGTTGAATGGTCGTGGCTATGAGGGTTGGTTTAGTCTCGGTTTCGGGGACGAAGCAGATAAAGTGCGCGTCCGAGATGAATTTGCTACGTACTTGTAGATATCTTCTGTCTGAATCGGGATTTACCGGAATTAAAGGTTGACCATGATCTTATTTTTCAGGTAACTTCATTTTAGGTAACTTCAGATGTGTGCTTACCGCTTGATGGACTTCGTCACAGATGTGCATCGAATGTTCAGTGTTTTCAACTGTTGTTGAATCTCCACAATTTTGCTTGTATTTATAGCGTCAACTACCAAAAAATTAGGAAAAATTGTTTTTTCAATGTTATTTTCAATCCTGCAAGGCAGTTGACTTAGAATCAGTTTTTCCATATCAACTTTGTTACTAGCATTATCAATGTCAATACCAACAAGTTTGCCTTCGGCATCATAATCAAGCAATATACCTTCCGAAATTTCTTGACTCTCTACACTCGGTTGTTCGGACAAATTGATATACAGTAAATCGGTTTCTGGGTAATAGTTGAGTCTCATAGTTTGAATCCTCGGTCTGGAAAAGCGTTATGAATTGTAACCTTATCTTCCAGTGTAATAACCCTTAGATAACGCCCGCTGATTTCAGGGATTGCAGCCCAAAATCGGAACCTGTTGTGCTCTTGCTGAGTCTATTCCTTTACCGATAAAACGAATAAACGGAGACCCCCCAAATCAGCCGAATCAGCACCCAAGTACCACCTACAATAAATTGTCCAAGAATTAGTCCCAAGAAAAGCGGTAATACTCGGTGATAAAGGCGGATACCGCCAAACCGTAAAATGAGGTTTTTGATTGCCCAACTAATCAAAACGGAGAACCAGAGCCAGCCGAATGTCCACATACTACTTGCCACTGCATAACCGGTAGGATGGAACGGAAACATCGGAAAACGCGTGCGCATCCACCACAACAACCCCGTAAACAGAAATCCGACCCCCATAAACGTCACCGCAGGGATGTTCGTTTCTGTTGGATAATACAGCCACGAGCGGAGCATGTTGTAACCGCCGCTACCCAACCCCGGGTTCGCGCCTATCTTATAGGAAACCACCAGATATGCCCAGAAAGAGGCGAGGATCCCAAAGAAAACGCCGCACATCAATGCGACGACCATGCGTCCTGCGCGCATATTCGCCACTTCTACCAGTTTAAAACTTTCCAATGTATGCGGCATTGGATGGGCACGGTATCCACGATTAAATGCGAAATAGAGCGACATCATTGTTAAACTTGGCGGTGGGATCATACGTGAACCGAGCGAATCTATGATAAATTGCCGTGGGTTTGCAACAAACATCTCGTGTGTCGGCGGTCCAACCTCGGCGCGAACCCGTGTAATCCCGAGTGCGAGAAGATAATAGATCGCAAAATATAGCGCGATCATCCAGATCGCCATGCCGCCGCGATGTGAAAAGATGAAGAGAAAGAGAACGCCACCGATTAACCCCGCCAGGGGCCACCGGTAATCCGTTGTGTCTTGCATTTCAGGTGGAAGGTTCGGATCTTTTTTCCCCATCAGGTTTTTAAACATTGCATAAAAATGCTTGCGTCCACCGTAAAGTCCGAAACAGGCGATAGCCAGATACGCGCCGACCCCTTGCGGCCCGTCATACGGGAAACCCGGCAAAACTTGTAGCCCCATCGCGCGTCCCAGAATCCGCTCCCCTTTCCAAAACAGATAGAAAAACCAGAGCGAAAACGACATCTCTAACGGCATTAAAAATGCAAGCCCCACGCCGAATGAGAGGATATAAATGGGGGTCCATCCCATCGCATCCCACGGCTTTTCGGTGAAATAGATGCCGAGATCTGCCTTACGAACCGGTATCTCAGGAAATGCGGGAAAGAACGCGTGGATACCGTTAATCAAATCAATACCTCCGGCAATCGCGAAGCCTGCCCACAGCATCTTGTTTTTAAAAAGCCGTCCGTCTGAGTATGTCATCTCTATAGGCAGACGAACGATCGGGTAGCTGAGCCGTTCTCGTTCAATCCACTGTTTTCGTAGGAGCAGATCGATGCAAATCATTACCCAGATCAACACGGACAAAAAGACTGTCCACCATAGAATCGGTTCCCACCACGCTGCCAGATACCGATGTGTGTAAAAGGTTGTGTCCCCATCGTAGAAATCTTGCAAGACGGATAACTCACTGAGTGTCATCCAACTCGGTAAATGCCGCCAGAAAAGTTGCTGCCATTCGTTTTCAGGAGTGGCAAACCAAAAGCCGTTTGGGATTACAGGCACTACGGTCTGCATCATGTCATGCCCAGCGATTGCCGATGAAATGGAGAGGATGACGTAGATGGTGAGCAGCTCACCCTGACGGAGGGCAAAGCGGGGCAACACCAGCTTAACTAAGAAGTTCAGACCCGTCAATATCACCAGTGTTACAACAACGTTGTAAATCAGGGACATTGTCGTCGGTAAAGTACTCCAATAACGGAGATGGTTCGCCATAATAAAATAGGTGTTCGGCGGAATGAGGATGATGCCCAACAAAATCGCGCGGAAAGTGACACCGGGGTGTGTAGATTGCGATGTTTCTTGAAGGTTTGAGGAATGTTTTGATGTATTTGTCATGTCTTCAGCAATATATATTTTTAGAATCCTATATTAGACTTCTTAATTTCGTTCAACCCAACCTACGGCACTCACTGCTAATAACTAATCATCCTGCAAATCCTTGAATCCTGAAAATCTTGGTTCAGACAATTTACCGATAAAACGAATAAACGGAGACCCCCCAGATAAGCCGAATCAACACCCAAGTCCCACCCACAATGAATTGCCCAAGTATTAGCCCTAAGAAGAGCGGTAACACCCGATGATAGAGCCGAATACCACCGAACCTCAAGATCAGGTTTTTGATCGTCCAACTGATTAGCACAGAAAACCAGAGCCAACCGAAGGTCAACGTACTACTTGCGACCGCATAGCCAGTCGGATGAAATGGAAACATCGGAAAACGCGTGCGGAGCCACCATAGCAACCCTGTAAACAAAAACCCGATACCCATAAATGTTACCGCCGGGATGTCTGTTTCTGTCGGGTAATACAGCCAGGATCGGAGCATGTTATAACCGCCCTTTACCACCCACGGATTCGCACCGGTCTTGTAGGAAACCGCCAGATACGCCCAGAATGAAGCAAGGATCCCAAAAAAAACACCACACATCAATGCCACGACCATGCGTCCCGCACGCATATTCGCCACTTCCACAAGTTTAAAACTTTCCAATGTATGCGGCATCGGATGTGCCCGATACCCACGATTGAACGCGAAATAGAGCGACATCATCGTTAAACTTGGCGGTGGGATCATACGTGAACCAAGCGAGTCCAGAATAAACTGCCGCGGGTTTGCCACAAACATCTCATGTGTTGGCGGCCCAACTTCCGCCCGGACCCGTGTGATCCCCAGAGCAAGGAGATAATAGATAGCAAAGTACAACGCTATCAGCCAAATTGCCATCCCTCCGCGGTTTGAAAAAATGAAAAGAAAAAGAACACCACCGATTAGCCCTGCCAGGGGCCACCGATAATCCGTTGAATTTTGCATTTCAGGTGGAAGATTTGTATCGTTTTTTCGTGTCAAGTTTCTGAATATCGCATAAAAGTGCTTGCGCCCACCATAAAGCCCAAAGCAGGCGATCCCCAGATACGCGCCGACCCCTTGCGGTCCATCGTACGGAAATCCCGGTAAAGCCTGTAACCCCATCGCACTTCCCAAGACGCGCTCACCTTTCCAGAATAAGTAAAAGAACCAGAGCGAAAACGACATCTCCAACGGCATTAAAAAGGCAAGCCCTACCCCAAATGAGAGGATATAGATAGGAGTCCAACCTGTTGCGTTCCACGGTTTTTCAGTAAAATAGATGCTTAGGTCTACCTTTCGTACCGGTATCTCAGGAAATGTTGGAAAGAACGCGTGGATGCCGTTGATTAGATCGATGCCTCCAGCAATCGCAAAACCTGCCCACAGCATCTTGTTTTTAAAGAGCCGTCCGTCTGAGTGCGTCATCTCTATTGGCAAACGGACGATTGGATAGGTGAGCCGTTCCCGTTCGATCCACTGCTTCCGAAGCAATAGATCGATGCATATCATCACCCATATCAGCACGGACAGAAAGATCGTCCACCATAAAATCGGTTCCCACCAAGCCGCCAGATACCGCGTCGAGTAAAAAGAGGCATCGCCGTCGTAAAAATCTTGCAGGATCGACAGATCGCTAAGGGTCATCCAACTCGGCAGATGCCGCCAAAAAAGTTGTTGCCATTCGTTTTCAGGCGTGGCAAACCAGAAGCCGTTTGGAATCACAGGCACAAGGGTCTGCATCATATCGTGTCCCGCGATCGCCGAAGATATTGAGAGAATGACGTAGGTGGTGAGCAATTCTCCCTGTCGGAGCGCGAAGCGCGGCAGCAGCCATTTAACCAGAAAATTGAGGCAGATCAGGATTACCAGTGTCACCACTACGTTGTAAATTAGCGACATCGTTGTCGGCAGTGTACTCCGATAACGCAGATGGTTCGCCATAATAAAATAGGTGTTCGGCGGAATGAGGATGATACCGATCAAGATCGCGCGGAAAGTGACACCAGGGTGCGCAGATTGCGATGTTTCTTGAAGGTTTTGTGAGTATTTTGATACGTGTGCCATAAAATGATTTATAAGGTCCAAGTTAGAATCGAAAAGAAGAGAGGGACTGCCGGAGAATTTATGGCGGGACTCACCTGCCGGAACTGGTTATATATTATCAGATTTTAAATTTTTTAAGAGGTAAAATTAACCTTTCTGTTGGTAAACTGCACATTCAGATCAGAACCGCATCTGTTTAAGCGAGACAGGGAGAAATAACAAAAATAGTAGACAAAACAGCCCGATGTTCCATACCCACAGGGGCATCGGATCCGCACTTAGGATTGAGAAGAGCGCACACAGTGGACTCATTGCCGCGAACATCGGAATTGCGCTAAATGGTGGAACTGGAATCAGCGGAAGAAAAGTAGTGAGCAGAATAAGCCCGTAACTTATACTCTTCGCCCGAATTGGAGAATTCCATAGCGCGAAATTGATACCGATGACCGCATAAAAAATACAACTCACCAGTAACACCGCGCCGCATTTCACGATTTCCGTTATTGCCAAACCACCTATGTAGCTTGAAAGTGCCAACAGCGGAATTGTTAACCAAATACCCCATCCTGCCCAAATCACGACGGCACTCAGTTTACCTGTCAAGATTTTCCAATTTACCAACGGTGTTAGTGCCAGGAGCGCGCCGGTCTGTCCATATCCTTGCGTATGAGTTTGATAAGGTCTCCGGGTTTCCTCCATGTGCCACGCCTCAACCGCATGCCTCGGTACGAAAAACTGTGTAATAAAAAGAACTATGATAAAAAGGGTATACGTCTGTCGCCCGACATCAATAAGTTTTCCCGTGCGACTGTCGGCGTAGAATTCAACGGTTGCTACGAACAGTAACAACGTGAGCGCACATAAAATGAGAAACTGGACGCGCCGATACTTGCGGGAACTGGCGTAGTAGTGAAGATCTTTAAGAAGGATCGCTAACATCATTTATTCCAAGGTATAGTCGTCAGTATTCAGGCACATAAAGGCTCCCTTAAATAGACGGGTTTTGTGAACTGACAACTGAAAACTGGAGACTGATAACTATTTCGTTGACACATTTCCCTAAAACTGCTATCTTCACTACAAACAAAACACGCGGGACACCCTATCGCACAACACGTAAGGTAGCAGTCACTCAGCTGACAGTTGTGCTGACTGTAAATCAGTTTTGTCCGCTACAAATGAGTTACTGAAGGATTCTATACTTCTGATAACCGATAGCCGATAAAAGGAGGCTTCCATGTCCAAACTCAATATCGCTTTAGTCGGTGCAGGAAGGCGCGGCGGTGGTGCGCATCTACCTGTTATCGCGAAGTTGAAAGATATTTACAATCTCGTCGCAATTTGCGATATAGACGAAGAAGTCGCAACGCGCTACGCTGAGCAATATGGCGCGACCCCGTACACCAATGTCCGAGATCTCGTGGCACACGAAAAACTTGATGTCGTTGATATTACCGTACCAGGTGTCGCACATCATGCAGTTGCCTGCTTTATGGCAGATGCCGGCGTTCACATTCTCTGCGAAACCCCTATTGCTGTTACACTCCCGACATCGGATTTGATGATTGAAAGTGCTAAAGCAAATAATGTCAAACTTGAGATCGCTGAAAACTATTACCGTGCGCCACGTGAGCGGTTCTTATCAAAGGTTATTGAAGCCGACGTTATCGGCGAAGTTGCTCGAATCTACCGTATCTTCTATGAAGGCGGTTATCACGGAATGAGCATGCTTCGTCTCCGTGCCGGGGGTGAACCTAAATCCGCACTCGGTATCACACAAACGAGTCCTGTGATTCCTATTATTGACCGGATGAAGCGCAATCATACAAGCGAAAACTGGAGCCTCGGTTTCATTGAATTCGACAACAATGCAACCGCCCTCATGGTATATTCCAACGTTATCCATGCCCGATCCCTGGGGCGAGGACAAACCGGCATTTCGCAGATTGATGGTAGCAAAGGCACAATTGTCGGTGAGGATATCTACGCGACACCTGCCGATGAACTACAATCTGGCGCACGCGGTATCGCATACCGACCCGAACGAACCACAATTGACATAGACGGCGTCAAAGTCATTGAAAAAATCGAGTTGCAATTACCTGAACAAACCGTGACTTGGGAGAATCCGCTCAAGAACTACGCCCTTTCCGAGGGACAAATCGCAGTAGCAGATGAATTACTTAGCATCGCTACGGCTATACTTAACGATACAGAACCCGAATATGGTGCAGCACTCGCTCGGCAAGATCAGGAAATGAACATCGCAATGAACGAATCCGGCAAGCGCAGCAGGGAAACCATCACTTTTCCCCTGGCAGACCTAACAGCAACAGAGCGCAGCACCCACGAAAGTTATCAGCAGCAACATGGGCATCCGATTGAAGACATTGAAGCCGGCATTGATACATTCTTTCCACGCCGCTAACATCATAGCATATTACGCGAGTGACTTCAAACGTTTTTACCGAACATTGGATCTCTGATTCGTAGGCGAGATTTCCCAATCTCGCCACTACACCCTAAGCAGGGTAGGTGCGGTTTCCTTGTGGAAATACCCAAGCAAAAACCCCGCACCCAATATCGCCTATCCTCCGTCGCTGGCGAGGTTTCCCAACCCCGCCTCCTTGCTACTCCTTGCTACATTTAAACTTGAAACCTTCCTAACTTAATGCTATACTTGCTTTAAGGTCTTACCGTTGACAAATCAGGATAGACGATGAAAAACAAATCTTCCGATAACACCTTGAACAAAGATGGCTTGCCTGAACGTGACCAAGAACCTACAGAAGAAGGCGAAATCAAACTTCTGGATGTCGTCGCGCTCATGCAGGAGGTCCCTGCGCATAATCTCAAGCGCGGAGAAGTCGGCACAGTCGTTGAAATCCTTTCAAACGGCGAAGCGTATGAGGTTGAATTCAGCGATGACAATGGACAAATGTATAAACGCCTAAGTTTTCCTGCCTCTCAATTAGAGGTATTTCACCAAGAACCAATAAAAGCAGATCCTAAACGTCAAGCAACTGACTCCTTAAGAGGATATCGCTATCAGATGTTGCAAAGTGTGAAGGCTTGGCTGGAACTTGCTGAGAATGAATCCCTCTATTTGGAAGGTGTAGAGGACTTTGACATAGTGTCAGATGACACTGTTACGTTAGTGCAAGTCAAAGACACACGACACAATGTCACTCTTAGATCTCAAGAGATCGTTAACGCTATCAACCACTATTGGAAATTGCAGGCTAAATACTCTAATCTAACCGTAAAATTTCGCCTCCTTACGCGCTCCAAAATAGGAAGAGAGCAAGGGAACCCGTTTGGAAATGCCCGACCGGGCCTTCGTTTATGGAATCATTGTTTAGAAGATGAGGAAACTATCATAGAAATCTCCCAATTTCTACAGGTTCAAGAAAACATATCAGACGAAGTAAAAGATTTTCTCAGACGGTCAGAACCACAAAAAATTTATGAACAACTCTTGGAACCCATTACTTGGGAAACGGATAGCCCGGATGCCAGTTTAGTTGAACAATCTATAATCAGGAAACTTGTTCAGTATGGAAATCGACGGGGTGTCTCATCTTTCTCTGCCGAGAAAGTTGTTGATCATCTTCTTAAAGAAGTCTGGATGGTCGCGGGACAAAAGGAAAACCGCAAGCTTACCCTACTGCACTTTCAGAAAATTTTTGAAGGAAAAACAAAACGCTTGGTCTCTGAACAATATTTGCAGCACTTGGAAATGCTAGCTGAACAAACTGTAAGATCTGATAATGCTAACGTTGCAGCCATCAGAGAGATGTCCGATGTTACGATTCAACCTCTGTCTCCTATACAAACTGCTATACCTCCTCTCTATCCTGATGTCTTCCAGAGAACAGGTCTACTCACAAGCATCCAAACTAAACTCCAGTCTAATAATATAGTTGTAATCCACGGAGGAGTAGACAAAGGGAAGACGACTCTGGCAAAATTGGCTGCAAATGCTATAGATGGCAGCTGGTGTTGGCTGAATTTGAGAGAGAAAAACCTAACTCAGGTTACGCAACTTTTGCAGCAACTTGATATTGAAATAAATAATCAATCTTCACAAATCAACGTCGTTCTTGACGATCTGAGTTTACAACCGCAACAGTTGCAGGCGTATGAAGAAATCTTAGGTATGGTGGTTTATAGCGTTCGAGCACATGGCGCGAAATTGCTAATTACAAGTCAGCATAAGCCACCCAATAATTTTATCCGTATCCTCGGTTTATCACCATCGGCAATCATTGATAAACTTGATTTTACTATGCCCGAAATTGAACAATTTTCTCAAAAAATGGCGTGTCCTACTGAGGATGTAGAGACTTGGATAAACCTGATTCAAGCACATACAGGGGGACATCCGAGGCTTGTCCATGCTTTACTTACTCAATTACGGGAGAGAGAATGGAAGCAGCAAGATATAATCGAAAATATTTTTCAAACACCGTCTGAGGTACTGAAAGAACGTGAATCGGCACGCCAACTCCTTATGAGTTTACCAGAGGACCGACGAGAGTTTCTCTATAGACTCAGTCTGTTGATTGAATTTAGGAAGGATTATGCTATCAACATTGGTGAGATACCAGTCCCTATATCTCATTCAGGAGATATTTTTAGTCAATTGGTCGGGCCTTGGATAGATCAAGTCAATGAAACCTATTATACTATTTCCCCTTTATTAAAGGATGCAGCCAGAGAGGTTTGGTCGGAGAGCAAGATAAAAGAGCTTGACGCGCAGATTGCAAATTCGATACTGAAAACAAAGAATCTAACCACGACAGAGGCGTGGGCTGTGTTTACGCATAGTGTGGCTGGACAGAATAGGGAAGGAATTATTGCTTTTATTTATTCATTGATGAATGTTCCACAGAATGATTGGAAAAATCTCTGCCAAGAATTCTCTTGGTTGGTACACATTAAAATTGATTCTCACGGGGAATTATTCCCTGGTGATGCCTTTGTAAATCAAATGTTTCGATCCTTGCAGTATCGAATTGCAGTTGAGGTAAGACCAGAGTTAGTACCAAAGATATTTGAAATTTGGGATAAAGAAACCAAACCTTATAAGCCACGTCGGTCATATCTATTATCTCGTTTAATGCTAGCTACAGAAGTATTGAGATATAACCAAGTGTTATTTTCAGCCAAGAAGATAATAGGCTATTTTAAAGAAATGATTGATATCAAAGACCAGGACAAACAGGTTTGGCAGAAGTATCTCAATTCCATGGGGCATATAGAAGAACACATCACCGATAAATCCAACTATTTCAGTTTTCTATTTAGTTCTATTCATATACGAGATTATATTAACGCTGTTTTTCTTGATGAACTTATTGACGCTTTGGATGAACTTGAGCCAAGAACCCGGACGTTATTATTGGCTGAATTTGAAGATTACAATATTGATTGCCGTATTTTGATTGAGAATATTTACCTACAAGAAGAAAAACAAGAAATTCCAGATTGGACAAGATGCCTCCAGGTCTATGACAAAGTAATAGAGAGCTCCCTCGCTTGGGGTTATCCATATATCGCTGCGTTATCAGCAAGAGGTAAAGCCATTATTCACGATGAATACTTGCACGACCCTGATACCGCCCATAAAGTTTTTCAAGATATTGTGTCAAAAGCAGGAGCATTACCAGTGATAGAAGAAGGGCAAGCCGTTGTATATTTACGTCATGGACATTACCAAGAAGCACTTGATATTTACGAGCGTATTCTGCCCGAGTGGCATCAATCGTTAGAGCGATTTGGTGTTGGACCTTTAGAGGAGTATCGTAGAGCCGCTATATGTGCAGCCTATTTGGACGATTGGAAGAAAGCAGCTACCTTTTTTGAAGAAGGAGCAAAGAAAACTCAAAAGGTTGACAATACTGAAAGATACATCGGTTCGTATGCAGATGCAGGATTTGCACACTTTAAAGCAGGCAATATGTTGAACTGTATAAAGTTCCTACATCTGGCGTTGCAAGATTTTGAGACACTACCTCAAGACAATACAAATGTTAAGTATTTCACTTTAAAGAAACGATTAGAATACATTATAAAATGGATATGGGTGATATGGTGCGGACTTGAAAATAACTCTTCAGAACTTTCTGAACCCGCTGCAGGTTTCTGTAGTGATCCGGAGACTAACGAAAAAGTTTTAGGCTTACCTAATTTTTCGATAGGATACGCTTGGCTCGACCTTGCACAAATTGAGTACAGATTTGGGCATGAGACGACAGTTTTCCAACACGCCCTGCAAACCACAGACCAACAAGAATATCCAATATTGAATTTCCACCTTTCTTTCCTTGAAGCAAAGTATGATTTTAGAAACAAAATTTTTGATAATCTACCACAACGTATCTATCAGTTAGCAGCTGTGTATAGTTCAAGGAAAAAGCATATGCAAAGCGGTAAAGGAGCTGCAGAAAAGGGATCTTATTTTATATCTGACTCGGATCTATCCGACTTCGCTTCCGTTGATAATATCATTTCCATTTTCGTTGCAGCACTTGTTGTTGAAATGCGGATAAACAGAGATGAACAGGATCTTCTGGCTAAATGGCGAGCTAATTCGTCTGAACTACCTATTAAAGAGAATATATATGCTGCCCTTGATTTAATGGAACCTCTATTGTTGGGGGATTATAATAATGCTCTTACGGTGCTGTACACCGTTGATGAAATAGGTGAAAAACAACTTACAGCATTAATAAGAGTTATCTATAATCAAGAAACCAGTTTAGAAGACCTTCTTCTCGCCCACACAATCATTTCGTCTTCCTTCATTAATAGTCCATGGGAAGATTTTGTCGTGAAAGATTTAGGAATCCTTCTTTCTGGACAATGGCTAAAAAAAATAGAATTTCGAGCGGCATTGAAAACACCAATGCTCACAGTTCCACAAATAGAAAAAGCTTGTAAAAGTAGTGAAACTGGCAAGAAGAAAATCGGTCAGATACTACTCGCGGTACATCAAGCTGTTTCCGTTAAAGTACCATTATCGCCTAAGTTTTTTGAACAGTTTCGCACTTGGGCAGAATCAGAGCAGACACAGGAACCCGCAATAAGAAAAAATCCTACAGCGCAACGCCTCATCAAAGCGATGGAAAAACCACCGCATCTCACCGATGAAGACATTGAGGCACTGAATCGGTCAATAAAACAGGGGGAAATACCTATAAAGTTTGATTCGCCCTTTGATTCGAATGAAAGTAATAAATAATGAATAAGTATCTCTTGGATACATCAACATGTAGTTTGTTGATGCAGGACAATTCCAGAGTGAAAGGGCGTTTCGATTCGCTAACCGAGTTGGACTACCATTTTACTTGTCCTATCGTTAAGGGTGAAATTTTATTCGGAATTGTTCGTCTCCCTGATGGAAAAAGACGACAAGACCTTGAACAAAGAGCAAATGAACTATTTGCTACAGTCCCGTGTGACCCAATTCCAGAGCGGGTTAGCGATGTCTATGCACAGATAAAAATTGCGGCACAAGAACAAGGAACGTCTTTAGGTGAATGCGACCTTTGGATTGCTGCTACAGCTTTAACGCTTGATGCAATTCTGGTTGCTTCCGATTCTGATTATGAAAGAATAATTGGATTAGGGCTCCGTTTGGAAGATTGGAAAAATTAACGAAAGAGATATTCACATCAATAACACAGATAGACCGAAAGGAGTCGCCCATGCCCACACTCGAATTCAAAGGAAAACAACACATCTACGCCCACCACCTCACCGTCCCCTACCGCCCGCTCGAACCCGACGAAACCCGCTCCTGCAACCCAACCGATACAGACGACAACCTCATCATCCACGGCGATAACCTACACGCCCTCAAGGCATTACTCCCCCGTTATGCAAATCGTGTGAAGTGCATCTACATCGCCTCACCCGACAACACCGGCAACGAGGGATGGGTCTACAACGACAACGTAAACAGTCCGCTCATGCAGCAATGGCTTACCGAGAACGCACGCGTTGATTTTGCAGGCAACCTTGACACTGAATACAAGCAAAAAGTATTGAAAACCCTTGAAGGCGCATTCAATACCTCGGGTAGAATGCTGGTGTGTGACGGTCCTAACCGATAAGGCATCTTTCAATTGGTATTCAGCGAAAATGAATTTCTGGAAATATCCGATCGGTTGAATGCTGGGTGATGTTCTTATATTTGTAGGTTGGGTAGAGCGGTGAATGATCAAAAATCTCTAGTCTATCAGGTAAATCCTGATTCAGACCGAGAAAAACAACTGACCTCCTGACATCTAAAAAATTGGTTGCGAGTCAGTCAATTTTTTGTTATACTATAAACGGAAACAAGTTACCACATTTCATTGAAGGAGGATGAGGACATGGGTGGAATAGGTGGGATGGAGATCTTTATAATCCTTGTAATTGCCCTTGTCATTTTTGGACCGAAGAAGTTGCCAGAGATGGGGCGATCCCTCGGAAAAGCTATCCGAGAATTTAAAAGTGCTGGCAGTGAGCTTCAGGATGAATTGACAAAAACAGCAAATGAAATTGATAAGGAAATAGATCCAAATATTAAACCCCCGAAACCTTCTTAATCCTTAAGATCGTGAGCGGCACGCACTATGGAATCTAACGATGTTGCAATGACTTTCTGGGAACACTTGGAGGAACTCCGACGCCGAATCATCATCTCTGCGATTGCAGTCGGCGTTTTTACGGTTTTAAGCTTATCCTTCAGTAAACCCATTGAGAAGGTAATTATGTTCCCCTTGGGAACTTCCATGAACACGCTAATTGCAAACGCTATTGATTCCACAGTCGGTGATGATGGATCAATATTCGGATTTTTTGCTATTACTTTACGTGCTGGAACTTCCAGTGTCAACGCTGAACTCATGAAGGTGGGTCCCTTAGAAGGTATCATGGCGTTCCTAAAATTAGGGATTACCACCGGTATTGTGTTGTCATTACCCATAATCATTTACCATGTCTGGGCGTTCGTTTTTCCAGCGTTGAATCGAGAAGAACAACGGTTCGCTGTGCCGCTCTTTCTAATCATTGTTATATTTTTCGTCTTCGGTGCTGCATTCGCCTACTTTATTGTTACACCGGTAGTGTTGCAATTCTCTGCACAACTGCTTCCAGATTTACCCAATAGATGGGACTTGGAAAAATATATAAACTTCGTAACACGCTTAATTTTAGGGTTCGGGATCGCTTTTGAGTTACCGATCGTTATGGCGTTTCTGGCCCGTATCGGGGTCATCGACGCGCAGGGTTTCCGTGAAAAGCAAAGTTACGCATTATTGGGGATCTGTGTTATGTCAGCACTCTTGACCCCTGCTGATCCGGGTTCTATGTTGTTGATGGCGATACCACTCTTTATTTTATATCAACTCGGTATTTTCTTCGCATATCTCGTTGAAAAGGAGGTAGAAATCTAATGGCTAATGAGCCTTTACAGGAACAACTCGCTTTGCTGTACCAATTACAGGAGCGGGACCAAGAATTATTGTTAATTGACCAAAAACTTCAAGATATCCCGAATCACATTGAGCAATTAGAAGATACAGTCGTGCAGTGTGAAGGGGATTTTGAAGCGAAATCGGCAGAACTTGCAGAAACAGAGAAAGAACAACGCTCCAAAAACGCTGAAATTGAGATGAACGCTGTGCAACGCGAAAAATATCGGGATGAACAACGCATCGTTAAGACAAACGAGGCTTATGATGCGCTTGAACGGCAGATTGAATTTCTTGATGAAGAGGATGAGGAAGCTGAAGATACTATCTTAAATCTTATGGAGAAGGGTGACGTACTCAAGGAAGAACTGGCAGCGTTGGAGGCTGAGGTGAACCGAGAAAAAGAGAAAACCTCTACTGAAACCGCACAACTCCAACAAGAACTTCAGAATTTACAAACAGAGAGAGCGGAACAGTTGAAAGAGCGGGAGGCTTTTCTTCCGAAAATCGATAAAGGACTCAGAAATGAATACTTTCGTTGGATGAAGGCGAAACTTGCAAATCAGTCTGGTGCTGCGCGGGCAAAAACAGGTTTTGTGGCCTTGGGCAGGAACGGCACCTGCGATAGCTGCCGCATTGCTATTCAACCCCAAACCCTCAAGGAGGCTCAAAAATATCAAAAGCAGGTCTACTGTTCAAGTTGTAAAAGACTGCTTTACGTCGAACCTGCCACATCCGATATCGCGTTTCCATAGAGGAAGTATACATCTGCTTGTAGGTTTGAAACTTCCAACTGATTGCTGATAACTGTAATACATATCTAAACAGGAGATACTCACAACCGATGCCCTTTTTTGTCATTGATGAGCAACCGGAAAAACAGGTTTTTGAGAGTGCAAGTATTCGGACACTTCATGGTGAGAAACTAATGATGTCCTTTGTCAATCTGCAACCGCATAGCGTTGTTGCTGAGCATAGCCACCCCCATGAGCAGATGGGGATGGTGTTGGAGGGGACATTTGAGCTATCTATTGATGGAGATTCTCGGATACTCAAAAAGGGCGATGCTTACCTCATCCCTTCCAATGTAAAGCACAGCGCGAGAGCGTTTGAAGAGCCCGCTGTTGCCCTTGATATTTTTAGTCCGCCACGAGAAGATTATAAATCATGAAGACATATCGCGCGATTCAGGAATTTCAAGCAACCGGCATGGTCACTGCCGGTATTAGTTTGCGTAAGGGAGGTGTCAGCCAGGTGCCTTATGCATCCCTAAATCTCGCTGAGCATGTAGGCGATGATGCGAATGCAGTCGCAACCAATAGGAAAATCCTTTTTCAGCAAACCGGCTTAAAAGACCTCCGCTATTGTCGCCAAATTCATGGTAACGCGGTTATTGATATAGATAACACAACAAGAGCATCTGCTGAAGATCCTCCGGAAGCGGACGCGCTTATCTCGGCACATCGCGATGTGGCATTAGGTATTTTTACAGCGGATTGTGTCCCTATTTTTATTCATGATGTTGTAACGCCGGCAATTGGTATCGCACATGCAGGGTGGCGAGGCACCCTCGCACGCGTTGCAGTGAACACGCTCGCAGAAATGAAAGTTAGTTTCGGAACCGTTGCTGCAAACTGTCGAATTCATTTGGGACCCTCTATCCAGAAATGTTGCTATACCGTCAGCGCAGAATTGCGCACACAATTTGCTGATCGATTCGGCAGCACCGTACACAATGGTGTGAACTTGGACCTACAGGCTGCCAATGTTCATCAATTGATCGAAGTAGATTTACCTCGCGATTCCATCTCAATATCCCCACTTTGCACCGCTTGTCGTACAGACCTTTTTTATTCACATCGGGCTGAGAACGGACGAACAGGTAGGATGCTCTCATTTATCCAACTCAATACCGAAAACTAAGTCTATTTCACAATATTGAGACGATTGGCGCACTAAGTCCTTGAAACGAAAAATTTGCATTTCTTATAAAAGTATAGTATCATTAATAATATAAATCGCACGGATAGAGAAGCAGAAGTGCCAGCAGTGCCCACTGTCGAAACTTCACTACTATTTGTAACGTTATTTTCATAGATGCTCTAACTTGTTTGAGAGCAATGATTTCTTAAACTTGTTGTTGGGCGACAATTCGGCGTATGCCAGAAAGACTTGAAATGCGTGTGCTCTTTGCAACGTTGTCAATCGTTACAGGTTTTGTGGGGCTTATTTTTATTATCCAAGGTAGTAACCATCCTTCTAAGTATCAAGAAGTTTTGTCCGAGAATGTGAGCGCAGTTCAAGTCACGCAGGTGTATACGGAGGCGATGTTTAAGATAGTCGTTGGTATTGGGATTGTTAGTATAGCTGTCCTCGTTGGTGTTATTGGTATACTCTTTCACGCAAGTAAGTTTTTAAATCCAAATCCGCAATCAACAAACAATCTTGAAAGTTGACAGATCCTTTTAATCGGACCAATTTTGGAATCGAAAAATTTTGGAATCAAAAAATTGAACTCGATTGTCGATAATCTCTCCAGGATTAATGAACGTATTGCCAGTGCTGCGGAACGGAGTAAACGCACACTTGATTCAATAACGCTCGTTGCTGTTACCAAGGGGCGTTCGGTAGCAGAAATTCAGACAGTTCTCGCCGCAGGGACAACTGACATCGGTGAAAACCGGGTCCAAGAAGCACAACAGAAACATGCTCCAATTAATTCATTTGTAAATGATACTGGAACGAATCCTATTGATGACGCATGCCGATGGCATCTTGTCGGACACTTGCAAAGAAATAAGGTTAAAACCGCATTAGAGTTGTTTTCACTGATTCATTCAGTTGACAGTTTGCGGCTTTTAGCAGAGGTGGCACGCCGATCTGAACAACGCTCACAACGAACAGACATTTTAATCCAAATAAATACGACCCGCGAGGCAAGTAAGTACGGATTGGCTGCGGATGATTTGCTTCAGTTCATTGAAGATGCACAAGCATATCCGGCCGCACACATTGTTGGGTTGATGACAATGGGACAGTTAACGCCTTCACCGGACGCAAACCGTCCCGCGTTTGCTTTATTGAGATCGCTTGCTGAAAAAGTTGAAGCCCAGAAATTTCCCGGGGTTACCATGAAGTATCTTTCCATGGGAATGACAAACGACTTCGAGGTCGCCGTTCAGGAAGGCGCGAATCTCGT
Source organism: uncultured bacterium (assembly GCA_964523645.1). Taxonomy (GTDB): domain Bacteria; phylum Poribacteria; class WGA-4E; order WGA-4E; family WGA-3G; genus WGA-3G. The sequence continues at coordinate 59,942 of CAZGAW010000003.1, read as the reverse complement.
TAGAATCGGTAGAGCGATCTTTGAATCTTCAGTATAGCCATTGTTTCTCGGGACCATCAGGAGTGAAAAGTGACAGGAGACCTTAGGTTAGGTGTAATAGGCGTTGGGAAAATGGGCGGTATCATCGTCCGAAGTATCGCTGACGCGGTATTTCCTGCAGAACAGATCTGGGTTACTGATCTTGATGAGGCCCTTGTAGAGCAGCTCTGCGATGAAAAAGGGACTAACAGGGCAAATGATGTTGTTGCTTTGGTAGAAAATACCGAAGTTATTCTTTGTGCTGTCACGCCGCCAGCGGTTCCACATGTCTTACCCCAAGTCGCACGAGCCTTATCAGTACCACAATGGCTGATTAGTATCGCAGCAGGTGTTACGACCACGACCCTTGAATCCTATTTTGACAAGGTGCCACCCATTATTCGGGTGATGCCAAATATCGCGGCATCCGTGGGCGCTGCAATTTCGGTACTAACAACTGGTAGCGCAGCGAATCAAGAACATCTTGAGATAGCTGAACAAATTTTCAACGCATGTGGTACCTCTTTAGTGATGGACGAACGCCACCTTGATGCTGTTACAGGGGTAAGTGGGAGTGGCCCCGCCTATGTAGCGCTCTTCATCGAAGCGTTAGCGGATGCCGGTGTGCATGTCGGTTTACCTCGGGCGGATGCTCAGAAACTCGCCACCCATACAGTCTTAGGTGCTGCGACGATGTTAGCTGAAACACAGGAACATCCAGCCGTGCTTAAAAATCGTGTTACCACGCCAGGCGGAACAACCGCTGCCGGACTTCACGCTTTAGAACACGGCGGTTTACGAGCAACTCTTACAGAAGCTATTCTCGCTGCAACGGCGCGAGCAAAGGAACTCGGTGGTACGTAATAAGTTTGTGAACGAACTGGACTCAAATAATGGATATGCTTGCTTGGTTCATTAGTGAACTGCTTGAAATTTTCATAATAGTGGTTTTAGCGAACGCAATACTTTCTTGGTTTGTTTCCGGTACACAAAACACTGTTGTTAGGCAACTCTATTGGTGGACCAGCCGCGTCGTGGATCCGGTTTTAAGACCGATTCGAAACGCACTCGGACCGATGACTCGGAATCTTGGTATTGACATTTCACCTTTTGTTCTGATTCTTCTCTTACAATTTTTGAGGGGTATGCTCTGGTGATAGATGGATCGACAGGTATACCTATCTGTTTGATACACGAAAAGCTGGGAGACTGTTTGAACGAAAACGCGTAACCGCATCAGAAATCCGTTTGACAAGCAATCCAGAAATGACACTACGAAAGACATGAGAAAACGAAATTCCGCAGCAAAAAGCACGCCACGTAAACGGGGTAAAACCGCGAAGCCGAAAGAAAAACCTCAGTTGACAGACCGAGAAAGAGAAAACGCAGTTCTGGCAATTTGGGAAAACGCTAATGTATACCCCCTCGCGAACAAAAAAGCTAACACTGTAGCTCGTAACGCAGTGAAGGCGAACGCTACGCAACCACGCCACTCCTCTCAGCCAGAGACTTATGTCCTTCGCGAGATGCCCACCTCAGTCGATGCACTCACGCTTAACACCCTTTGTAGAAAAGTTTGTCAGGACATCTTCCTTAAAGCAACATTAATGCAAGGACATCAAGTTACATACGTGCCTGCCTGGGAAACCTACCCGCTTTGGATTGAGGAACACGTTATTGAGGCCGCGAAGTCTAAAACACCAATCAAGTTATCTGTCCTCCGCAAGCGATGTCGCGCACGCCATAAACAGGAATTAGAGGTCCAGAAACAGAGACTTCATCAACTCGGTATCTTTGCAGATTGGGATACTTCCCAGAAAACCCTCGAATCTCGACAAGAAGCAAAACTTATCGCGCTTATTAGTCGACTCCGCGACTCTGACTATCTACACGACCTGCCGCAACTCAGCCCATGGTGCCCTAACTGTACTGTCCCGATTAATGAAGCAAATCTTGTGCAAATACCGACGCACACCGCGAATGCCTACGTAAAGTTTCCTTTCAATGTTGGGTTAGAGGAATTCGGCATTAATGTTTTCTTTTGCCTCCAAATGTCGCACCTTTGGGAAATAGCAGGAATTGTTGAACTCGGCGTTACTGACAATACCACCTATTGGCTTACTGAGTGGCAAGATGAATACCTTCTTTTTCCGGAACCGCAGTTGGAACGTTTTACTAAACATCTTCCAAAAGGAAAGTCCAAGCCGAAACCTGTCAAAGAAATCAAAGCCTCTGAACTCGCACAATGTGCCGTAGCGCATCCACTTTTTCCATCAAAAGATTTAAAGATTACGCTAATCCCTGAAACCGTAGCACCGGATGCCGTACACGACAAATCAATATCCTCTTTAGAGTCCGGTGTTATGCCCTTGAATCCGGCACATCATCAATCCAGCTACAACATCGCCGAAGCTTTAAACTTAAATGCTACGCCTGTTTTTGATGAAACCGGCAGGTTCACCGAGGAAGCTGGACAATTGTGTGGTTTGTACCTGTTTGATGCTGAGAAGTTTATTGTTCCCCAATTGGAAAAATGCGGATATCTCCTCAAAACGCAAAAAGACGAGAGGCATGAACCGCATTGCCCACGTTGTCGCGAAATGGCTGTATTTCGTCCGTGTTCAAAGTGGGCGTTCTCTATCTCCGAAAACCATACCACTGCTCAGTTGCTCAACGCTCAGGAATATTGGGATAATTACAGTGTTTCCGATCATAAAGATATTAGCGATGTACAAAATGCAGTCCTCAACTTTGAAGATTTGCAGGTTTCAGCGCAGCGTCAATGGGGGATGCCACTTCCTATCCTGCTTTGCGACCAGTGTGATGAACCTCTCACTGATAAAAATACACTCAACGCAATCCGGAATTCTATACAGCGCGGGTTTGAATTCTGGTTCCGATTGAGCGTTGAGGAACTTTTACCTGGTGATACACGATGTCTCAACTGTAACTCAAGTGACTTTCGCAAGGAAGCTACTCTTATTGATAGCCATTTTGCTAACTTGCTTCAAATCATTGACAATTCTGATTTTAAGAAACCGCTCGGTGGGCATACCAGTGTCATGTTTGTACCGGAAACTGACACAACCGATTCAAAGTGGGCAAAGTGGTTAGCCGAAATTAGTGTCATCTCCGCTGCACTCAGCAGAAGTCGCCCAATTAAAGAAAGTCAGCCTTTTAAGCAACTAAAACTTAACACAATGCCGAAAATTAATGGTGAAGTACAGGTTGAAGACGCATTTCTCAACAAATATCCAGCTGACGTAGTGCGCCTCGTCGCAATAACCCCCAATATTGGGACAGAGCAAATAAATCGCAAACAACTTAAGAAACTCGCAGAAGACTGTGTCGTTCAATATCAGCAATTGCAGAGACTACTGGAGAATATCAGCGAGTGTCTCGTTCCCTTTTTGCAGGATTATCAAAATGTAAATAAAGCAAAATCGAAAGATGTCTCTCAAGGGAAGTCTCGAAAGGAACAGCAGACCGCTGTTGACAAGCAGGGCGTTGAGAACGATTTCACTAACGTACAGATAAATACTAATTCGGAGGCATCGCCAATAGCAGGCGTAAGTGCCGCGGCGACCAACAAAATGCTTCCGATTGATGCATTGGCGATAGCTGTTACCTCTCAACTGTTACAAGACGTACAGCAGGCTTACCAAGATGGGAATTTTTATGAAATGTGGACACTGGTAACCGATTTCTGTGAAGACGACCTTCACTTTTATGCCCGTGCCATGGAATCGCGCCCTGCGACAACCCTACAGGTAGCGCAAGCCATCTTGTCGGAAATTACCACCGTGTTCCTGCAACGCCTGGCACCTTTGACTCCTTTTTTGGCGGAGCGTTTCTATCATCTTATTTCTATGGATGGGATAACTGACGACCATAGCATTTTTCAGAAAAATTGGCACCTACTCTCACCTATTACTGGGAAAACCCCGCAGGCTTCTGATATAGAGACAAATGATGCAAAAGCGGAATGGGAGGTGCTTAAAAATGCATACGATACAGAATCCTAATAAAAATAAATGGCAGACACTTTTACCCTTAATCGGCGTGGCGATTCCAGTGTTGATAGTAGATTGGGGAAGTAAATGGTTGGTGCAGAACCATATTGCTCGGTTTACAGAAGTCATCCCGATTATTCCCGGTTTCTTCAACCTGCGACATGACAGGAATACAGGCGCAGCTTTTGGTGTACTGGCTGGACACAGATTCTTACTTATTCTCATTACTATAATCGCTTTGATTTTCATTTTCGCTTATTATCTTCGGTTTAGAGAGAGTCGTTGGATGCAAGTTGCTCTCGGTTTTTTACTTGGTGGTGCTGTGGGAAACTTCATTGATCGGCTGTACTTGGGCGAAGTCGTTGATTTCCTTCAGTTCGGCATAACAAGCAAAAGGCTTTTTTGGCCGACCTTTAACATTGCCGATGTTTCTGTCTGTATTGGAGCAGGGATGTTGATTGTTTACCTTTTTCAAAATCGAGATCAAAACCAAGAAACTTAACGGCTATCCATTCCTTGTAGGTGCCCTTCTAAGCACACCGATCGATGGTGTATTCATAATTATGGGCTTCACTGTAGATACGAAGCAGCTTTTTGTATAGGAAGGTGATCCATGTGTAAATTGGGTGTTCGATTATTTTTGTTTAACCTAATCCTTCTTTCTTTAGTAATCCCGCACGCAGAAGCGCAATTTGGGCCGGGAATTCCCCCGCCCGGATCACACGGAGCGCATGAGGATCCAGAAGACTATAGCGAGAGTGCTTTGCGAAGGTTTGAGATTATCACGTTGAGTTCGCTGCCATTTACCGCTATTCACAGTTATGTAGTAATGCGCGGGGTAAGAATGGTGCAAGAGAATAAGTTTGACCCTGAGTTAACCACAGGAGACTATCGCATAATTGGCATCGGTGCTGTTTCATTCTCTCTGTTTATTGGGCTCTGGGATTGGTGGCATACTCGTCATGTTGATCGATCAGCACCGCTTGTGCCTGAACCGCGGACACCCCCGTCGCCTGAAGATGAGGAACCTGTGGAGGGGACGCTCGCACGGTTGTCTGAAACCCATCCGTATACGGCGAGATATGCGAATAAGTCGCTACAGGACTCGATGAATAAAGGGCTGAATCGGTGGGCGAATGAGCAATCTCTCGGTTTCGCTATGCCCCTCATTCAAATTCGCTTCTAAAATAGCCATCAGCGGTCAGCAAAGAAGCCATCAGCAAGAGAATTCTGATTTGTTAGAAAATCTCTTTGCTGAAGGTTTTTGACGGTTATGATAGTCATTCCTCTGAAAGCCGACAACTGACGGCTGACAGCCGAATTAAAAAATGCGTATTCTTTTTATGGGTACCAGTGAGTTTGCTGTTCCAGCACTCAAAGGACTCATCTCCCACAAATTTGAACTCATTGGTGTCGTTACCCAACCCGACCGACCGAGCGGACGCGGAAAACGGCTCAGCTCACCCCCTGTCAAAGTCGTTGCGACAGAACATAATATACCGGCTTATCAACCTGAAAGGGTGAGAAAACCTAATTTTGTGCGGACCCTTAAACATCTCGCACCGGATGTAATTGTTGTTGCTGCTTTCGGTCAGCTTCTTCCACAGACGGTTTTGGATATCCCGCCCTGTGGTACTATCAATCTGCATCCTTCCCTGCTTCCAAAGTATCGCGGTGCCGCTCCAATTCAGTGGGCATTAATTAATGGTGAAACTGAGACAGGTGTGACGTTGATGTTACTGGATGCGGGCGAGGATACAGGCGATATTATCTCGGCGGCCCGAGTCCCGATACGAGATGAGGATACCGCTTTCACATTGACGCAACAGTTGGCAGAACTCGGCGCAGACCAACTCGTCCAGTGTCTATCTAATATCCCCAATACGGAACCTCCATCAGCAGTGCCGCAAAACGACGCAGAAGCGACGCATGCCCCGCGTCTAACAAAAGTGATCGGGCAAATTGACTGGAACCAACCGGCGACCACAATTCACAATCTCGTCAGAGGTACAGCAATCTGGCCCGGTGCTTATACTTTCTTCCGAGAGAAACTTCGACTCAAAATCGTCCGGTGTCAACCGCTTCCTCAGCAACTCGCTATACAACCGGGCACCCTTGAAATAGTTGAAAGGCAAAAACTGCTTGTTGCTACAGCAGACGGAACACTCCAATTGTTGGAAATCCAACCCGCTACGAAAAAAACTATGGAAGCACACGATTTTATTAACGGTTATCAATTGCAAACAGGTGAGCAATTTTTGACATCACACGACCTATGAATCGGATTAATAACGCCTTATTTGCAGCATTCAAGGTTTCGCTCTATTTCTTGATTATTTTCGGTATAATCGGTGTATTAGCCATTTTTGTCATTATTCCGAGTTGGGTTAGGACTGAGGAAGTACTTGTCCCTAACATTACGGGTGAGACCTACTATGAAGCCGTGCGGATTCTTGGAGATGCAGGACTTCAACCCGCAAAAACCATTCAGGAAGCAAGTAGCGAGGCGCCCAAGGGCGAAATCGTCTCGCAGAATCCACAGGCGAACTTTAGAATAAAATCGTATCAACCCGTTGAAATTACAGTCAGCATAGGAGCAGAGTTGGTACCTGTTCCCTCGGTCATCGGAAAATCTCAGGATGCCGCTTTTGAGACGCTCGCCGCTGCGGGTTTTCGCCCAAATCGGGTTGCCTTCGTCCATTCTGAAGATTATCTACAGGATACTGTCATTGCACAAACACCGCCAGAGGGCGGTGGCCAACGCCGCGGTAGCCCTGTAAATCTTTTGGTGAGCCGAGGTCTCAGACCGCAGGTGGTACAACTCCCGGATTTTCAAGGTCAACCGGCTGCTGATGTACTTGCTGTACTGGAGTCGGTCGGTCTAAAGGTTGAGACAGAATATAGTTCACACCCCAAAATCCCACAAGGCGCAATTATCACACACGAACCCGCAGGCGGCGTGATGGTGAGAACCGGGGACCGTCTCCTCATCGAAATCAGTGGTGTGCAAGGTACTACTGAAAACATCAGTAGACCTTTGCCTTTCAAGCATACAGTGAGTGAAGAAGGGAAGTTGTCACGGCGCGTCAAAATTGTTATAATTGATGACTACGGTGAACGCACTGAAGTGGATCAACGCTACGCACCCGGTACAGTGATCGATTTGGAGCAGAAGGGAATCCGCGTCTTTGGCAAAGCGCGGGTGATCGTCTACGAAGACGGCGAAAAGCTGCCTGAAGTGCTGTATAGATAGAACTCAGTTAAAGGAGATTACCAATTCTTACGCCTAAAATTGCACCTTCATTGCTCGCTGCAGATTTCAGTCGTCTTGGTGAAGAAGTTAAACGGATGGTCGCTGCTGGGGCAGATATGCTCCATTTTGATGTGATGGACGGTGAGTTTGTGCCAAATTTCGCTATCAGTCCACCCTTCATCGCTGCTGTCCGCGAACTCACCGAAATCCCTTTTGATGTCCACATTATGGTGAAGCATCCACTTCGCTATATTGACGCACTTGCAGCAGCAGGTGCAGACCTTATTACCTTTCACATCGAAAGTGCTGATGAACCGGACGAAGTCATTGCAGCCATCAAAGCACACGGGCTTAAACCGGGTTTGGCTCTTTGTCCAAAGACACCGGTTTCTGAGGTCACATCCTACCTTTCAGACATTGACTTAGTCCTACCAATGAGTGTTGAACCTGGATTCGGGGGGCAATCCTTTCAACGGAATACACTGGAAAAAATAGCAACGTTACATCAAATAATTCAGGAAATGGCGAAGCCGCTTGACATTTCCGTTGATGGCGGTGTAACCACAGAAATCGCACCGCTCGCAATTCAGCGAGGTACAACGATTCTCGTCGCAGGTACCGCTATTTTCCGCAGTCAACTGCCAGAGGCAATTATTCAAGAGTTGCGCGCTGTCCCAATCTAACGTGCAACTTATAGATTTCCTAAGATGCACACATTCTACGTTCCCTCTTCTCAAATCTCCGATAATATCGCGACAATTACCGGTTCGGAGCATCACCATCTCCGCAACGTGCTTCGCGCAAAACCAGGTGAGACTGTCCAGGTTATTGATGGAAAAGGGAATGTATATACCACATGCATCCGTGAAACACAGGGCGATCGGCTTTCAAGCGAAACCCAAATCCTCAGCCACGAATTTCATGCAGCCGTTTCACCGAAACTCACACTCTTTCAAGGACTCCCCAAAAATGATAAAATGGAGTTGATTCTCCAAAAAACGACGGAACTTGGTGTTGCACGAGTGGTACCACTACATTCAGAATACGCCTTGCAGAAACCGAGTCAAAACCGATATGAGCGTTGGCACCGTGTGCTTATCGCTGCTACAAAGCAGTCCGAGCGCGCGTGGTTGCCTGAATTATGCGATGCACAAGCCTTTGAGACCGCTCTCTCACAACTCAATAAATTTTCGATCTGTTTGTTCCTCAGTCCACATCGCGATCAGGGATTACATATGCAGCATATCAAAATGGTATTGCGAGAGATATCGCGCCCGGACGCTATCGCACTTTTTATCGGACCAGAAGGCGGGTTCTCCGATCAAGAGGTCACCCGTGCTATTGAAAGCGGAGGCGTACCTGTAACGCTTGGGAGCAACATCCTCCGCACAGAAACCGCAGCAATCGTCGCCGTCGCCGTTGCCGCTTATGAATTCCAACTGTGATATCCATCTTCAAATCGCGATATTCTGTCCCTTTTCAAGAAATACGCCATCCCCGCTGGCGAGGTTTCCTAACCTCGTCAACTATGGGACCAACTAATTCTAAAATCTATCATATTTTATAGTAAAGCCCATAATTATTTGTGCACTCGGCGGGTACCGTAGGGGTTGGGAATGTAATACAAGGAATGGATTCAGTCTATTCCCAGACTGAATCCCCCAACCCCTACGAGTGGGTGTGTGGATCTCTACCGTGGAGTGCCCACGTGTTTTCGGGCTTTACTATAAAATGAATTGGGTTTTTGGGTTCACGAACGAATGTGTTTGTAGTCGTGCGATTCATCGCATGTTCTGAAGGTGACCAATAGATGGTTTTCCTACTACAAACCGATTAACTTGCATTACGCCAAACTAAGTAGCTCTATCTATTCTATACTAAAGTTTGGACAGTTCGTATTGTGTGCTTATTGAGTTTTCAAAGCGTTCTCCATGAGTTTTGCCCAGAGCGGTAACTGAAAAGAAAAGGATTTCAAGCAGAGAGAACGCAGCCCCAGCGGGGCGGAATATCTATAGAAACATAGGTATCCCTACCTCCATAGCCCCAGCGGGGCGACATTTGTATAGCAAATCTAATAAGAAGTTTCAGGTATTGCTATCTGTTTCAACCTATCGCACGAGAACTCTTAAAATTGTCCAAAGTTTAGTAAAATTATAGAAAAAAATGTGCCGGAAACAATCAGACTGATTTTGCATACTTTCAAGCTTATTACGCTGCTAAAGACAGCGATATTCGTGCGCGGGAGATACGGTTAGAATAAAAGGTAGTAGCACCGATTCCTAATTCCGCTAAGTCTCTGCTAACGCCATCGAGCGCGTTCGTAAAATTTCAGAGTTTCTCGATACACTCCCCATTGAACAACTAAAGGCTTCAATACTGGGCGCACGGATGCGAATTTGTACATCGGTAGCCATAAACTGCTGGATTACGCCGCAAAGTGTTTCAAGTAGGGGTATGGGACGACACCTACGCTTCGGAGAAAAATCATTAAATGCCCGAAAAAACGCGAAACTAAGCAACCCTACCTACTCAAAAAAAATATTGACAAACTTCAACGCTTATTGTAAGATGGTTCACTATGGATGCAAAAGAATTAACCAAAACCCTCATTGGGTATAATACAGTAAGCCCTCTCAGCAACGTTGAGGTCATGGATTTTCTCACCGAGACACTGGAATCCATTGATTGTGAAGTCGAACGGGTTGAATATAAAGACCGAGAGGGTGTACTGAAGGTGAATCTCATCGGACGTAAAGGACCCGTGAACGGTGAGCGCGGGCTTGCACTGCTTGGACACATAGACACTGTACCTGCTATCGGTTGGTCGATGGATCCGTTTGAGGCACGGATTGTCGATGAGAAAATGTACGGCAGAGGCAGTTGTGATATGAAGGGCAGTGTCGCGTGTATGATTGAGGTCGCGTCGCACTATGCCGCATCGGATTTGAAGGCACCGCTTTATGTCGTAATTACGGCTGATGAAGAGGTAGGCTACCTCGGAGCAATCGCCGTTGCCGAAAAGTCGCAGATGTTCAAAAAGCACGGCTTTCCGAAGTATGGGGTCGTCGGTGAACCCACAGAACTCCATGCAGTATATGCTCATAAAGGGACCGTCCGCTTTACTGCTACAGCGCACGGGCGTGCAGCACACAGCAGCACAGGCGAAGGCGACAACGCGAATCTAAAGTTAATCCCGTTTCTCGCAGAAATGCGGGAGATTTATCACGAATTGACAACCAATACGCAGTATTTCAACGATGAATTCACACCGGCTTTTACGGACTGGAATATCACGATCAGTGATGGCGAGTGTCCAGGGAATATTACGTCGCCGTTAAGCGTGTGTTGTATTAACTACCGTCCAATGCCTGGAGATAATCCGCAAGAGTGGATAGACCGCGCCCGTGACTCGGCTGAAAAGCACGGGTTAATATTCGATCTGTATATTAATGCGCCGCCGGTACGCACGCCACCCGATGCAGAAATTATCCAAGCAGCACTCGAAATAACCGGCGAAACTGAACCGCAAACCGTCGCCTATGGCACCGATGCTGCTGTCTTCGCACAGCACATGGAGACCGTCATTATCGGACCTGGCAGTATTCTACAAGCGCATACAGTGGATGAGTGGATGGCGTTGGACCAATTCCCACAAGGGATTTCAATCTTTAGTCAATTTGTGAAGCGGTTTTGTGCGGCTTAGGTGGATCAAAGAAAACAGCGTCCGGTTTTACCCATTCCGCTTCGCCATCTGCCCACACTTCACGTTTCCAGATAGGTACAATCTGCTTAAGGCGATCCATCGCGTATCGACACGCTGCAAATCCATCTTTACGATGCGGCGACGCGACTGCAACGGCTACGCTTACCTCACCAATCTCCAATTTTCCAACGCGATGAATCATCGCAACGCGATCAATGCCCCACTTGTCCGAGATTTCTTGTGCAATCTCCGCCATTTTTTTCTCAGCCATCGGTGGGTACGCTTCATATTCAAGACATTTTACCGGTCTACCGTCGGTATTATTCCGAACCGTGCCGAAAAATAGCACCACTGCGCCTGCGTCTGGACCTTCCACTGCTTCGCGCACTTCCGCCCCTGTAACAACTTCGGTCGTAATCTTAAACATTACAACCTCCCGTTACAGGTGGAATTAAGGCGACTTCATCCCCTTCTGTGAGTTCGGTGTTTTCTGTCGCATATTCCCAATTAACAGACATCTGCATCACTTCGTAAAACTCGGCGATTTCGGGCCATTCTTCCTCAAGCCGTTCTAAAATCGTTTTTACAGTGGCACCGTCCGGGAGTTCCATCTCTTCTTCAGATCTATCTAACATTTCATGACAGACTGCAAAGTATTTGACTGTGACGTTCATAAGAATTCCTTTTCAACAAGGTTTTGGAGGTTAACAGCATATAAACTGTACCGATAAAGTATAGCACAAAATCGGTTACAAAACAACTTCCTTAAGAGGTGTCAATTGTAATGGGTCTGCACGCCATCCTCGGTAGAAGCATTTTGTAACCCTTAATCTCCAAATAATTGTAGATTTACTATGATTATCTTGTCCATCTTCAGGTGCTAATACTGATAGTTAATACACTGACCGCTGACTGCTAATTACGGGCTGCTGATTGCTGATGACTGATTGCTATTAAAATTGTATTGATTTTTATCGCATGTTCTGCTACAATAGAGGTACTTGATGTGAATCCGATTCACCTGTTCGCGTTTGTACCTAACGCCGGAGGTAAACTATGAAACCGAAAGTTATTTATTATCTCATCCTTGTTTTGCTTGCCGTTGGACTCATCGCTTGCGGCAGTGACACTGATGATGAGACAGAAGCACCCGATACGCAGACCCAGCCAACTACTACGTCTGCTGAACCAACGCAACCCGATGTAGTTGTTGGAAGGGATATTGATTTTGCCGCTGAGGAGCTAGCGATCCGTGACCTTTATGGGGTATATGCTGTCGCTCACGGCGACCAAGATGTGGATGTGCTCGGAGACGTGTGGCTCAGAAAGGAGGCAAAAGACGTTTTTACCGCATGGACCTTCTGGGCTGGCACCTTTGAAAAAAATGAAGGATGGAAGGCAGTAAATAAGGCGTGGGAGGGGATATTCCGACTGCGTGGTGGGAAAATGGCAGTTGACATCACCTACATCGCTATTGATAGCAAAGGCAAGAAAGCCATTTTACGAGGCGGATATAATTGGGGTAATCAGAGAGGCGATCTAATTTCTGAACTGAATAAGGATGGCAACGACTGGAAAATTCGCGCTATTGATTACACCGGAGGAAAGCACGGAAAACAGGTTAAAGACCTGATTGAACCCGCCCATACCTTCGGAGAAATTCCCGAAGAATAGTCGTCATGGATAAGATTATCCTCAAAGGGATTCGATTTCATGGTCACCACGGCGTTCCCGAAGCGGAACGCCAAGTCGGTGGCCATTACGAAATTGATGCGACCTTAGGGTGTCCGCTTATGAACCCCGGCAGGACAGACGCACTTGTCGATACCATTGATTATTCTGAAGTCGTCACGCGTATCGTTGAAATTGGCACGCAGCAGTCGTTCCAACTCATTGAGGCACTCGCTGAGAAGATTGCTACTGTCATCTTAGAACAATTCGCAGTAGATGAGGTACATCTCATCGTCAAGAAGCTGCATCCCCCCATAGATCAACCAATTGATTATTTTGCAGTTGAAATTTTTCGTAAAACCTAAATTCAGTGCTATCGCCTGTTTGCTGTTAATGACGGTTACCGCGGCACACGCCGGTGGCGAGAAAAAAACGTTATTTCCAGATTTGGCAACCGGGCTCCACCTCTATCGTTACGATTGGGATGTCGAAACGTGTGTGCTTTACGTCGCCGAGATGTCTCGCCGTGAGCCGACACTGCACTTTGAAGTATCGCTCGCAAATGCGCAAGTCCTCGGCAAAGAAACCGTGCGTTCTATGGCAAACCGCCGCACCCAACGCCGTGATCGACGCGTCCTCGTCGCAGTCAATGGTGGATTCGGTGTGCTCGGTGATATGCGCGGCTACGGTGGTGTATTAGAGAATCTGCATATCCAAGATGGTGAACTCATCACCCAACCGACAGATACCGAGGCGTGCTTCGGTGTAACCGAAACTGGCGACTTTCTGAGCACTCCTGTGCAAATGAAGGCTAACGTGCAAATAGGCACACAGAACCTGTCCGTCGGGTGTATCAATCAGCGTAGACTTGATGGCTGCCAAGTAACGCTTTACACGCCACGGCTCGGCGAATCAACGCATACCAACCGTCGACGAGGCACGGAAGTTGTTATCAGTGGACTCCCATTCCCTTTGACCCCAAACTATGTGCACCCCTACCTTGTAGAAGGTGTTTCGCGTGATGGAAACAGCACAATTCCCAGAGACGGCGGAATCCTCTGGATTAGCACACGCTTAAAAGATCCGAGTGTTTCTGAGTTCAAGACAGGCGCGAGTGGCACGCTTACCCTTACGCTCTCACCACCCGAATGGAATACAGTTCAGCATGCGATTGGCGGACGACTTCGACTCCTCAAGGATGGTAAGATAAATGAGACACTCGTGGAGATGCACCACGCCGAAAAACGACATACCCCCGGCAAACGCGCATCCTTGTTGAATTTAAGCCATGAACCCCGCACTGCACTCGGATACAACACAGACACTCTGTTTTTAGTGGTCGCCGACGGACGACAACCGAAATATAGCACCGGATTAACCCTCTACGAACTCGCCAGTATTCTCATTGAACTGGGGGCAACGGAAGCGATTAATCTTGACGGCGGTTCATCAAGTACCTTTGTGGTTGGCGATCAAGTCATCAACAAACCGTCAGGACAGCGAGAACGAGAAGTCCTAAATGCTGTCTTTATCACTGCAGATGTCCCGTAGACGTAACAAACAACTTCGGAGATATATCTTGAAATTAGCGCATAGGTTTCTAATATCTCTCTTTTTACTATTTTGTCCCATTTTAGCTGCCACGTCAGCGGATACCCCTGAACTCCTGAAGGCAATTCCGCTTTCAAAAACCGCAATTCAGTTACAATTTGATGGGCAGTTGCAAGCAGAAACCGCGGAAAACCTTGATAATTATCTAATTGCACCGGATGTTCAGCTCGAATACGCCCTACTCGATCAACGACTCAACCGTGTCCTGCTGCTTACTTCACAGTTAGAGGTCGAGAAAACCTATCACCTCACGCTTCCAAATTCGCAAACCGGCATAACAATAACACTCCCTTCTATAAACGAGATAACCTTCGGCACAAGCGAGTCCGTTACATTCTCTGGCGGCTTGCAAGATACCAGTCTGCTGGTCAATAAAGATCGGAAGACCCGAAACAACAACGCAGGTGCGGAACAGACCCTCGTATCTGATCCAACAGGCAGCGTTTTCTTCGTTGCATTTGACCTGTTTGATGCCTTTGAAGACATGGGGATCCGAGAACCGACGCAGATCTTAGAAGCCACGATAAGCTTACATGTCCAAAAGTGTGATACGGATGCTACTCAAACCGTTATTTTCCGTCGTGTTTTACTTCCATGGCGAGAGGGCAGAGGCACATCAGATCGCGCAGAAGACAACGAACTCACTTACAACAGTGCCTTGCATCGCAATCTCCGGTGGAATAGGGCACCTGCACAGGCGATGTTAGCGGGCATAGACGGCGACAGTGAAAGCGATTACAACGGCTCTGAAGATGTCGCCCATCGGATTGATGGCACGTGTGAAATTCAAGGCGCAGGGAAACGTTATATATTTAAAAGCGAACTCCTCACCGATGCCGTCCGCTTTTGGGTAGCGAACCCCGATTACAACTACGGGTATCTCTTTGCCTTGCAGGATGGCAGCGCGCCTATCGTTTTCTCATCAAAAGAAGCAACCGATGAAAACCTCCGTCCAATGCTAACAATCCGCTACCGGACAATAGAGTAAAGGAACACAGAGAAAATCAATAAGGGAAATTATATGGACGAATTCTTTAAATTATTACTTCCCCAATGGAATGCTATCAATGACCAGATTACTGCTGTTTTTGTTTATGTAATTGGAATTACTTTCCTCCTATTCGGGTTTTATTTTTTTCTAAGAACCCTCTTCCAACGAGGTCTGATTAAGAATTTGACTGATAAAGTAGTTAACAAGAGGAGACCTGTCCAGCCAAAGGATCTCCACGAATTAGGAGCGGAGTTTTCAGATGATGGAGAACTTACTTTAAAAGATAAATTTTCGGGCAAAGAGAAAATCACTGAGGCGTGGTTGGAGTTTGAAAACTCGCTTGTTACACGGGAACGTAACGGAGGTCAGGTGATATATAAAACAGACGAAGCATCGCTTTTCTTCAGTGAAGACCGTCTTTTGGCGCGACATTTGAATCTTCGGTTTTGGAATAGTGTGCCCGCTTTATTGGTTGGATTTGGCATCCTTGGTACCTTTGTTGGATTAGTTTGGGGATTGCGTTCGTTTTTTGGTATCACTGATTTCACGTCTGATGAAATTCGGGGAGCGATAAAAGAACTCCTACCAGGTCTATCAATTGCATTTGTAACCTCCGTTTGGGGAATGCTTGCCTCGCTTTTGTTCAATGGGTTGGAAAAGTGGCGTATTAATAGGGTGAGTCGGGCAATTGCGGGGCTGCAGCACGCACTTGATCAATTGTTTACACTGACAACACAACAGGAGATTGCGTTTCGACAAGAAGATGAACTTGCACAACAGACACTGGCACTCAAAGCGTTTTCGACAGACTTGGCGGATAAGATTAAAATTGCGATGGATAGCATTATGTCCGAGTCACGCGCTCAAAGTACACAAGATAGTCAAAAGATTATTCAGGAACTTCGTAATACCCCCGATGCTATCAGCAATGCAGTAGTAAACCAATTAGCACCGAATCTCGGCAATCTGAATACTGCAGTTGATGAGTTGCAAAGGCAATCTGGGAAGTTGGATGATTTGCATCAAAGTCTAATGGAGTTGCATACCCAGAGTACACAGGGCAGTCAAAAGATTATTCAAGAACTTCAGAATGTTCCCGCTGCGATCAGTGATGCGATGCTAGAAAAATTAACTCCGAGTCTCAAAAATCTGAATACTGCAGTTGATGAGTTACAGAGGCAATCTGAAGGATTAGATGCTTTACATCAAAGTCTAATAGAGTCGCGCGTGCAAAATACACAAGATAGTCAAGAGATTGTACAGGAACTTCAGAATGTTCCCGCTGCGATCAGTGATGTGATGCTAGAAAAATTAACTCCGAGTCTCAAAAATCTGAATACTGCAGTTGATGAG